>JAGXIP010000107.1 GCA_024635585.1 Saccharicrinis sp. | reverse complement strand
AGATGTGTATAAGAGACAGACCCTTACAACCAGTAAGTTGTTTCCGTCCACTAAATATGGGGTTAAATCGTAGGTGAAACCGATGTATCCATTGGGATATTTGCCCAAATAATGTTCATTTATCCACACCTCGCTGTCCTTAAATACCCCATCAAAAGTAATATGTACAAGTTTGTTTTTCCAGCTTTGGTTGTAGGCAAATGTTTTGCGATAATACCCCACGCCCCCAGGGTAAAAACCTCCAAAATGACCAGATGGATTATCTTTGTCTATTTTTCCTTCGATGCTCCAATCATGTGGCAATTGAACATTCGCCCATTCCGCATCGGAAAAACTGCTCTCGTGTGCATTGGGATGATCCCCAAGTGCAAATAGCCATCCACTGTTGAAGTCTGTTTTGTTTCGAACGTTAACTTTATCTAAATTATTAAATGTACAGCTGCACATAAACATCAACAAGATAAAGGCTGTTGATGTTTTCATTTTATTATTCCACTTTAAAGATGCCATTTGTTTTTTTATAAGGTTTTACAGAATCCTTTTAATTCTCTTTTTGAGAAGCAAAGAACTTTTCAGCTATTTTCACATATTCTGGCTCATTAAACTCTTTGCCGGCATAAAGCAGAAGCTTCGCAAAGCGTTCCTTGTAGCTTGATTCTTGTTTTATTTGTTGATAATCCCATTCTTTATCATTTGCGATGTAGGGTATTAAAAAATGGTATGCTTTTTTGATGCTACGGCCATCCTCAGTTTCATAATTCCATAAATCAACATTTACTTTTTTACCATATTCTGCCAGCGTGGTTAAGCCCGATAAATTCATGGTGGAATAGCTAAAGGCTTTTGTACGTTCTAGTTCGTAAGGCTGACTGCCGTCTGGCTCAATTTGCTGGCCTATACGCGGTTTTGTAACTGTCTCCAAGTGCTGTTTCACCTTTTCTTTCTCTTCCAAATAGAATAAAATGGTACACAATTGATCGTCGTAATGTGTGCCATGGTTGTTGCTCCTGGTTTTTTCCATGATGCCCAATTCGCTATTTTCGAGCCAATGAACATATTGCAATAACCAATTTTTTATTCCTGATTCAGTTTCGGATGGAAGTGTGCCTTGTAATTTTAATAATTCAAGTGTTGTCATCACATTTTTAATGCCCCCAAATTCAATGATGCCAAATGGACGGCCATCGTTTATGCCCGGAATGCCCTGACCGTAGTTCAGATTTGGATTCATGCGGGTTTCTTCGTTCAAAAACCAGACAGCAATTAATTTTAAAGCTTTGTTTGCAAAAACGGTATCTCCCGAAAAATAGGCGGCTTTTCCCAAAGTACCTACCGCATTAAAAAAACGACCCATTTCTTCGTAATCAGTAAAGTCATCTCTGGTTTCGGGATTTACCTCTCCATCTTTTCTAATATAGGGCAATCCGTTGGGTGTATCGGGATTGGGCCAGAAATACGGTGCCAGGCTTAGATAATCGTGCTTGCTGCCACTGGGCGGGAGCGTTATTTTGTGCATAACCGAGTAAGGGCCTTTATCCAATTGTTTTTGAGCTTGTTGTATCAAGTTCTGATAGGTATTCATAGCATCGCTATCTTTTTGCTGAATTAAGGCCAGTTGCTGTTGGTAGCTTTCGGTATCAATAAACCAAGTTTTCTTTGATATCGTACCCTGAGCCTGGCATCCTTCAAATATAAAAAGGATGGATGTAAACGCCAGGCATAAAGCCATGGTCGAAAAAAAGTTATGTTTTTTATTATTCCTGTTCATCAATGCGCGGTTTTATTGGATAAATTGTTTGTAAGCTGATCTTGAATTTTCAGAAGGTTTCAGCAATACATCCTTGTATTGTAACAAGTCGCCTTCGCCTATATACATATCGTACAAGTCATTGTCCGAATTTAGTGTGATAACAGCGAAGGTTCCGGAAAACCGGATATGCAAAGAATCAGCTGTATAGGTTTCGCCCTTAGATTGTGTAATGATGTATTGTATGAGTGTTTTCTCTTTGGTACGACTACTTATTTTTAGACCTTTATAAACCCCATTTTGTTCCAGTTTTTCAACTGATTGAATAGATGGATTTTTTTCGGTTTCATTAAACGCTTCATAAACCACTACAAAGGGGTTTTCCCATGCTTCACCATATTGCCGAATGACCATGGTTGGTGTTAGCAAGTTGTTATAGGGATTTGGCGCATCAAAAGTGTGCGGTGCTTTTACTTGGGTATATTCCCGTTGTTTAAAGCCCGGAATAAATAGTTGCATATAGATTTTTTTGTCCTTTAAACGTTCAACTGCAAATTGGGCTGCTACATCTTTCTCATATTTAGTTGATGTTTGAACATTCTTAAAAAAGTACCATCCCGGATTTCGGAATTGTCTGTTTTGCACCCAGGAGGCATTAGCATTGGCCATATACCTGTTGGGCGTGGAACTGAATGCCATGTCGTGATTTCCAAAAATAAGTGTATCGCCAATGTTGTGGTATAAATAATCGTGGTATTGCTTGGGCAGTTCCGATTTGGAGCGAAAAACATCGACATAATAACCTGTTGTTGGTGAAGTACGAATCAAGGCCAGCGTGCGTTCTTGAACTGCTTTGGCTTTTTCGCCTTTGTCATCTACAAAATTTGTTTGTGTAAACGAGTAGTTTGGGGAAACGGCTTTTTCGCCAGCCTCAGGTTCCATGGAAACCAATTGTACGGTGTTTATCCCCAGGTTGGACCATCCACCTTGGCCTTGGGAGCTGCCATTTACTATAACGGTATTATGTGCCGCAAAAATCCGGGAATAGTTCTCATGTATCTCCTTTTGGTAACTGCCCCGTCCATTATCAACGCCAAGCACTTCGCCCTCGCCATACAGCTCAATATTCATCCCTTCGGCATGTCCGTGTACCATGTGCGCGCCACCCACAAAACACATGAGTCCATCGTGCGGTTTTTGGGTGGGACTTAAATTGCGCTGCAAAAAAATACCGGCATGAAAAACTCGATCCGATCGCGGAAGAATAATGGAATCAGCATCGTCTGTATTTTTGTTATCAAACCAAAATACGGCCTGCATTCCTTTACGTTTGTATTTACCTTCTTTTATGGCACGATTGATCAAGGGGCCAAATTTTTTAGTGATTTTTTCAAGGCCATCCATTTTCCCCAGAAGGTAGGCATCCTCATAACTGCTATAGGGCGCGCTGCCATGTCGTTTCCCGTCGCCCCATCTAATTATTTCGTTATTGGGATACACCAGATCATCCAGTTTGGGCAGTGAATAAAGGATGTTGGCGTATTTCGCCCCCAAGTGCAATGAAGGATCGTATTTGTTAACAACGAGCATCAGGCGGGTCAATATGGAGCCTGCGGCATTCAGATATTGGGAGGTTTCGGGCCAAATATCACCTTCATGCTTATAAATAGCTGCCATCGTATTCAAGGCATCCTGATGATCGGTATTTTCTGATAAAAAATAGGAGAGTAGCTTTGTGCGTTCCTCTTCATCGTCCATTGCCAAGGCATTGTAAACCAGACTTGGTGCTTCGAGTATAGGGTGATTTGAACCAGTATGGCCGTAATTAACAGTTATATCGGCATAGGTGCGGAAAACTTGCTGGGCATATGAAATGGAAAATTTTACCATTGTCTTTTTCCCAAGGTCATAAGCACGTCCACCATTTTTAACAAATTCAGCAACAAAGTCATAAATGAGCGGGACCTTTGAGCCAATTTCGCGAACCTCCCTAAATCCATCATCAGGGAATAGCCAACCGCCACGAGATCGCCAGTCCGACACCTTGGATTGAAGCACCCCCTGCACAAATGAGTGAAGAATATCTGTTGCGCATTGTGCGTACTTTATATCTTGGGTGAGGTAGTAGGCCATGCCACAATCCATGCCAAACTGCAAGTGCTTTTCGAGCAAGCGGGCATTGATCATCTCGTTATCGGTAGCATTGTCCAGGTTTTTATGCACACCGTTCTCCATATGATAAGTAAGATGAAAAGGTGGTGTTAAACCCGGCTTAGCCTGATACCAATCAAAGGGCAGTTGTTTTAGAAATTTTTCGGGATTCTGCTGATGTAATTTTAATTCGCGGTCCACATCCGCAATAAAATCCGTATAAATATCTTTAGCCCAAGCTTGTGTTTCAATCTTTTTTAATATGATATCACGATCCTGCTTATCTACCAAAATAAACGGACGTTCTTTCGCGACTAAAAATACAGTGGAAAGCTGAAAAACAAGGAGGGTTATAAGAATTGATTTCATCTCATTATAAATATTTGTTCTTTATCTGTATTCGATGGAACTCGCCAAAAATAACCTCCTGTCCCGTTAAATCGGGACAGGTTGTGTGTGAAGAATTCTCATACTCTCTCCTGATCCTTCGAGGACTCGTTTCATGGTTTACTTTTCTAATTTTACTTTTTTGCAGCAATTCTCAAATCAAAAACTTCTACCGGGGAAGGTTCGCCAATATGATTTGGATTGTTCTGTATATAAACGGAGACAATACCTTCATTTATCCTTCCCAAATCCCAAGTAAATGATCCTTTAGGGAATTCTTTGGCGATGGAAATTTCCTCCCAGTTCAAAAAGTTTTCCGATCGTTTTGCGAAAAATATTTTATCACTCAAAAAAGAAAAAAGATAATCATCGGTAAACTTTAGCGCCCCCCCACTTATGGGTAATTCCGTTATTTTACTTGTCCAATCACCAGTGGATTCGCGTATATAGTGATGCATTTTTGTGTTTGTGGTACTTGTGGTGTAATGCCCCGACATTACATGGAGGTTCCCAGTGAGCGGATCCAATTCGGAAAAGATGGTGGTGTTTGATGGTTCCGATTTCATTGGGATATCAACAACAGTACCGCCAATACTATCAATTGAAACACGTTGGCCTTTTCGTGTATCGGCAAGCAGCTTTCCGTGCGTATCGTTCCATGAAAAGCCTCCATCCAAGCTATTTGCATAATACAATCCGTGGTTACCATAACGAAATTTCTCACCCCCCCCGCAATGCTTCTCTTTCACGCCATAGCCAAGCCAGGTGAATATTGCCTTCGGCGTCGGAATTAAAGCCTGCATGGTAGGGCCCCCTGGAACCATACATACCGTTGTAGTGCCCGTTTTCTGACGATATTTGCCCTATAAAAGCCCAGTCATGGGTTGTGCTGCTATAATGCGCCAAGTTCATTTCTCCACCTTCGGCACCACCTGTACGCCAATAGATAATCATATCTCCTGTCCCCGCCAAAGAGAAAAAAGAAGGATAGGTTACCTCTCCCGTGTTTTCGGGAATATCCAAATTTGGAACATATTTAAAAACAGTATCATCCCAAGCTACCTTTTCAGGATTGGAGGCAACACCCACTGCTGTGCGGGCATAATTAAGAACTGGCGTATTGTGATGGTCAAAAGCCAAATGGATAACACCATCGCCTTCGGAGATCCCAATCGCAATTTTACGATGACGGTCATGCAATTTCATGGTGTAATTTGGTACGCTTGTTTTCTCCCACGAATTGGGTTTTAACACATTGCGCCTCGCTACCACAACGCTACCGTCTTTTTCGAAATAGCTTACATATTGGTAGTTTTTATAGGTGATGCCCTTGGCTACCATAGTGCCTGCAAATCGAGGAATGCCGTTGCGTGCCCGATCTGAGCCATCGGAACAAAATGCAGTTTTTGTGAGTTCGTATTGATAGACTAATTCGGCAGTTTTAAGAGGCTGTATGTTCTGACTGCATACACATCCGAAAGAAGCGGTGACAATCATAGCCACCAAAGTCAGTTTAAAGATTTTGAATTTTTTCATCGTTATTTATTTTAAAAAATTTTTACCCCATTTTTCTCTTAACTCAGCCGATAGTTGACCGACTATTTCTTCATATTCTTTTTTTTCAGCCAGGTTATCCAACTCCATGGGGTCTGTTGAATGATCAAACAACATGCGAGCATAGGCCACTCCGGCACCATCCGTCCATTCTGTGTAAAAAAGGTCTCCTTTGATTAAAGTAACTGCATCCTTAAATTTACTCACGGCCCAATCTTTATCACTACTGCCTCCGTTTAGTATTGGCACAATGCTTCTTCCTTCAACATATGTCGGGATATCCAGTCCGGCAAGTTCGCACAAGGTTGGATAAACATCAATATATTCCGTGATGGCATTGGTTTTTTCGCCATTTGTTTTGCCAGGCACTTTTAATATTAGCGGTGTTCGCAAGGCTGTTTCAAAGGTACAGTGCTTGCACCATAACATGTGATCGCCCAAATTCCAGCCATGATCGCCCCATAATACAACAATGGTATTCTCGTCCAATCCAAGATTTACCAGTTCATCCAGTACCAGACCTATTTGTGCATCTATGTAACTTACGCAGGCATAATATCCATGTATGAGTTCTTTGGACAAATCTTGGGACAGATGTCCTTTTTTGGGGATGTTCTCGTAATTGCGCAATTCGCCATAGTTATGAAAAGCTTGGCTGGGAGTTGATTCCGGTTGGATATAGTTTTCAGGTAGCGTGATATCATCTCTCGAATATAAATCCCAGTATTTTTTGGGTGCGCAAAATGGGAGATGAGGTTTTGCAACCCCCATGGTGAGGAAGAATGGTTTGTTAGAGTTTTTTAACTTGCGCAGATCCTTGATTACCTTTAAGGCCAGTTTACCGTCACTATAAACGGAGTCGTGTACGTCAGCCGATTCAAAGGGCAATCCACGGTAGGTATTTTTTCGGACTTCCCGACTTTCTGCCAGTGCATACCCATATTTTCTATCGGCTTTCCAATTTTCATCCCAGGCCAGCGAATCGTCATACTGATGATGATATATTTTTCCGTTTGAGATGGTGGTATAACCATTTTGCTTTAATAACATGGGCAGTGATACGGCCTCGGGATAGTCGTGGTCTTTACTTGTTTGGGCATCGACAAACCTGTGCCTTGTGGGTCGGGCACCTGTGAGCAAACTGGCGCGTGAAGCACCGCATACTGGCACATTGCAATAGGCACGGTTAAACACAAGGCTTTGAGCGGCCAATTGGTCTAAATTTGGCGATTTTATATGACTAGCTCCGTAAAAGTTCAGTTCGGGGCGCAAATCATCTACGGCAATAAAGAGGATGTTAGGCCTATTACTTTTTTCTCTTTCGGGTCTTTGTGTAGCACATGCTGTTGATAATAGTACAACGCATAATAGTATAATACTGCTTGCTAATTTTTTCATGAAAAATGAGTTACAACTTATTAAACTTAAACCAATCCAAACTAAATGCTTCCTCGTTTACAGCTGAGAAAACCAAATAAACGGCATGTATCCCTTTGGTTTTTTTTATATCTGCCGTAATCGTCTTCCATATTTTCCCATCACTGCTTCCAGGTATATCAATTACTGCAATGGATTGGCCTTGCAAGCTATCTATTTTAACTTCAATTTTACCCGCCTTTGCACCGGGTGCAACCTGTACCGATACAGATTTGGCATTTTTATCAAAATTTATGTAATTGAAAGCAGCATTATCACCATTAAAAATTTTGGTGAGATGATCTACATTGCTGGGATTTAACAAGTTGTTGGAATCAAAGGAATAGGTTTCCACGCGAACGTTTCCATTTAGATAACATGTTTGTTCCGCTTCTATTTTAGAAAAAGCATTAAGTGGATCGCCGGCTCCCTGTGTGGTCATCTCAACTTCGTCGATACTTCCATCTTCGTTAAAAAAGATAGGCTCAAGGCAGGCTTTTCTCATCATTTTACTGCCATGGGTGCTACGATGATAAAACACGTACCATTGCCCATTAAACTCAACAATTGATCCATGGTTATTATGATTGCCTGGATTACACCCCTTGTTGTCAATGATTACTCCGCCGTAGGTATATGGCCCCATAGGGTTAGTACTGGTTGAGTATCCAATGCAGGTTGGATGTCTGCTTCTTCTGCCATCGTCTGCTATTTCATATTGCCCATTGTGGGCGTAAACCATGTAGTAAATTCCGTTTCGTTTAATAATAAAATTCCCTTCATGGAATTGGTGTTCTTTATCGGTGATAACTCCATCAATAATTGTAGATGTATCAATCTCGGTCATGCTGTTGGGTTTCATCTTTGCAATTTTAGCAGAAAACTGTCCCCAGGAATAATAAGCTTGTCCCTGTCCGTCCGGCAGGCAGGCATCATCATCAATAAAAATGGTGGGATCAATCTGGCTAAAACGAGCCGGGATATTCATCAACTGTGCATTGTCGAAAGGTCCCGTTGGATTAAGACTTGTTGCAACACCTTCGTTTGTTCCATCACGACCCGGTTGACAATAATACAAATAGTAGATGCTATCTTTGTAAATACAATCCGGCGCATACAATACCCTATCATTATAAGGCACTTTGTCTTTTGGCCCATTTGAATTAAAAGCATCTGGAGAATACGTCCAGTTTATCAGATCTGATGAGGATAGTACCCAATGATCGTGAGAACAATAGCGTTGTGGATCATCGTCGCGTGAACCGTACACATAAATTTTTCCATCTTTCCAAACTCTTGCGGTAGGGTCGGCAATGTTTAGTCCTGGAGGACAAATTGGATTTTGTGCAAACGCATAAGATGCCATCACAAATGCAATAAAGCAAAAATAGGCTCTTTTGAATTTTACGTTAGATATACTGTAGTAAATGCGTTTAATAGCTTCAATTATAGACATGCCTATATATTTTTTGGATTTACCTTTTTATTATTTTTGTGCGGGTCTCCTGGGTATTAGATGCAATTTGCACAATATAAACCCCTTGCGAAAAACTACGCATATCTATTTCGTTACTTTGTTTCACTAGATTTTCCGACAGCACTTTCTTTCCCATACAATTATAAATATGAATTGTTGCACCTTCGGGCTCTGTATTTCCAAAATTGATAGACAAGCGGTCGCTGGTTGGATTTGGATACAAATCAAGGTTTTTAAATTGGGTTTTATCAACACTTGTTTCTTGGGGTTTATCGTTCACAATATCCAACACAATGTAATGCAAAGGAATTTTATCTGAATCAACATCTTCAGAAGCGATGATGTAAATTTTTCCGTTGTAATATTTCGATTTCATTAAACCAAAACGTTCGCTTCCATTCCATAAATAATCGGTGCGCCAGTTACTTGCTCCTTCGGGCGAACTTTTTACACGAATTTTTCCACTGCTAATATCTAGGCTGTAAATTCTGCCATCGTTTCCACCAAAGCTTAACGAAAATGGCGACGATGAAGCTTTTATCAATTCTTTAGAACCCACGGCGGTGTGGTAATGCACATAACCCACGTTGGGCACACGGTTCACCATGTGGACAGCACCATTTTTTGATACCACCAAATCAGGACTGCTGGTCATGCCGCTATTGCCCGCGGGTAGTGGTTCGCAAATTTTAAAATTATTGAAATTGGTTAAACCACGTATGGGTAGTGTAAATAATTGGCCTTGCAGGTTTTTCCAATCCTCGTTGCCACGCTGTCCTGATTCGGCAAAATAAAACCCTTGATTATTTGTGATGCTGCTATCATATTCGCGTATAGCACAACCTAAATACATTTTACCAAAATGATAGGAAAGGTCGCCGTATTGGTTAAACTGTGGGTTTTCATTGTCGCCTTTAACCAATAAAATTAAATCGGACCAAGTGCTTCCATTATAATATGTGATGTATTTATCGCCTTGCCTTGAAGTGCCCAAACGGTATTCGACTACCAATTCGCCGGCATCGTTATTCTCAAAACTGGGATAAGTAAAGTTTGGAACGGGTAATCCAGGTTTGAAAAAATCTTGTTCGTCAGAAAAATTTTCCAGCGTAAACTCCTCATCTGGGGCAAATGCAATATTTTTTTTCGAAACTCGATACCTTAAAGGATTCACGTGCATATCATAAGCAATATGCACTGTTCCGTCAATTGGACATACGCCAACAGCGGCAGTACGATGAGAGTCGCCGGCTCCGGTCATATCATCACCATGATAATCGCCTGTATAAAGGGTGTTTTTATCAGGAAATTGAATGGTAACCCAATAATCAGTACCCAACTTTTTGCGCGAGAGCATTAAGTTTCGGTTTCCCATACCGCCTTTATACCATGAAAAAAATGCATAACCGTTGATTACATCGAAACAATCGCCATGCACAGCAATGTTGCGGTTGAAAATATGCGATGGTTTAGAGGCATCAGCATACCAAAAACGCAGTCCTTCCATTTCCATATCTTCGTGAGATTCAAAACTCACTTGGGCTAGTGCCTTATTTGTTTGTATGACCGATAGCACCATGATCAGTAATACGAAAATTGCGGATCTGTTTTTTATAAAAAACATTGTTTCTGCGGATTGGTAGATTTTAAGTTTCATTTGTTTAAAATTAGATAACCTGCCTGCCGGCAGGCAGGGAGACTGTTAGATAAGAGATAAGACCTGCCTGCCGGCAGGCTGGGACTGCTATTGCTATGCCTTGTTCATCAAATCCTGAATTATAAGGCTTTTACAATTTCGATGTCTTGTTTTACCCATTCTGTTGTTTTCTCCCAATCCACATAACCAACACGGTTAGTCCAAATAGGATTGAGGTTTTGTTGACTCGCCAGATCAACGTATTTTTTCCAGCTTTCCAATGCCAGGGTGAGTTCTTCTATTGCCAGTGTTTTATATTTTACATCGCCTGTGCCCTGATACACGCCATAATGTGTTGAACCAGCTATTTTGTGGGCATAATACTTTCCCATTGCCGCCATGGTCAGTATGTCGTGTAGGGTATATTTCAGCTCCTGACTGTTGTTCTCGTTTTCTAAATTTCTGACCAGCTCCATTGCCTTATCGGCATGTTGATGCAGCGTTTTGGCCACCTCATGCGGGGTTTTTAATGCTGAAGATCCGCCATCAGAAAGCATTTTTACATAATCGGGTATGGTCATGCATCCGGCATAATCATGTACGGGAAGTTTCAGAAAGGTATTTACATCGTGAAAGCCAGTTTCGTTATATGAAGTTGAATTGCCAGGTCTGCTTCGGCATCCCTCAATATACCATTTGATATCGATGGTGCCCCAATGGAAACCAGTGGTTACAGGATAAATCATGGACGCTTCCTGCCAGGCGTCAAAAAGAACTTGAGCATTGGTCTCAGGAAATCTATTTTGCAACATGCCAACAAAGCGATCGTTGGTAAGTGTTGGGTCGTAGCATAAACGTCCCCACATCATCCAGTGGTACCAATGTTTTACCACTTCAAGCTCACGTGGTTCCGGTACATCTTTCATGGTAAATTCACGCCCCCAAATCCATTGATCGGATCCATAGTACATTCCCTGTGAAACATCCTGTGGGATATTTTGAATAAACTCCCGCACAAAATCAGGTGCTCCCCAACGGAAATAGTAATTGTCGTCGTTCCTTAGTGTCCATATTGTTTTTACATCTCCAATGTTTTTTACAAAACCTTCGTGATATGGCTGCTTTACGGCACTCATCACGTGTGCTTTTGCATATTTAAAACTGTAGATAAAATCCACATTTTCCTGCTCAATTAGTGGTGTGAACTTTTCTTCGATGGCTTTCGGGTCCGACATGTGTTGACGGTGTATGAATTTAAATTCGCGGTCGGGCATTTCTTTTGCTACTTCAAGCAACCCCTCTGCATAGGTTTTATAGGCCCAATCCTCTTTTTCATCGGATGCTATCCCATGCATGTTTTCGCCTGTGGCCAGTCCAATACCGTCCAACTCGGGATAAGTCCTAAACATAGCTTTAACACTTTCCTTAAAATAATCGATGGTCACTTCATTTTCAATTTTATCGGTAATGCCATATTTTCCATCGGTACCGTTTACGAAAATATTCCATGTAATAATGTAGAATTTGACATTACGAGATTTTGCATAAGCCATTACTCTTTTCCAAAACTCAATCTTTTCATCGATGGTGATCTTTTTCAGCACCTCATAGTTATCCACAATTTCGGGCGCATCAAAACCAATTCCCCAAGGGTGATAATTTTCCTTCCATTCAGTTGTGGAACGGTGGACATCATCCAGTGCCACATCCTCGTATCCGGGAACCTTTACCATGGATGGGAAAGGGTGTAAGCTCCACAGGGAGATAAAGTTGTATCGATATCTGGCAATATTATCGATGTATTCGGTCCAGAAATCATAGTTCCACATTTCGGCCATGTTTTTTTGAGCCGCATCGCTGGGATCGGAATAACTTGGGGTACGCACATCGAGTGGGATGTTGAATTTAGTTCCCCTCATCTCCATGTAAGGATCTTTTTTCATCTCTTTTACACCGTCGAGCCCATAAATTTTTATTTGTTCTGCTAATTCAAGTCCACCATACATGGCCCCCGCAGCATCTTTAGCTGTAATAATTATTTTTCCATTGCTTGATTTGCTTATTTGAAACCCTTCCGGTTTTATGGCATCATCGGTACCTAAAACGATATCAATTGTGGCATCGCAGTTTTCTGAAATACTTGATTTTATATTTCTTTCGTTCAATGCCACTTGTAACTCTTGTACTGCAAAATCAATTTTATCATCATTGTTGGAAATGAAAATAGATGCCTTGTTTTGCTTACTGCAAGAAGCAATCAGCATTATTGTTATAGCCAAAAAAGTAACTCTTGCAATTTGCTTTAATGATTTGTAGATTCTTGTTGACATATGGTTTTATTTTAGTTTTCTGTGTTTTGATTTTTTTTCCAAGTTAGTTATTAAGGTGCAGTTATTTGAACTTTAAAAGCTTGCGAATTAATCAATATCACAAACATACCTTTGCCTCCTAGCTGATGGGTTGGTATAGTAATGGTGTTATTCACATTACGTAATTCGTATATTTTTATGCCCAAGATGTTAAATATTTTTATATCAGATTTTTTATCACCAAGCTCTATTTTAATATAATCACTTGCTGGGTTTGGGTATATTTTATACTCTATTTCGCTGGCATTAGGTGTTGTATTACTTTCGATTAAACGGCGCAAAATGATTGCATCGGGATTATGGGATAAAGAGAGAGCTTGCTCAATTTTTAGGGTATGTATCCCTTTTTCGAGCATAAAGGCTTCGGGCATTGTAGTTGACTTAAATACCTCCCAATTAAAAGTGCGTGTTACCAATGCATTATCAAAAAGAAGAACGTTATCCAAATAAATATCAACAATGGCATCACCCCTATTTTGGTTGGCCGCAATGTAATCCATTTGGTACATGCCAGATGTAAGTACTTCAAAGGTATAATTCATCCAATCGCCACCCTTAAATTGAGTGATGGAATATCCGTTTGATGCACTTCCTACAGCAACAATATCCACATCGTCGGTACGGTATGCCCCACCGGAATTTCCTTCATCAAAATCGTGATAGGCTACTTCTGCGCCTCCCTGGTCATAATCTTCGGCTTCAATTACAATAGATGAGCCAGTTTCATTGGGTACATCCGCAATTGAATCCAAATGACCAACAACGAGAAGACCTTGGTTTTTGTCGTTTCCATTAAGCGACAAATCGCCAAAACTCAGTTGGGTTCCTTCTCCGATATACAAACTGGTTTGTTCTTGTTCGTCCTGCGTGGCTTTACGAACAATGGCAAATCGGCCTTCGAATTGCAAACTAATTTCAGGTAAGCTAAAACTACCCGATGGGCCATCATGAGAGATAATGTAATCACCGATTTCGCGGTTTTGAATTTTGCTTGTAACCTTGGCACCAACAATCTGGTCTCCCGAAAATAACGATTCCACATTTTGGATGGTGGCTTCACTATTTTTAGAAGGTTCGTAAACCACTATAAATGGTTTGTTCCAGGCTTCACCTTGCTGCCGAATACTTAGAATCTGAACTTTCTTTTGGTCGTAACCACCTTCGGCTTCCAAAGTTGGAGGGCCTAAAGTGGAGCTGTACTCGCGAGTTACGCCATTAGGCATGGCAAAATGCATGTAACTATTGTTTTTGTTTACATCAAAGCGTCCTAAAACCGTTTTGGTTGTAGCCGCGCTTGTTTTTACATCTTCAAAATAATGCCAGCCGGGAAATTTCATTGTATAACCCGATTTTTGGACGGTGAAAGACGGATAGCGATCGGGTTGAGGTGTGAGCGCTAACCCTTGGGAAGTGTTGTTGGTCAGTTGCATTGCATCCCCAATATTATGGTACACATAATCGTGAAAATCGTTAGTTCCTAATGATTTTGATCGGAAGATATCAAGATAATATCCGGACTTTCCACTTGTGCGAATAATGCTAAGGGTTCGTTGTTGATCGCAATTGTTTATACGATCTTCCAATAATTGTGTTGTAAATGAGAAGTTTGTTGAAATTGGCGCTTCCGATGGTAAAGGTTCTGATGCTTTTAATTTGGTGGTGTTCATAAACAGCATTCCGTCCGATTTCCAACTACCCTGATCGCTTCCCTGCGACTTGCCATTAACAATAACGGTGTTGTGCCCAGCATAAATGCGGTAATAATGTCGGTTTATATCTGAATCCCTGTCATCAATATCAGCTGCAACGGCACCCATCACGTAACCCACACCATAAAGTTCCATGTCCAATCCGGAGAGGTGCGAATGCACATATTCGGCTCCGCCGGCATAACACATGAGGCTATTCTCCTCTCTGTTGGAACCAAAATAATTGCGTTGCATTACAACACCCGCATGGCTTGCAGTTGCGGTTGTATTGTAAATAATTTCTTTTGCGGTAATGGTATCGCTAACATTTACGCCCCACAAAAGCCTAAGGGGCGAATGATACTCCAAGGGGTCGGTTTCTATTTTTGGGTCATAACCACCGGCTTCTGCATAGAGTTTCTTTAGTAAAACGAGCGAATTCCGCTCCAATTGTGGATAAGCTTTTCTATTGGCTATTGTGGCTACATTCTCGTATAAACTTTCGGTTTCATCGTTATGCCTACGAGAATCTCCGTAAGCCATAATAGCCGAATTGTTTGGGTATTTAAAATTTTCGTACGCAAAACTCCCTTCTAAAACCTGGAGGTTATTATCAATCACTTTCAAGTTGGGTTGATATCGGTCAACAATGTTCATCAGCATCATAATAATGCGTTGCGGTCCTTTTCCATAAGTGATGGTTTCGGGCCAGAGACCTTCTTCAGGGGAGAGGTGTCCGAGCATCCAACTCAGGCCATTTTGTCGTGATGCTCCGTTCATAAATGTGTTGAAATAGCTTTGACGTTCGGTGTCATCCGTTAGGCATAGTATATTGTATAATGCGCCGGTAGCCTCTAAAACCGGATGGTTGGAGTTGATAAGCCCTCTGAAATTTATTGCATCAATCAGATTTTTTATTGCTGCTTGTGCGGCATCGTGATTAAAAGGTTTGCGTGTTTCAGTCTCATTGTCGAAGATTGTAGTCCCTTCCGTTTCGAGAAAATGATACACAAAATCGTAGATTAGTCCTATTTTAGGGTAAACCTCGCGTGATTCAATTAAATAACCGTTGTAAAAATTAATATTGGCAGGAGATACCGTAGCGAGCTTTTTTGTGTAGTCGCTTAAAATATCAGCACAATATTGTGCGTATTTATCCTCCTCGGTTAAGAAGTACAAGATACCCGACTCTACAGCACTCGTGAGTACATCCCTATGACTACTTCTATTTCCGGGCATTGGTGAAATACTACCTAAAATTGCAGATGGGGTGGAGACATGGGTATTTACTTTAGCGTCGTTTCTGCTGTGAAGTTGTGCGTTTAAACTACTTGCCCAATCGTAATTCTGAATATTTTCAAGAATGGTAGCCCTATCGGTTGGATGAACCCATATTATTGGGTGTTGCAGAGATTGCGCAAAACCATTGCCCAGGCTCAATAGAATGCAGATCGCAAACACTAGTTTAGTCTTTAAGTGTATCATCTATCTTGTTATTATTTTCGAAATCCTTATTTTCACTGGGCCCAATAAACCTGACGGTAAAAGTGGATCTCCCTTCTGGTAAAACGGATAAGCACAAAAACTGCTGCGTTCTCCTAAATTGGGTACTTTATTATCGGTGTACCATTCAGGCATTTCATCCATTCTCACGTTATAGCCTGTTTCATTGGCAAAATTTTCGTCGCCAATCAATCGGTTGGTCCATAGGTTAGTAACCTCAATTTTTAAAGTGTTTTTGCCTTTTACCAACGCATTGGTAATGTCAAGGGTATGTGGTTTCATCCATAACACACCCATATCTTTCCCGTTGAGCATGATGCGCGCCGCCACGTTAACAGTACCCAGGTCGAGGGTGAACCTTCGGTTGTTTGCCGTAAAGTCTTCTTTCATGTCAAAAGTGGTAGCGTAGTAAGCCGTTCCCGAATAATATTTGATTTCCTCGTTTTCGTGCTCTGTCCAGTCCAAAAGAAGGGGAAAAGTGAGCGTTTTAGATCCTGATTTAATATCCGGGAAAGTGACTTCCCAAGAGTTGTTAATAGTTATTGGTTCGGGTATGTCCTGAACTACGAGTTGCTCATTTTTGCCATTTGTACGTTTCAAATCATAACGCCCATTCTCCGAAACTTCAATCCTAGTTTGCTTGTTTGCGGTTAATGCAATATGCAAAGCAGTTTGCTTAGCAGCGCTTATGGGTTGTATTGTTTTTATGCCTTTTGACGATTCAGAAAAAACAATGAACGATGAGCCTTCTGCCGGAAGCGTAATAGCTACATTTGTTTGTCCATTAATGTGCTCAAAGCTTCCAAGCTTCTTAATTTCGCCTGTCATTTGATTCCATATCTCAGGGATTTTTCCATCCACATTGAAAGTGCAGATATAGGTGCGTTCTATTGAGTCGGGATTGAAGAAGAAGTAAATATCTTTATTTCCCGTTTTACGATGAATATAGGTAATGTCCTCTCCCTCTTCTATCTTCAAATCGATGGGGATATTATTTTGGGCATATAAATCATTCCACACAACTTTTAAATGGGTAGATGCCTTGCTCCAAGTTGATTTCACCAGACTATCAAACTTGGTTTTATCAGCTTCACTTGCACTGAACCCACCAATTTCGCTAGGTTTATCGCCTATTATAATTGCGCCCTGATTTGCTAAATCTGCGATTTTACTTAGGGTTGAAAGCTGCATTTCCTTCACATTGGTGAGATATAAAGCATGGTATTGAATACCGTTTGGTAGGGTCAATTTTTTATCCTTTACCGTAATGCGGTTGATAAGGGCATCGGCATTAATGCAATCAAAATTGATACTATTGGGCAAGTTGGGTATGATAGATGATCGGGTTACGATGGAGTTTGGGGAGCCGTCGCCAACAAACACCAATAAATCGGATACAGGAATGCCTTGGCGTAAAAGGAATTGACCCCTAGCGAGATATTTGAACCATGCTTTTCCTGCATTGTCCCACCAGGTTTGCGTGCGGTCGATGTGCGACCCCCACTGACTCATGGTCATACCAGGTTGTACATGCGTGTTGGCCTGATGTGCAAAACGGTGAAACATAAACTCGTTAATGCCATAGGTCCATGCCTTATCACCCGTCAGCTTTAAAGTACCAGGATGTCCTTTCCAGTTGATTTCTGATTGCGCAGAAAAAGACTCTGCCGATACAATGTTTTTTCCGTAAATACGTGCTCCCGACACAGCTGTTTCCGTTTGGTAACGTTGATGCATCCAGAACTCTCCCATGGGAATATCCACCTTGCGTGTTGCATCCAACTCGTTAAAACCAGCATTAAAACTGTATGGCTCAACATAACTAATCAGTCCGTCGGCATGGCACAATTCCGTAAAATAATCGAAATAATTATCGGTCATGAGCTTGCTGTTAAAATTGCGAACATCCCACAAAATACGCTCTGTTGTTTCGGCATCATTGATGTATCGGCCTGCGTAAAGTGGCAGGTAATCCAAAATATCATATCCCAATTGTTCTTTAAAATATTTCGGATAATCTTTGGTCCAGTTCTGACCGCCCACCTCGTAACTATCAATTTCGATGTATTGCAGTGCATTGGGTGCAACGGGTTTTGATGCCTTAATAACGTTGGTAACGTAGCCATCGTAAAAAGTCTTGAACGATTCGCGACTCATTTTATCAACCTCCCAGCCTGTTCCTTCGCTCGATGCCGGACTATTGACCGCACCCATAATGGTGTAACCAAAACGCATAACAGTCCAATTCCCTTTGGGCAAATCAGCAATTAAATTCCCATCGGCATCCATAGATGCACTGAGATTAATTATATTCTCTTTATTAACTATCATGGATTTTTTGGATGCATCTATCTCAGGCATTCGATTGTTCTCCACTTTGTATAGTGAAGTGCGCGCCAGCATATTGTCGAAACGATAGGTGGAACTTAGGTTGATTTCTGATAAATCGAGCGATATTTCACTCTCAATCCTGAAATAGCGTGCCGTAATTCCGTCAAAGTTCATATCAATGCCATGTTCTCTTTTGCCCATCCGCAGCAAGTTTAATTCCTGCTCAGTTTTAAAATTTACGCCATCGTTCGATGTCTTTAAAAATACCTTTCCTCTGGCTGCTATTGCCTTTTCAAAATTTGCATAGATGGAACGAAGCGTAAATGGCTGTCCGTAATCGAATTGTACCCACGCATTTTTATCTTCTACTTTTAATTCTGTTCTTTTATCTATTTTTTTATCAGAAATTACTACTAAATCAAAATCCGCATTGGATGAAAGTAATTTAGGTTTAACCTTGCTGTCTATAATCTCCGAATCTAGAGCCGGATAAGCCAATACCGCTATATCAGTATAATAATCTCCCCGGCGAGTAGGGGTTTCTAATTTTGTTTTTACTTTGCCGCCTTTTACAATGGTTTCGCTATAAACTACCTGTTTCATTGAATGTTCAGGAGTTACCCAAGGGCCGCCGCTCGATGTCCATCCATCGCAATTGTGGATGCCAAAACTCAAACCTAAACGTTCACATTCAGCTGCTGCATGCGCTATCATTTCAATGTGTTCGGGCGAATTAAACTTTACGTTTCCCTTGGGAATAAAGTGCGAAACATTAAAAAGGATTATCCCCCCAATACCAACATCTGCCATAGCTTCCAAATCTTTGGTCAGGCCCTCTTTACTCATATTACCGCTCATGGCATGCATCCAGGTTCGGGGTTTGGCCGATGGAGGCGGGTTTTTAAAGGATTCCGCTAACTCCGTCGGCGAAATTTGCTGTGCATAAGATGTGAGTGTAATAAGTAGTGCGAATAGCACGCTGCTGATATTTGTAATTTTCATCTCATTATAAATATTAGTTATTTATTGGTATTCGATGCCTGCCAGCCGATAGACGGGGAACTCGCCAGTAATGACCACCCTGGTGTGTGAAGTATTCTCATGACTCGTTTTATGTTGGTTAGTTTGCTATTTTATTAGATGATAACATTCGAGTATCCACAGCCCAATAAGGACTTTTGCTTAAATCGTTTATGTTCTTAATGCTCCTCTTATATGCATTCATAATTTAAAAGCTTAATCAACTAAAAGTTAAAATTCAGAATATTTAAACCAATCAAATAGTGCATCATTTGAGCTTTCTTTTCCATTTGATGATGCATACATTCCTACAAACGGCCCCGTAAAGCGAGCACTATATATGTATTTTGTTTCGGTAAGATCAACCGCATCTTTTAATGTCAACCAATTTTTTCCATCATTGACAGAATACTCAAACGCATATTCAAAATTTTGACCCGTAACTTTTAACAATAACTCACTGGCCGATATGGGTAGTTGGGCAATCAACGAATCATTTTGCATGTTACTGCAACGTACTACTGCTCTTAGTATGGTTTTATCATCTACTTTGGCCAGCGTGTATTTTAGGTAGCTGTTTCGTTCTCGATGAATAACAATACCCGCTTCTTCAGAAGTATTTCGTGGTGTGAATTCCATTTGAGCACTAACACTAAACTTTGCATGTTCCTGCCTTTTCCCAATAAATGATGGATTTACCTTTTGGTGTAGCATTTCGGGGCGTAAATCGATGCTCAAACTCCCCTTTTTATTAGAAAGCGACCACCATTCACTTCTTGGAGTGCGTATGAAAGTCCATTGTGGATGAAGTGTTGTGGATTCAAAATCATCTTCCCAATGCTTATTGTCAAATGTATGAAGGGGTAAGTTGGGGCAAGCCTGTTCTACCTCGCATCGTGTAATTTTCCCTTTCGGATTAACAATGGGCCAATCACCTGACCAATCTATCAATGAAAGCGCCGTTTCCCTACCCAAAATATAACGGTTCGACTTAAAAGTATCTTCTTTAAATTGGCGTTTAATAAGGTAAACAATACCCCAATTGTTATTGCCATAAGTAAATAAATCGGCATGTCCGGTAGCCATGATGTAGGAATATCTGGGATAATCGCGGTGGGTTAATATCGGATTGTTAGGATTTCCTTCATAGGGGCCAAAAATATGTTTACTTCTAAAAATGGAAAATGCGTGGTTATATCCCGTACCACCATGCGAAAATGTGGAATAATACCAACCATCTTTTTTATACAAATGTGGAGCCTCGATGGCATATAAATGTGCCTCACTATCACCACGAATAGGGTTGTCATCATTTACAAAATCGGCACCATCGACTAAGGTTTTACGTTCGCCTACCAGCTCCCAATTTTCCACATCTAACTCTTGCACCCAAATGTTGTTGTGTTTGTAAAAAGCAGGTTCTTCGGGTTTAAATGTACCAGACATATAAACCTTACCATCGTCATCAAAAAATAAGTCAGGGTCTATACCTGTTGCGCCATCTATCCAGTGCGGATCAGACCAAGGCCCTGCCGGATTGGTAGCTGTAACAATAAAATCACCTCCAGGCCTTTGACCAACAAGGGTAGTGACCATATAAAAGACACCTTTATTATACCTAATGCAAGGCGCAAAAATTCCTTGCGAGCATTCCAATCCGTCTAAGTTAAGCTGCGACGGACGGTGCAATACATTGCCAATCTGCTTCCAATTCACTAAATCTTTACTGTGGTAAATAGGTACTCCCGGAAAATACTCGAACGTAGATGTAACCAAATAATAATCATCCTTCACTCTACAAATACTTGGATCGGGGTTAAACCCTGAAATTATTGGGTTAGTAAACGTATCGCAAGCCCTCACAACTTCTTTACTTTGGGTGTTGCATGCCGTTATAGCAAATATTGTTAGGAGAAAAATTAGTTTACCCATGATGTTTTTTTCAATTGGTTTTCGATTAATTATTCACACTTTTATGGGCTGCGGTGTACACTTTAAAATTTTTGTAAAAGGCTGATCGGGTGTACATTTGCCTAAGTCCAATTCGTCCTTCTTTAATGGGTTTAACTTGAGTCAAATCCCAAGAAAACACTTGCTCACCACTTTTACCTTTCACTTTAAATGTGAGTGTTTTCTCTGTTTTAATTGCGGTGATGTGATAGGTTTCATCCGTTTCAAAAAAGCCAACATTATCGTATGATGGTGGAATTTTAGTATCCTCAAACCCTACATCATCGCTTGTTGGATACCGCCGTGCCCGCACATAATCGTATTTTTCACCCTTGTTGGTAAATGCAGCATAGCTAATGTGCAAAGCATTCATGTTATTAAAATAAGTGCGCATGGTTGGTACTTTACGTAAATCGTTCCATTCAAAAATATCCTTTACATAAGGCTCCTCTCCTTTTCCGGTTGCTTGAATATAAAGTATGCATACATTACGAGTTTCTTTATCGGTACGCGTGTAATCGTAAGTGATTTTCACATCCCCTTCAAATGATTTTTTTGTCCAAAGTACCGCATGGTGGGCATCGTTACCATTTTCAGACCCAGCGCTATAAAGCAAACCCTCTTTTGTGTTTTCAACGGTAGCCACTTCGCCATCTAAGTGCCAATAATCTCCCCAGTTTTTTGTTCCTTCATATGAAAATGCCAATCGCCATTTTATGGAATCGTTCAAAACCTCAAAGGACTGCGCTTTGAGCGCTGAATTCAGCATTAAAATGAATATTAAAAAGCCTATGCTAATGTGTGGTTTCATTGAACACTTGCTTCTGTGGCTTTTATATGTGGTTTTCATTTTGTTTTAATTATCTGCCTGCCGGTAGGCAGGTTTGTTCACATTGGCATTCGATAGCCTCCCGCAATTCTGAGGGACAGGTGGTCCCGAACTTGTATTCGGGAAGGTTTTTTTGCATTTTCGGATAGCCACTAATTAAATAATGTAGGATGTTCAAGTTCCCAAAAATTAAAACCCGGCATATTCAAACCAATCAAATAGTGCTGCATTTGAGCTTTCTTTTCCATTTGATGATGCATACATGCCTATAAAAGTGCCGGTAAATCTGCCAATGCCTTTTCCAACACCAAAGAATCTGCCATCTTGATTTCCTCCAATCGATGTCCAATGGTTTCCATCTAAGGAATAACTAAACGCATACTCTTGCTCCAAAGCTTCTGCTTTTAAATAAATTGTTTTGCCCGTGATAGCCTGTTCAGCCAGTATAGTATCGCTTTCAACATCTATAACTTCTATTCGACGTAGCTGAATAAATTGTTTGCCATTTTTTAGCACGGAGACGAGTTGGAATTGATTGCTTGCGTCGCGTGTTATGACCATGCCCGCCACTTCATTTTCCGATTTCGGGGTGAACTCCATTTTGCATGTCGAAGTGAAATTCTTGTGCGCTTGTCGTCGGCCAATGAACGAAGGATTTACCCATTCTTGAATCGTTTCCGACCCAAGATTTATCTTCAGTTTACCTTTTGGCTTGTTTAGCATAAACCATTCTTCCATAGGCATTTGATACATGTTCCAATGTAGGTTAAGCGCATCCCCATCAAATTCGTCTCGAATACTTTCTGCTAGCCAAGGGTGGTTAGCCAGCTTAGGCCGACGGTGAAGGGACATTACTTTGCCTACAGGCCCCAATGGGTTTGCAACAGGCCAGATACCCGACCAGTCCACAGGAACCATAAATGTTTCGCGACCTAAATTGGTTTCAGACCCTCCATAAGGACGAATTGCCAACAGCACCATAAACCATTCGCCATCCTGTGTTTGCACCAAATCGGCATGTCCTGTGTGGTGTTCGTAATTGTATTGGGGCGCATCCCTATTGGTAACGATAGGATTATTAGGGTTGATCTCGTAGGGTCCAAATAGACTGTCGCTTTTCCAAATAGATACAGCATGATTCCAAAAAGTACCTCCGTGAGAAGCAAGTATGTAATAAGATTCATCCTTTTTATACAAGTGAGGTCCTTCCATAAAATCCAGTAACGTCTTGTCGGCTTGCCCAGCCATCATTAGGCCAGCATAATAGGTATTGTAATCAATAAGGTCTTTTCTTTCGCCTTTTAGGGTCCATGTTTTAATGTCAATCTCTTGTGCCCAAACATTACGTGCACTCCTGGATAATTTATTGTCCGGCGTTCTGTTACCGGTATAATACACTTTGCCGTTGTCATCAAAATATAAGGAAGGGTCGATGCCCGGGGCATTATCGATATAATGTGCATTGGACCAAGGCCCTGCCGGATTGTTTGCCGTAATAGCAAAATTACCTTGCCCTGCGTTTGTACAAATAATGTAAAACACCCCATCGTGGTGGCGAATAGTGGCTGCAAAAAGGTTGAGTTTTTCCTGTTTACCTTGTGAAAAAGTAAATTGATCGGGTCGGTTGATCCCATGGCCAATCAATCGCCAGTTTACCAAGTCGCGGCTATGGTAAACTGGGAGCCCAGGATAGAAACCAAAAGTGGAGGTGACCAAATAATAATCCTCACCCACACGGCAGATGCTCGGATCTGGATTCATACCACTGATAATAGGGTTGGCATAGTAGTGCGTAGCCGCTTTTGGGCTTAAAGTAAATTGCGCATCACAAATAAATGTGGCATTTACAAGTAGGAATATTGTTAAAAAAATAGGTCTCATATATTTAAAATTTTATAAGATGCTGATATGTTGCAAAGTAAGAACACAACCTGTTCCGTCAAAGCGGAAGAGACACTGAGTCACAGCGTTTTTTTTTAATTCCCGTTATACGGGACAGGTTGTGTGAGAAGTATTCTCATAGCCTCCCGCAATGCTGCGGGACAGGTAGTCCCCGATCCTTCGGGGGCTCGTTTCATCACATTTGATTTAATTGAAATACAGCACTATCATATTCTTTTGCAAAATCTATTTTAATACCCGTCTCCATTAAAAACTCTCCTGTATAAATCTCCCCATCTCCTTTAAAATGAGTTTTATCGTCAAATTTGTTGATTTCAGTGATACGATACCTTTTGTTCGGATCAAGCCCTTTAAGTTTAAATGGGGGGAGCTTTTCGCGTGCCATTTTTTCTACATAGTAGGCAAAATATACAGCATTCTGTTTTTGCTCATCTACATACATAAGCGATGAGAGATGGTCATTATCGAAAGGAGATAACAATCGATAAAGATCGCCAAATTGCACGATTGGTCTTATTTCCTTATATGTTTTTATGGCTTCCGCCGAAAAATTTTTTTCTTCGTCCGTCATGTTTTTGGGTTGCATCTCCAAGCCCAAACGGCCTGTCATAGCCACATCAAAACGGAACTTAATTGGAATAATTCTGCCTGTTTGATGATTGGGTGACGCGCTCACGTGCGATGCCATTGTAATAGCCGGATATACATGTGACATGCCCCACTGGGTATAAATACGTTGCAGTGCATCGGTGTTGTCACTCGCCCAAAATTCGTGAAAATAGGGGAGGTAAGCATAGTTAACACGACCACCGCCGCTTGCACAGGCTTGCATGGTGGTATGGGGGTGCTTCTGGCGCAAACGTTTTAAAACTTGCTGCAGACCTAAATGATAATCGATGTATAGATTCGATTGCTTTTCTTTGGATAGATAAGTAGAACCGTAATTTGCTATTTCCATGTTGGCATCCCACTTAATGTAGTCAATACGAGGGTTTTTAACAAGTAGGTCATTTAGTGTGTCAAAAATAAATTGCTGCACCTCGGGATTGGTTAAATCCAAGACGACCTGTGTTTTCCCCCGTCCTTTGACCAATTCGCGGTTGGTATTTTGCAGCACCCATTCGGGATGTTTTTCATATAGTTCACTTTCTACATTGGCCATCTCCGGCTCTAACCAAATACCAAATTTAATACCTCTCTTTTCCGATTCGTCAATCAGGTATTTTAGTCCTGAAGGTAATTTCCTCTCACTAACTTCCCAATCTCCCAAACCTCTATCCGCCTTGTCGCGAACATATTTATTGCCAAACCATCCGTCGTCCAATACAAAGAGTTCGCCTCCGATGTTGGCAATATCATCAATCAGTTCAACAATCTTTTCTTCGTCAAAATCAAGATAGACCCCTTCCCAGCTGTTGAGTAAAATTTTGCGTTCCATTTTACCATCAATCAACTTGTAATTTCGAGCATAACGATGCAAATTGCGACTGGCCTGACCCTTACCTTCAACACAATATGTTAAAGCCAAAGCAGGAGTAGTGAATTTTTCGCCTTTTTCCAATATGTAATCCGACGCATAGTTATTAATTCCGGCTTTAAGGATTGTAGGCGCATACCTATCGCGAGAAAAGGATATTTTATAATTTCCCGACCATGCCAGTGCCCCAGCAATAACTTCACCATCATCTTCTGAAGATGCCTGGTTCAGGGAAAGAATAAAGGAGGCATTATCGCCCAATGAACCACGAATACCTTCGGTGTTTTCAATGGTAAAAGTACCATGATCCAGTTCGGTTTCTTCCATCATAAACTCACCTGCCCAACTGCCATGAAAATGGGTTATATGCGGTGCACGCGCATTGATAGGCAAACAAGCCGAAGCATAGTCGTAAAGCGTTACACTTTTCTTTTCAGTGTGATGTATTTCACTCCAAATTTCTATCACATCCTCGGCCTTGTAAGCTTTGTATTTTAAATCAACATAAAAGGGATAGATCTCATCTTTCAGATGAATGGTCAGCAGGCTAACATTGTCATCGACCGTAACCATATCATGTGATTGATATTTAAGAACCAGCGTTCTGTCGTCGTTGGCATGTTTTACTCTTATGGCCATTATCCTGTCGGGTCGAATGCCAAAAGCAGGATAGGCATCGGCATCTAAATTTGAATTGGCTTTGAACAGATCATCAAGCGCATTCAATTGTTTCCCAAAATATTCAAATTTCACGTTTTTGTCCTCGTCAACTTTAAGAACCATTTGTGTTGTGTTGGTATTTACCACAATATTCTCCTGAGCATTTAAAGCAAATGTTAGTAGAAAGATGAATAGAAATGTAATTCGTGTTTTCATTATTTTTTATTTTCAGATTTGTTTTTTAATTGCTTATTTAAGGACATTCGCATGAAACGAATAGATGTTCCTCTCTTCACCAGTAAGGCAGCCAATGATTTTTTGTATAGTTGAACTATGTGTTGTTTCTTCGGTTCGCAAACTTAAATAGTATTCATAAGGTGTTACAAATTCGCAACCTTCATGAAGCAAAAAATCTATAACCTGCTCAAATTGGCTCAGTTTCTCTTCCGACAATCCATTGGGGTGTGCTTGAACAACCATATAATCGGTAAAGGTGTTTTTCTTTGCGTTGTAATTATCTACAAAGGCGGCATAACTGGGATTTCCAGTCGTAGTTTCGATGTTTACCCTATTTCTTAGATTAAGTATTCCTGATGAATCGGGGGGAGTACGGCCAAATAAGCTCACTTTATAATTTTTATTTTCGCATAAAACCCTAACTGTATTGGAGTCATTGGCATTAAAGGGGGCGCCAAACGTTTGCATTTGTATGCCCAGGTTGCTATTTATGCGTTCGTCGGCTTCGTCAAAATGACTTTTTTGATACGCATATGGCTGACCGCCAAATTCGGGATTTTTATGGTTGAGACCATGATGCCAAATTTCAAAAAGCTTTGCTCCATTTGAATCTTTTGCATTCAAGTAGGGCGCTAAAGATGCTAAGGCTGTATTGTCGCAGCGATCGGCAATAATACCAAAACTTGCTCTTATCTGCTTTTCAATCAGTAAATCCATCACACTTTTACACGTAATTGAATTTGATTTCACACTCAAATCATCCAGCTTAAGAATGATTTTGGGAGCTGAAAAGCATTGGAATGCGACTCCAACTAAAACAATTAATAGGTGTAATTTTTTCATTTTGTATGTGTTGTTTGTTTATGTTCGCTACTATGCATTTCCCTTCGTGACTACCCCTAACCCCTAAAGGGGAATTAGCTCTCTCCGAGGAGTTATAGCTCTCCCTTTAGAGCTTGTCCCGAACTTGTATTCGGGAGAGTTAGCTGACTGCCGGTAGACTGGGAGGATTTTGTAAAAAAAACTATTGCCTTTTCTAAATTCACTAATTACTATAAGTGAACTTTGATGGCTTGATTTTTTTCTACTGTATTTTCCAAAAATACTTTATCAGCATTATAAACTTTAATAAATAGCTTATTCTTTTTGGCCTTAACCTCTATATCGAAACTTTGGTCAAAGGCTTTAATATTTCTCAAAGCCATTGATTCCCAATCATCAGGAAGCCTTGGTGTTAATGTAAATTCAGAAAACCCGGTAGGACGAATCCCGAACATTCCTTCTGTGATAATTCTGCAATACAAGGCACTCTCGGCTGATAAATGTGTTTGATTTCCCTCTGGATACGCTTCTACGGCATAGGGCACGTGCTCGCCCAGCAAACGTCTTTTTGAATATTGCTCCAAATAGGTCATGGCTCGTTTCGTATCTCCGGCTGCAAATACACCACGCAAAGCATAGAGTGTAGATCTGTCCCAAAAAGTGGTACTTCCTGATGCAGAAGCTAAACCATCCTCTGTCCATAGTTTGTCGGAAAACAAAGCATTAATTGTACCCTGACTGCGGTTGAAAATACCAACAGTCAAAGGTGTGGCAATCCAAGCACGCAATACGTCATTCCCCATGTAATATTGGTAAGTTTCGTAGCTATCAACGGTACGACCAAAATAGGTTTCTATCGATTTTTCTAATTCTACTGCTTGCTTGGCATAGTTGTCGAGTAATTCGGGGTTTACATTCAATTCTTTCCCAAGATAAACGGCTGATTTAAGTCCATCATAGTATAACGAAGAGGTATTCAAATTTGCTTTCCCGGCCGGAAAACGTCCTTCAAGTTCATCACTATTCGAAGTTACCACACCATCATTGTTCACCTTGCGTTTGCTATACTCCAGACACCATTCAATCAATGGCCAAAGTTCGCGTCCTGTTTTTATGTTGCCGGATGCTAAGGCAAAGCGGGTGGCTCCATATGCAATCATCGCCATGTCACCGCGGTCTTTTGCACCGTTCCATTTACCCACACCCTCCGAAATAATGGAACTGGGAATTGGAATGTAATCGTCATTCATATACCTTGCAAAATGACGAAATGAATTCATGGCAGACTCATTGCCTTCAATATTTCCAAGAAAAGGGAAAAACGGGTTGGCATATTCAGCCTGGTCGTTAGCCCAGATAGCCGCATAATACCTGCCGCCCCCAGGAGCGTGCATCAATCCACCTTTGGTGCTGAAAATACTTTCAACAGCTCTTATCTTTGCAAATGCAAAAGCCCTGTTTATCACTTCATCGGGACTTTCAAATACCAATTGGGCTAGGGTTTCGTCAATCAGTTTCTGGCGTTTTTGCAACTCGTATTCTGGTGAAATATAGCGTGCATCCAAACTCATCCTGCGTCCGGTATAAACTATAGCGTAATCAATAGATTGATTGGCTTTTAGATTAAAGCTTCCGTTTTTGTTTGAGTTTACTTCAATAATATAGGCACCATATACGCCTTTATCGGCATCCGTTTTATAGCTTAGTTCAACTTTAGGTAAATCGATACTAACATCTTTGTTGGTTGTGTTTTTAAGTTCTATTTTATCCACAAAGGCAGCCTCGGACGTAGATGGATAGAGTTGGTGTGTAATTACAATGCCATCCGCTGTTTTTGATTGCCAACTCAGAATTCCATTGATTCTAAATTCATTAGGTTTTTCTATCACTTCCTGACCATTAATCTTTATGCGTCCCAATGTGTCACGGTCGATCTCTTGCACAAGATTACTTTTTGTATTGTTTGGCAAAAGCCTTAACATGGGAAATACGAGGAGTATCTTCTGTTTTAAGAAGCCATTTTCGACACCATAAGTAGTAATGGCTGAGGTTTGCATGCCGCTCATTTCCATGTGATCCATATGTGAATCGCCCGATTTTACCTGCCATGCGATTCCGCCATTATTGGTCAATTGCCAGCGCGATGCATCTTGCGAAAATGCTTGATTGTGTATGCCAATCAAAATTAGGAATGTACAAATCGTTCTTAGTAATGCTTTCATATTGCTCATTATAGTATTAATTATTATTGTTATTATTTGAATACTTCTACTGTAATTGTTTCGCCAGATCCAACAATAGTTTTAAACCATGTTACATTTTCACCATTCATTAAAAGTGATTCCATTTTTCCTTCACTAATTTTGCCATTTACTTGTATTGTTTTGAATACACCGGCGAAACAAGCTTTCCATTGTAGCTGAGGACCGGAATTGTTTGTGAAAATGGTTTTCGTTTTTCCTTCATGACGCACTGATATATCGTTTCTTTTGAGTGGGATATGTTTCATCTCCGCCCATTTAGTTTGAGCTGTAAGTCTTGATTTAGTCACGAAAGCCTGTTCTAGAAATCGGCCTGTTTCAACTGCGCTTCGTATTGGATAAGCTTCCATCTCAATTCCCATTAATCCTTCGACCATTGCGCCAATACTCCCGAATGAACCTTCGGGATATTCTTTTCTGTCACACTTCAGTATAAAACGAAGTATTTCACGCGCTTTTTCGGGTTCTTCGTTACGATAAAGTATTTCAGGTAGATGAGATAAACCCTCAATACCGTTGGTGGGTTGTTTTGGCAAATGGTCAACAAATCCTTCAAAGGTTTTTTTATATTTCAAGGTGTCTTTTGCTGCGTCATAATACAGTAGGGAAGAGGCAACTCCACGTTGTTTCAATTCGCGGTTTTTATCTAAATACGTAAAATACTGTTGTTCTTTTTTATTCCACCAGATGGTATTGATAAAATCACTTACTTTATCCGCTTTTTTAAAAAAAGTGGCTGCCTCCTTGTCATCGCCACGAAGCAACATCATGTTGGCATAAGACTCAAAAGCCACTTGTTGATTGACCAACAAATCAAGACTTGCAATGTATCCCATATCGCCCTCATCGTAGCCAGGAATTCCACGCGAGATTCTAAATCGGCGAACGTTTTCTTTTGCACTGTTTATAAAACGTTCTCGATGCATGATCTTATCAATGCCTATTTCCCATCTTTCAACATAGTCGTAAACTGTCCGTTTGTAGAAATTAATGAACAAGGAGTCAGTCAGGTAAGCTTGGTCTCCCGTTAGGTTATACATTCTAAAGCAACAATCAAGAATATCAAAATTGGCGGGCAAATTATACCAGAATTCCTCATCGTTCAAATAATCCTGAAGTGCCGGAGTACCATGCCGGGTAATTTCCCAAAGGCTGCACCAGTCTCTTGCGTCTGTTACATTTTTGGCGAAAGTTCGGAGCATATTTTTTGTATGTGCAGCTAAGCCAATAAAATGTGCACCCATAGCCTGATGCGAAACATCACGCATGCAAAAAGCTTCACGTCCGGGTAGTGCAGCTTCGTACCATAAGCCCACTGCATCACCTTCAAATGCATAAGCAAGTGCTTGTTTTTTTGCCCAGAAATAAACCTCGTTTAATTCACTGTCATCTGAATTAAAAGTGAGCCCTGATGAATTATTTACATAGCTGTTGCTATTGAAACTCTGAGCCAAAAATACTTGTGGTTTTAAAAAGCAGAGCGTTAAAACGAAACTTAATCCTACTAATCTTTTCATGTTGTTTTTCATGAAGCATTTATTTGATTTTTACACCACGGACTTTTTCAAGTACAGGAGAATTGCGAACATTCAAGTTTTGAACTGAATCGAATATTGCAGCCCTAACACCATTGGCAACTTCAGCCTTAAAGTTATCTATCTCCAACCCGTCAACATCAATACATGCAATTGGTGGCCGTTTATCCTCCTTGTTATAATTAACTTTTACATTGCTAATATCAAGATTTTTCACATGGCGGGCATATAGTCCGTAGGAAGGTGTGGCCGAATTCAACTTGTATATTTCGGGGTACCCATCCCCCAGTTCTGGAAAATAGATATCCGCCAACTCTTTTGCACCTCCACCATTATTGGTGAACAAAATATTGCTAATTCTAATGTTTTCGAGATAATAATTTGGCGTACCTGTTATATGTATGCCACTTAATGAGTCAAGCATGGTGACAACGACATTTGAAATGATAATATTTTTTCCAACCGAAGCACTTTTTTTGTCCGGGTCGCGTTTGCGCTCGCCAAGGGTGATATATATAGGATAGCCATTTATTTCGGACATGGTTAAGTTGCTTATGGTAATATTTTCCATAATACCCCCGTCAACCTCTTCAAGAGCCAGACCGCGACAATACCGAAATGTACAGTTGGAAACCGTGCAATTACGGAATCCGCCGTTTGATTCAGTTCCAAACTTTATTCGGCCATTTCTTCCGCCATATTTCGTTTTCAGATCTGGGATGAGGGTGCCATCAATCAGCGTTCCTTCTTTGTATCCTGAAACCTGACAATTGGTAATAGTAAGGTTTTGTGTTATCCATTTTTTTCCCAGAGCGAAGGTGCTTTTCGGACAAATGGCATCATCGTGGGGCGAGTTTACCATACAATTTGAAACCACAGTGTTGGTACAGCAGTCAATATCGATGCCATCGCGATTGGTATCAATAATAAGATTATCAAGTCTCACCAAATTACAACCAGTTACTAAAATGGCGAAATGGCCACCATGGAAAATTGTAATATCCTTGATGGTTACATTGTTACACAGTTTAAGTGCAATGGATTTTGAAGCCTTACCAAGTGGGCCTTTGTTTACGGCTGTTGATTTACTTGTTAATCCACCACCATTTATCATCCCCAAACCTGTTATAGATACATTTTCGAGATTTTCACCCCAAATAAGACTATTTTGAAAATAGGTATGTCCACCATCTTGATATTGCTCACCAAGCACTTCTTCTTCGGGATCATAGGCACCCATATCTTGCGGAGCTCCAAGGATTACACAACCCGCATCAAGGTGAAGATTAATATTGCTTTTGATGTGAATACTGCCGCTCAGGTACGTTCCGGCAGGAAAAAATACGGTTCCTCCACCTTTTTCTACAGCCGCCTCAATGGCTTTGTTTATACCAGGACTGTCCAGGCTTATTCCATCACCTGTACATCCGTAGTCTTTCACATTATAATAAGTGCTGCCCATAGCAAACCCGTTGAATGTGAAAGCAATCGATACGATGCTGACAAAAATAATTCGAGCTATAAATTTATTCATAGAATGTAAATTAGCGATTAATTAGTACTCTGCTTTTATTCTGAATTATAGTTGTTTTACTTTCCCTTTCCCAAGGGAATATAAATAAACTCGATACCTTTCCCATTTTTAGGATCGATGTTTCGCGAATATCGCATAGTTTCATCATTATCCCAATGCTCAAATACACCTTGGCTTTTGATTGGTTTTCCATCTTGTACGTACTTTGTTCCTGAGGGAGCATTGTCGGGATCAGCCATTTCGCGCAGAAAGTCATCGGCATTATCGCGCACCATTATTCGGGGCACATTATGGTAGGTTGGTTCCGTGTTGTTTTTGCTTTGCGCATACATTACATCTAAACCAACCGCCTGAATGGCTACCTCATCGAACGAAGCAAGCATGCATGCAGGCCATTCGGGATTCTCGTAAGGTGTTGCCTTGTTGTTGAATGGAGGGTTTGGAAAATGTATGGGCAAAGAGCTGTGCTTACGTCCACAATACAGTCCATCCAATAAATACAGTATTGTTTTACCACCCGTATGTTTCGACGCTGCCATATCAACCAATGGAGAATAAGAATTTGGTTTACCCAGTTGGTAAGTATTGATGTATTTATGAATCTCAGGTGGCCCTTGTATTGTTCCCGCGTGATTTTTACTTGACATGGTTATTCCGGTCTGACCAGCATCGCCACCAGTAGCCAAATAGAAATACGGATAGGAATGCAATTTAAGAAGTGCAAAATTGATCATGTAGGTGGCATCAATAACTTGCTGAGGAATGAACTTTGCTTTATCAAAATCTCCTACTGAATAAGTCATTCCTTCAACCCAATTGGCTGCTTCCAAACCGGTATAATCGCCATAAGCTGGATTTGTAGGCTGCTTGCTATCTGGAGCATACTGCTGCATAAACCTAACATCTTTAAATTCGCTCCAGATGCTTGTAAGCATGTATGGGAATATGGATCATTTTGCATCGTAAATCAGGATGTTATTTTGAGGAACCCCTGCATTATGTACCAATTGACGTACTGTTGCCAGCACCATTTGTGGCGAGGCGTCAACTTTATTCGAGTGTTCTTTATTACCACTGCTATTCAGGTTAACTTTTATGGCAATTGTTTCGCCTTTTTTATAACCTCTTTTGGATAAGCCACGAGAATTTTCGTTGTAATACTCGAAGATTTTGTCCCAGGCTTTTTTGTCATTTTTAGTCTCTGTCAGCTTTTGTAAGTTTACTGACAACATCTCGCTCACCTTATCAATATCTGTATTTTCATTTAGCCACCACTGGTCTTCATTCAAACTCCAATTACCTTCCCATTTTGTTGCTTCTGGATTACGAGTCATAACCACACGACCCGGATAAATCCCCCTTCCAATTCCAATTGGTTTATTTGATGGTCCCGGTTTCCAATCATACCCAACAGCGAGTGTATAAATGGTATCTGCAGGTGTTGCGGCAAAGGATTCAACAATATTAGATGGCAGGATATAAAACCATGTAATGGCTACTATGGTTGCCGCTACCGAAAAAGTTGTAGCAAGCCATCGCGTATTCGAGAACCGTTTTCCAAGATATTTTAATCCAAAATAACTTGATGTAAAGCCAACCAACCACAATACAAACGCGCTTGCTATTGGGAAAGACGCTTGCTGGCACGGATAAGATGCTCTGCTTGGTTTTGGGATTACTCGAATTAAAAACCATGCTAAAGCACCCAAACCAACAACTATGGTCACGAGTTTACTTATTTTGCCTTTAACAGTCTGATTGAATGTAAATTTTTTCATGCTACGTTTGTTAATTTTTTAAAACAGAATTTGGAAATTCCACACTTAATGTACCTAAAATAAACGATGAGTAAGCAGCGAATGTGCTTACTTCTTTGGGGCAGTTAATGTATGCCTCGTAATTATTTTTTACGCCAATACTACTACAATCTAAAAGATCATAATATCCTTTGCTATTTAGGACAGCCTTAGTTTTCAGACCTTGATAAGCCATATTTACAATTGGGGTGAAAACTTCTGCATCAATATATTTTTTAAGGATAGCCTTTTGAATCAAAAATGTAAACATTGCAGAGCCAGATGTTTCATTCCAGTTTCCAGGTTCCTGGGGTTTCTCTACTACTTGACACCACAAACCTGTTTTTGGATCCTGTACCTCCTTTAAGCCATTGCACAATTTTTGAAGAATGGATAAGAGGGTTTTGTAGTGTTCAGAATTTTCAGGGAAATATTCCAGCGCGTCGGCAATTAAAACAGCATACCATCCAAGCCCTTCACTCCAAACATTGGAGGATCTTCCAGTTGTTTTATCTGCCCACAGCGCTTTTTTACTCTCATCATAAGCATGAAGCAGCAAGCCATTAGGCAATTGCGTGTTTTGCACAATTAAGGTCATTTGTTTCATGATTTCAGCATAACAATACGCTGTGTCGCCAATGGTTTTGGCATATCGTAAAAGGAAAATCTGACCCATAAAAACACCATCTACCCACATCTGGCCTGGTGCTTTCTGATCATGCCAGAAGCCCCCGTCATTGTTTCTGCAATAACTATCAAAACCATCGCGAATGGTTTGGGCAGCTTTTTTGTATTTTTCTAAACCGGTTTGTTCGTACAAAAATAAAATGGCATATCCTGGAATAAAATGGTCTAATTTATTGGAGGTGAAATCTGGAATTTTGCCATCTTCATCTACTTGTTGATCTACATATCGCTTAATATAATTGTAATAGGTAATATCGTGGGTTGCCTTCCATAATTTTTCCATGGTGAACATCATGTAACCGGCTTGCCAATCGAAATGATTGCTATATGGCCGCCAGCAGATGCTATCAGGATCTGGAAATTGCTTGATAAATCTATTGGCAACTGCAAGTGAGTATTTCTCCTGAGAATACCCCTGAAAATGAAGTCCAGATAGAACAATGATTACACAAATAATTTTTTTCATCTGCTTGTACAATTGATGATCATTTAATAAGCTATATTATTTAGATATACATCTCAATATTTCGTTATGTTTTTGTAACTATCTCTGCTAACGCGCTGATAATATATCGCTTACAAATAAGTATAATGTTTATTATCTAAAACCTAAGGGGTCTATTGCATCTTTCGTTCACAATCAATTCATTTTAGTGATTTGTATCTCCAGGGATTTCCGGATATCCGGGTTCGTCAAAAAATTGGGCAGAAAGACCATCTCCGAGATGTTTCCAATCTTTTAAAATCCACACTACTTTTTTGTCAGGCGTAATTTCAATAGCCTGTGGAATGCTTGCATCGCAAAATCTGGTAAATACTACGGTGTTGCCATTTTCCAGACGTTCACAGGTTTGGGTGCCTTTAATTTTTCCAAGCCCCGGAGCTAAATTGTCCAATTGAGATTGAATGTCCGCAATAGAAACCTGCCAAACAATTTCGCCAACTCTATTTAGTTCTATGGATTTTAGTTCGCCTTCGTTTTGTACTAGGTAGTTGCCATTCTTAAGCGGAACACCTCCCCACATTGGCCCCGGTTGCATTGTCCAAATTAAATTAAAATCCTTATCATACTCGTAAAAGGTATGGCTAGCCATGGTGGCAGCAATATACGTACCCCTGCTGGTCATGCGTAAACGTCGGCATTGGCTGTGAGCCTTACCGGTTAGTTCTTTCAATTCTTTATCAAGCTCATATTCACCCGTTACTTTGTTGTAAAGCTTCACAACCGATACCGGGTCTTGATTTTGTAAAAAGAGCACCTTATCGAGGCCGATGGGTTGACAGGTATGAATCTCCGTTCCTTTGGGATTGTCGTAGCGCCATACCACTTCCTTTTTGGGTGTGATCTCCTCAATGTATTTCATGTGTGCATGAAGAATATTTCCGTTGGACAAAACCCAGATATCATCATCCTCCCATGAATCCTCGGTGTCGTAATGCCAGGCCAGTTTGCCATCAATTACCACACAGATGCGACGGTGATTTTCACCAATATAAATGAAGTTCTGGCGACTAAGCTGACCTCCAATAAGATCGGGTACGGTGTCTGAATAGGCACATTTTCGGGTTGTAGGTGATTCATGCGATCCCTGCTCAGGTATATTTGGATCTGTAAACAGATGCAGGATATTTCGCATTGGGTATGGCGATTTTATTTTGGCGGCTATGTTTTTTGTAAATTTTGCTGAAACGGTAAGTTTCATGGTGTCAAAATTCTCTTTTACAAAGGTCAATTCATAATCCCCAACCCTTTTTTTTAGGGGCACCTTAAGTGTGAATGCTCCTTTGGAATCAGAAAGTGTTCTTCCCCCAGCTATAGAAACAGTGACTTTTTCAATCAACATGCCGTTTACGGCATCACTAACCACCCCAGTGAATACCAATGGCTGCTTGCTTTCGTTTTTGCTTTCCTTACTGTTTTCGGAAAAAATGGCGATTGAGCACAAAAGCAGCAATCCGACAATCATACTATATTTTTGCATCTGATCATTTAATAATCTCATAATAATGCTTACTATTTTCGGGGTATATTGCAATTTGGTCAAAAACAATTCCTGTTTGATTTGCATAAATCCGTATCGTTTGCTTCCCGGCTTTTTCAAGAGCTATGGAATAATTGACCGGAACATAATTTCGCAAAACATTTACTTTCCAGTCTTCACTTCGCCCTTTTGTATTTATATCAAACGATTGTTTGTTACTACCATTCACTGCTACACTTACATTGTGGTCGAAATGATTTGAATGATTTGGGATACATCTTATTTCAATATCGTAAACGCCTGCTTTTTCGGTATTAAAAGTGTATTCCAAATAGGGTTCATCACTCGTGAACGAATGGTTTGTAAACGGGAATAGTGTCACACTTTCATTGCTATATCCTAATCCCTCAATAGTTTTCCATTTATAATCATCAAAAGCTTTGCTGTTGGAATATGCGTTTGCCTGAATAAATATAGGTGTATTGTCCTGCACTTCAATTGTTTGACTTGCTTGTTCAACATTATTTACCAAATGATTTGCTGGGTCTGCATAAACAGGAAGGTTTCGAGGATTCAGCGACATCATTTCCTTCCATTTTCCATTGCTTATTTCAGTATTGTATTTGGTGGTTAATGTAACTATTTCATTATACGCTTTTTTCGATTGATCAGCCAATAGTGCTTTCTCATCAACATCAGTAGCAAGAATGGATTGTTGGGCATACAAGAATTTATGATTCATTAAGGCAGCTCCTTTTATTGGATATTCAACCAATTGGAAGTATGCATCCAGTCTTTCTTTTGGGATTCTTGCTTTTATGTTTTCAACCTTTGCTATCAGCGTGGAATAAGCATCAATTCTACGTTGTACTTCGTTGTTTTTGGGCTTAGTGCTAAACTCAGTAATGCTTGTTTCGGTAATAGGTTCTGTTTGGCTCCAACCCATATATTCCGGTTTACGTAAAAAGGCTAAGCGATAATACTCTTGATAGACATCCGATATATCTGTTGCACTTATTGGCCCAAATTCGCGCGTAAACCAGTTGATAGAATAGGTATTGATTGTATTTTCTGAAATGCTATTTACATCCCATGCTAAATCAAGGAAAAATTCCATGCTGTATTCGTTAGGCTTGATATCTCCCACATTCGCAATCCATATTTTTTGCGCCCCATTTTGATAAGCTCTCGACATCTCATGCCAAATCAGTCCAGGCTGTGTTGATGAAAGCCACAAGTAGTCGTGTGGTCTGCCCCAATAACTTAAATGATAATAAACACCGCTACCACCTTTTCGTTTTTGTTCTGTTTGATCACTTAACCTGCGAATATATCCATAGTTGTCGTCGGTCCACATCAAAGTAACATCATCGGGTACCGTTAATCCATTATTGTAAATATCTAGAACTTCTTTGTAAAGTGTTAGGACTTGGGGTATATCTTCATTGGGCTTCACCAGCGTTTCTGTTAACATTTTTCTTTGATCCAAAATAATTTTTTCGAGAAGCTTAACTTTCTCCTCTTTTGTAGCATTGCCCTCCATACCTGAATCGTGTATCCCTCGCATTCCAATGGTAAAGATGTATTCGCCTTTTATGGACTCCGAAACTCTTTCTAGCCAATATTGCTTCACCTTATCGCTATTGGTGAAATAATTAAAATCGCCATATTCCTTTTTCTTCCACTCATCAACATTGTTTCTAAGCATCGGCTCGGCATGAGAAGTACCTACAGTGATATGATATTTCTGAGCCATTTCTCTGTTTCCAGGAATTTGAAAAAATGCTTTAGTACATCGATGCATTGCCGGCCAAATGGTGTTGGCTTTTAATCGGAGTAAAAGCTGAAATATTTTCTCGTAGGTTTTTGGTCCAATATCCCCGGTTTCTGGTTCAAATGTTTTAGCTGCCCAAGGTTGTAAGCCCCAATCTTCATCGTTTAAAAATATTCCACGATATTGTACCGATGGACCTGCTTCAATACCACTTTCAGGTAATTTCAATGTTATTATTTCCTTTTTGGGCGGAGTAACGTCAGCCCACCATTTCCAGGGTGAAATGCCTATTCGCTCGGCCAAATCAAAAATTGCATACACTGTTCCTTTAATATCGCTACCTACAAGAAACAGATTTTTAGAATTCTTTTTAATAATAAATCGTTCCCATTGGTTCTGTAATTGGGAATCGAAGTTTTCTGGCAGGCTATTTATAAGCTTATCAGAAAGCTCGCCAATATATATGCCGCTGTTGTCCGCCAAAAAATGGTTGGTATAAACTACCTTAATTTTTTTCGACGACATTTTTTCCAAATCATTTGCCAGATCAGTTACAGCCCACTTTATTAGAGAATCACAGTTTTCATCTACATAAATAATAGGGCTTGAAGATTTATCTACGATAATATAATCACCAGACTCGTCTGATTTACAAGACATTAAAAAAATGAGTGTTACAACCGATAATTTCAATATAGACATAAGGTAAGGTCTTATTGCTTGAGTCATTTTAGCATGTATCATAATTAGAATCTGAATTGAAAAATGAATGTACTTTTACTATAAAAAGACAATACGCTGAGCGCCTAAATTGGTTTTTAGTATATATATCCCTTTGGACATGCCTGCCAAGTCAATGCGATTTCCCTCACCGCTTTGTAATTTAATCATCGACAAGTTGTACAATTCCCACTTTTTATGTTCCGAAAGCATGACAACACCTGAGGTTGGATTTGGAAAAATTTTCAGATTAGAAAATAGGGTTTCTTTCAAACCAACTGTTTCAGATGGTGATTCACGAATGGATTTACCAGAAACCACAGCAAAATTATCGTAACGAATGTATTGGTTGCTTACCAGTGTGCCATTTCGTCCTCCGCCAAGAAACGTGCTGAATAGGAAGTTTTGTATAAGTGTATGTTCCCCATCTTCAGCATGAAATTGCACATTTGCCATTCTGGATTCAAGCTTCCCATTGACATAGATTTCTGCAATCCCATCGGAGTTCGAAGCAGTGCTGTTTACTTTCACATATAAGCACACGGAATACCAAAGCTCCTTTTCCATTTTGAGACTTGATTGCCTTATCTGACGCCCACACTCGCTGTCCTTGTTTTGGTCGTAAAAATAGAGTGATGGTGTTCTATTAACCAAGGTAATACGGGCACTCCATTTGTCCGGAGTAACCGTTTTACATCCGGTAACATGTATTTTTGGTGTAAGTCCATGAAATTTACCACCCATGGTAGATGCCCAGTTGCTCTCGTAGAACATATCGTATTGCAGCGTGTACTCACTGGCTGGCGTTATGGGTTGCGAAAACTGCTGCACCGTTGATCCACTGGGGTCTTTACGTACATCATACTCAACACGCACACATCTGGAATTTCCTACTCCACCATCTGCCGTTACCCTGAGAGCAGACTTACCATACCATTTTTCCCCCGGATTGATTTTTTCGAAGTTTTCGGCCCATACCGGAAGTACTGCTTGTCCACTCGCCGAGAAAAAATAGAGCGTTAAAATGAGGATGCTTACTAGGTTTTTTGTATGTTTCATGTGTTTATAATTGATTTTTTTGCCACATGGAACTCGCCATTACTTTCATTCCCCTTTGTGAGAAGTTACTCTCATGGCTCGTTTCATCTGCTTAAAAGTTATTTTCATTGATATTACTACTTTACTTGATGCTAGCTCCTATTATTATCCACCAAAAGGCTTACTGATAATGTTATAGGCAGGAATTATCTGGTGTTTCTCGTATTGATTTTCCGGGTACAACGGCAAAGTTATCGTAATGGATATATTGATAGCTTTCAATGGCACCATCTCGTCCTCCACCCAGAAATGTGCTGAACAAAAAGTTTTGAATAAGTGTATGTTCCCCATCTTCAGCATGAAACTGTACATTTTCCATTCTTGATTCAAGCTTACCATTCACATAAATTTCAGCAATGCCATCGGAATTTGAAGCGGAGCTGTTTACTTTTACATATAAGCACACAGAATACCAATGCTCTTTTTCCATGGTTAAACTTGATTGTCTTATCTGACGCCCACACTTGCTGTTTTTATTTTGATCGTATAGATAGAGTGATGGAGTTCTGTTGACCAGGGTAATACGGGCGCTCCATTTATGGGGCTCAACCTGTTTACATCCGGTAACGTGTGTTTTTGGGGTGAGACCATGAAATTTGCCACCCATGGTAGAAACCCAATTGCTCTCGTAATATATATCGTATTGTAGGGTGTATTCACGGGCTGGCGTAACGGCTTGAGAAAATTGTTTCACCGTTGTTCCGGATGGATTAGTGCGCACATCGTATTCAACACGAAGGCATCTGGAATTCCCTACTCCGCCATCTGCTGTTACTTTAAGGGCAGGATTGCCATACCAAGCATCGCCAGGGTTAATATTTTCAAAGTTTTCAGACCAAACGGGTTCATTTCCAAATCTAAACCAATCGAGATGCAGGATATCATCTCCTTTTCCTTTGAAGGTGAGATAAATATCTTTGATACCCTTAGATGTCTTAATTTTGGATTCAATTGTTTGGTAAGCATTAAACTCGCCTGTTTTTGGAACATTTGCCGTTGCTAAAATTTGTCCTTTTGCATCGTCCGATCGCACCTCGATAGTACCACCTGTTAATGATGAAACACGAAAGCTTACCGTAGTAACAGCTTCTAAATTTTTTATTTTTGGAAAGAAGAGGGAACTACTATTTTTAATTTTCTGTATTTCAAAGCCACCATCAAGTTTCTCTTTTTTGCGAATATCCGTTGCGGCCATATACCACTCTGCTTCAATTTTATCCCAGCTTGCATCGTATTGCCCTACTCCGGTACTAAAGTGCTTTTCTAAAAAGTCAACATCATCTAACATTTCACCATTTTCCCGGTAATGCAAATAAGTGATATACGATTCGCGGTACCTACCCACATCCTTACCTAAATGAAAATGACACCAGGTATGAAACCACTGATTGTTCCATTTAAAATAGTTTCCGTGGGCGCGGCTGTTGAGCCCGTAAATATCATTGCCCGAGTTTCCACGGCGAGTATAAGGCCCGTAAATATTGGTTGATGTGGCATAATGTGTTCCGGCAGATAAATAATAAATCCCGTTGCGTTTGTGTAAATTTGGTTTGTCATTGCCACCTAAAACGTCCATGTCGCCAATTATCGAAATCTCCTTTGGTTCCTCTGCCAGTGAAACCATGTCGGTACCAAGTTGGGCGATGTAGTAGTTTAAATCCTTATCGGTGGAGCGGTAATGACCAAATACGATATAAGCCTTGTTGTCTTCATCAATAAGTAAGGTAGGGTCATATTCTTTTCCGGGAGTCAAATCTTCAGGCAATAAGGGTTTGTTCAGGGCATCAACAAACGGACCTAGCGGTGACGGTGCTTTCATGACCCCGGTATTTACATTCCCATTCGAGAAATAGAAATAGTATTGCCCATTTCGCTCGGCAATATCTGTTGCCCAGCAATTTGTCGATTTGCCCATGTAAGTTTGTGTAGGGTATATGGTAGTTTCCAATTCCCAGTTTACCAAATCATTGGACGACCAAATATTCCAATCGGGCATAACAAAGCTTTTGGCTGTAGGGTCCGCGTCGCGAGTGGCGTACAGGTAAGCTTTATTATTAAATATATAAATATGAGGATCGGCCATGCCAACATCTGGCACTAAGGGATTACCCGCTAATAGAGGCAAACCCTGTATGAGCACTGTAAAAATGACAATCGAGGTAAATAAGCACTTTAATTTAGCATGGGCTGTTAATTTCATTTTATCCAAATTTTATTGGTTTGTACGTTGTTGCCATTGCTTATTTTAACAAAAACAAGTCCACTGACCTTGCCGGATAGATTTACCGTTTTATTTTGGGTAAGCGTTCCGTGCTCTATGATAGTTCCGTTGGCAGTGTAAATGGTGTAATGACTATTTATTTGATCGTCTGTATGTATTGTAAACTCTCCGGAACTTGGATTTGGATAGATGGAAAACTGAAGATCGTTTTGATCAAGCTCCTTATTTCCAGTATTCATATCTTTAAGTTTAACCGTGTAATCGTCTACAAGCATGGCATTACCCATTGCTCCGGTTGCACCAACATTGGCTGTATTTATTGCAAAGCCAAAATGGGTCATCGATGAATTCGTGAATTCGGCATCTAAACCTGTTGCATTTTCAACAAGGGGGAAGATTGTTTTTGTAATATCTCCTTTTGTTGTTTGGCTTTGATCATCCCTAAAACAGAGTGTCCATTCATTTATTAAAGGATTATAATCTACCCGAGCCGTTACCCAAGTTTGATTTTCACTGAATGCTGGTGTAGGTCCTGCAATGACCGTTCTATCCGATAAGCCATTTTTAAATTTAACCAAAGAAAGTTCAAAGCCGCTTAAGCCCTTTAAAATAACAACTGCATAGCCATTTGCCTTGGATGATTGTTGCGAATGGAAATTGCTATCATCGGCGGCAAGCACAACTGCCAAACCTGTGTTTGTACCGTCAAAGCCAGCAGTACCCCCTAATGAGTTTCTGTTATTTTTGATAACAAAGCGCCAGGATAATATACCGTTATTTTGATTTAGGACGGGTTTGAAGGTTGAGTCGAATGATGAAAGAGGGGCGTACACTTCTGTGCGATTGCCTGTCTGCCCATTGTGGTTGCCCAGCATCTGCAGCATGTAATCATCTGTATCTCCGAAAACTCCTGTTCTGCTGGTGCCTCCATTATCACCCACCGATGGTATGCACCAAGAGTAAGTGGTGTAGTTTGTTGCCGGAATTCCTCCATCGGTAAGAGGCGAAACAACTTGTCCACGATTAAAATTGTCGTAAAACACGGTTTTAAAGTTATCGTCGAAAGCATCACCCAGAACCCTATGGATTATTTGTGTATCTATTTCTTCATCTGAATTATTGATTGCTGTTGCTTTTATTGTATAGTTTCCTTCTACTTGAGGTGTAAATGTTGCCGTAAAAGGTTCGGTGCTGTCTTCTGAATGAAACGTGTTATTAATACTAAATACAACTTTTTTAATGCCAGCTTCGTCCATAGCACGTGCCTTTAGGGTAAGGGGTTCGCCCAATATGGCAATGTCGTTATTAGCAGGTTCGGTTATTTCTACCAAAAATTCTGTTTCAGGTGCCTCCGAAGTATTAGTCCAAACTTTAAAGTCGTCAAAGTAAATCCATTGATCCTCGGTGGACCACCAATCTGCATCGTCGGAGCCTCCTGAATAAGTATGAAATATGGCACGGTTAATTTTTATATCGTCGCGCCCAGCATTTCGGAACAATACATCTGTTTTTTCAAATACCAGCACATCGTCCACATACATTTTAATAATTCCATTTCGCTGTCCGGGTGCATTTAAGGTGAGATGCTGACGAATAGTGTACCACTTTTCGGGTTGTGTGTTGGAAAAAAAAGAGTAATCGACACCACATTTCTCAATATCTCTATCGGGGAAATAAGTATAAACAACCATGCCTCCATTCTTCCGCCACATATTGCGGGTGGTGAATCCATTTTTTACTGTGTTAATATTTTGGGTACAGCCAACGGGATAAGCCAATCCACCACCCAGTCCGGGTAGCTTTCCACCCAGTTTCCATTGAAAACCTTCGCTGTATTTAATGCGATATTCCATTATGGCACCCTCGGTATCGGGGAAGCCTTTATCGAAAAGAAAGCCTGTTTTTTGACCTGTTGCCATAAGCGCCGGAAAATGGGCTCTGAGGCATCCTTCGCCTACTTTTGTTCTTTGTGGCCAGCTTTTATTTCCATCGAGTCCTCGTATTTCGCCTGCTACCCTCGATTCTATACCGTCAAAATCCTGATCGGCAGCCGTTATGTCGTAATCTACATACGCATCCGGATGATTATCGAAATTTATATCGAGCACTAAATCTCCGGTTTGCAAACTTAAATAGTATTCGTAAGGTGTTACAAATTCGCAACCTTCATTGAGTAAAAAATTTATGACCTGCTCCAATTGGCTCATTTTATCAGTCGACCATCCATTGGGGTGGGCTTGAAGAACCATATAATCAGTAAAGGTGCTTTTTTTTGCATTGTAATTATCAACAAAGGCAGTGTAACTGGGGTTTGCTGTAGAGGTTTCGATGTTTACCCTATTTGTTAAGTTAAGTATTCCTGATGATTCGGGAGGAGTACGGCCAAATAAGCTCACTTTATAATTTGTATTTTCGGATAAAACCGTAACCGTATTGGCATCATTGGCATTAAAAGGAGCCCCAAAAGTACGCATTTGAATTCCCACATAGGAGCTGATGTCTTGATCAGCCTTTTCAAAATGACTTTTTTGATACGTATAAGGCTGCCCACCAAATTCAGGATTTTTATGGTCGAGACCGTGATGCCAGATTTCAAAAAGCTTTGCTCCATTTACATCTGTTGCAGTCAAGTAGGGCGTTAAAGCTACTTTGGCCGTATTATCGCAACGATCAGCTATAATACCAAAACTTGCTTGTATCTTTTTTTGTAGCAATAAATCCATCACACTTTTACATGAAATGGAACTTGACTTCACACTCAAATCATCCAGTTTCAGAATTATTTTGGGAGCTGAGAAGCACTCAGATACGACTCCAAATAAAAGTATAAAAGCACTCAAAATAATCGGCAATCGTTTCATAACCATTTATTTATTAGTCATATTTAACATTTCACTGCCAGCCAGTAAAAATGCACCACTACCAAAATTTTGCCAACTATCGGCAGTTGCAGGCTCGGGACTGGCCCCAATGTTTTGAACCCAGCCAACCATACCATCATCCTGCTGGCATTTTAGCAAAGCGCTCCATGCTTTTATTAATTGGGGTTGATATTTCGATTTATTTAAAATACCCTTATTTACTCCCCAAGCGAGTGCATACGTAAAAAAACCGCTGCCGCTCACTTCGCCATGGTCATAGGATTCTGGCGATAATAAACTTGTTCGCCACAGGCCATCTTTGTCCTGCAATGCTATAATCCGCTCCGCCATTTCCTTGTAGAGATTCACATAAAATTTACGATATTGATAGTCTTTGGGCATATCTTCAAGTATCAGGGCTAATCCGGCCAATACCCATCCATTTCCACGCGACCAGAATATTTTTTTGCCATTTTCTTCTTTTAAGTCTTCGGATGTTCCTTGCCATATAAATCGGCTATCACGTGCAAATAAGTGTTCTTTTTTATCGTATAGCAACTCATATGTCTCCATATAATGCCTGTGCATATCATCCAGATATTTTGAATCATTGGCATATTTAGCATATAAATTAATTACGGGAGGTGCCATAAATAAAGCATCACACCACCACCACAATATGCTTTTCATTTTATCATTATCTGTACCATCTTTCCAATTATTTGGCTTGTACAAATGTTCGTTAATGAAAGTAATGGTAGGTTGAAGATCCACCACGTTTTTGCGACTATCATTCATTTCTAAATATAAATAGCTGTAAGAAATAGCGATATCATCTGCATGGTAAGTTCGATCGTAGGTATTCCACCCGTTGCGGTAACCTGCGGTTTTTAATGCTGCCAAATACTTTTGATCTTGAGTGATATAATGTGCTTTTGAAACACCCACATAATAAGCTCCATTTGTCCAATCGGTAGGTGCAACGGCAAAAATAGGATGACTTTCCTGCCACTCCAGTGCTTTAATCATGGCATGTTTAATTTCCAATTTATTAAGCGTTTATTGAGCATTCGTTTGTATTCCGCTAACGAAAGTAAAAAGGAGTAATCCTAAAGATATTTTTTTAATTAATGATTTCATTTTTAACTGTTTGTATGCCTTTTTAAGATAATATGATACAACTAAAAAATTGTTAAATAACAATAAGTTTTTGGGTGTGAATTATCTCTCCATCTTTTTGAATTTGAATAAGATAGACTCCATTTCCTGGGAGTTCCTGTTTTGATATAACTAGTTTTTCTGATACCTCATGCTTTTTATATACCAAATTGCCACTGATGTTATAAATTGAAATTTGTGTTCCATCTGATTTTCCCAGCTCAATATTAAACACAGAATTGCTTGGGTTTGGGTATAATTTGAAATGGTTATTTGCCACATTATCAATAGCAGTAGGGGATGCATCTGCTATTTGCACTTCAAATACCTGAACAGGAGATGGCATGCCAATTGATGAAGGGTTATGCTGTATTAACAAAGAAATAATACCTTCATTGATGCGACTAATATCCCAACTGCTTTCTCCAGACGGAAAGTTGTAATCAATATTTATTTTTTTCCAATTCAAGAAGTTCTCATCTCTTTGCAATACATAAATGGTTGTTCCTGAAAGTACGAATAAGTAATCGTCAGTAAATTTGGCAACGCCACCGCCTAATGCCAATGGCGTAACAATAGTTGTCCAGTTACCTTTGTCGTCTCTTATATAATGATGTGCTTTTGTGGTGGTAGTATTCATCACATAGTGACTCGAAATCACGTGTAAATAACCTGTAAAAGGGTCAACCGAAGAGAAGATGCGGGTATTAGAGGCCTCCAAGCCGATTGGAATTTCCCGCACCGTTCCACCAATGTTGTCAATAGAAACTGTTTCTCCAAGACGTGTGTCAGCAATTTGATCACCATTGTTTTTTAACCAAGAAAATCCTCCATCGTGGCTTTGGGCGTAAAACAAACCATGGTTGCCATATTTATATTTGATGCCTCCGTGCAGTTTTGATTCTTCGCGCCAAAGCCATGCAATGTGTATATTGCCGTCGGCATCAGAATTAATTCCTGCTTCATAAGGCCCTCGTGTTCCAAACATGCCGTTGAAATGCCCATCCTGCGATGTTGCTCGTCCAATAAAACTCCAGGTATGCGAAGTGCTACTATAATTCGCAAGGTTCATTTCTCCCTTTGTGGCTCCGCCGGATCTCCAATACAGAATCATATCACCGGTTCCGTCAATAGAATAAAAGGAGGGATAGGTTACATCGCCCGGACTTACAGTTAAATTCAGATTAGGAACATAGGTAAAAACGGAACTATCCCAGATTGTTGCTGCCGGATTATTGGCAACATCAACATCGGTTCTTGCATAATTAAAAACGCCTTCGTTGTGATGGTCAAATGCCAAATGGATGACACCATCTCCCCTCGAAATTCCAATCGAAATTTTCCTGTGACGATCGTCTAATTTCATAAAATAGTTGGGTACCGTGGTTTTCTCCCAGGGATCGGTGCTTTTTAAATTTTTCCGGGCAATAACAACACTACCGTCTTGCTCATAGTAAGATACATATTGGTAGTATTTATAGGTAATTCCACGTGCTTCCATAGGTCCATCGAAACGAGGAGTGCCATTGCTAGCCCTATCGGAACCATCTGAACAAAAGGCTGTTTTAGTTATTTCGTAGGTTTGATTAACTGATGCTGAACTCCGTAATTGTAATTGTTGAGCCTGTTGAATGGTGAATGAAAAAACGGCAAATGATAAGAATAAAATGTGTTTCATTAATTAAATCTTTAATTTTTCAGAATAAGAATTTTTAATTAAAATGCCCTGTTAGCGACTTTTTTCAAAGCTAAGAAGTAATATGTGCTAAAAATTGAAGTTGAAAGCCAAAAATCTGAATTTTAGTCTCAAAAGCGAACTATTGGCCCAAAAAGAAATAATTGTTCGGGTATGTGCCGCTATTGTGGGCATTTTGTTAATTTTACCTAAATATTTCATCAGAGAAGAATCTAAGGAACTAAATGAAATGAAATTAGATATGAAAACAAGGATCATTATTCTATTTGTGATAGTCTTTGTACAATTTCCAACAACTATTTTTAGCAATAGCTACACATTTGAAAAAATTTCGCCCGAATCAGGATTTGTATTTGGCGCCATCAACACCATTACTGAAGATAAAAATGGTTTTATATGGTTTGGATGTGATAACGGTCTGTACTACTACAATACCTATAAAGTTGAAAAATACGATTTAGATTCTTTACAAAATGGTACAAAACGTTCAAAAGTAAACAAAGTGTACCGAGATAGTTCCAATGTTTTATGGGTTTGTACCGATGGGGGAGTATGCAGGTTCAACAGTCAAACCGATTCATTCGACTGGATCAAGTTTGTAGGTGGGCCCCAAAAAGAGGGGAATCTTGTAGTCGAAAATTTTTTACAATATAAGGACAGTATCTATTTACTCACCAGTAATAATTCACTGTTGAAATTTAACAGCAATACACACAGCTTAAAAACCATTCCCTCATTTGACCAAGAAATATCCAAAAAAATTAGTTTTATGGATAAATCACCCGGCGGCACCCTCCTATTGGGCACTGCCGATGGCATGGTATTTACGGCCAAATCTCTTAATTCACCATTGGAAAAATTTCATATATCAAAGCCATTTCCGGTTCAGGCGGTATGTATTGATGGCGATAAGTATTACATTGGCTACGAAGGCAACGGAGTAGAGGTAGTTAATTCGTCTGGAAAAATTGTCATACAATATAAAGATGACGATTCCAACGGCCATCTTCTACCGCATAACAGAGTTCGCGAGATTATTAAACGGAACAACGGAGAAATATGGATAGGCACCTACAAAGGGATCCTAATTCTCGATGGCGAAAAATCTACTATTGTACGTCGCGATTCATACAAAGGACTTCCTCACAATAGTATTTATACTCTTTACCATAATTCCGATGGCAGTGTATGGGTTGGTACTTGGAGCGGTGGGTTAGCATATTATAGTGATTATAATTACGAGTTTGAACATTTTAAAACTATTCCGAATAGCCGGAACGATCAAAGTGTTATTTCGTCTTTTGTAGAGGATAAAAATAATCGAATTTGGGTGGGATGCGAAACATTGGGTATCAGTTACTTCGACATTGCACAGCTTGACTATAACGAAAATCCTAAACTGGGAGCACTTGATCAAATAACCAGAGTAAAATCTTTGGCTACCTCAGATGGTAAAGTGATTTGGATAGGCACTTTTGGTCAGGGATTATGGCAATATAACGTATCCCGTCGATCGCTGGAAAGGATTGGAAATTTTAATTCTTTATCTGATTTGCTAGTCTCGTCTATAAACCCGCAAGATAATTTGCTGTGGTTGGGTACCAAAGGGTTTGGTGTTTACAAATACGATACAACAACAAAAAAAACAACCAACTATCTCCTTGATTCTGATAAAACCATTGTAAATTCGCCTAACCGAGTTTGGAATACGTTGACAGATACAGACGGTAACTTGTGGGTATGTACCGAGGGTGGAATTTTTACAAAAGAAAAAGGTTTGGATAATTTTCATAGACCAGCTGTTGTTTCGGCCTCCAAGTTGCTTTAAAATGGTATTGTATATTCTATGATGCTCCAGGATAATGGTAATATTTGGTTTGGTACCAAAAGTGCTGGAATTTTCATTATGGACTATGAGAATAAACAAATAATAGAATTTGCCGATAACCCCTTAATTAAAGGGCTGGATGTTTACAGTCTTTTGTCAGATGATATTGGAAATGTATGGTTTTCAACAAATAATGGTATTTATCGATTTAACCCTAATCAATCTACAACAAAACACTTTTCTATTTTAGATGGCTTGTCTGGACCCCAGTTCTTGCCAAATTCCGCCTATAAAAGCTCTAACGGCAAGCTATTCTTTGGTGCACCCAATGGTTTTAATATAATAGATCCAGGATACATTATTGAGAATCCATTTGCGCCACAGGTTTATCTTTCTAAAATTACCGTAAATAACAGAGAGTTTCAACATAATACTGAGGTAAAAACCAATTCAAAGCACTTGGCCGACGTAAGGGAAATTGAGTTGCGATACGATCAAAACTCTTTGACATTTGCATTTGCCTCTAATAATTATATTAAACCAGCAAAAAATAAGCTAAAATATCGTTTAACCAATTATCAGGAAAATTGGGTAGAAACCTCCCAGACTAAAGATATTACTTTCACGAAAATTCCTCCCGGACAATACCAATTAGAGGCCTATGCAGCAAATAACGATGGGGTATGGAGTACAAAACCGTTTCAGGTTTCCATCACTGTAACACCTCCGTTTTGGCAAACATGGTATGCTTATATTTTGTATTCATTTATTTTTGCCTTGCTTGTATTTTTTATTTTACGCGAAATGCAGTTCAGGTTCAGGGTTCAAAAACAAATTTATGCCGCTCGGTATAAGAATGAGGCCAACGAAATGCTACATTCCGAAAAACAAAAATTCTTTACCAATATTTCGCATGAGTTTTTTACCCCACTCACTTTGATACTTTCGCCATTAAACAATTTGATGGAGAAACTTAAATTCGATAAAAGTGCGGTAAATAATTTGCAAGTCATCAAACGTAATGCAGATCGTCTATTGCGACTTACAAAGCAAATTTTAGATATCAGGCTGATTGAGGTGGGCAAGATACATATGAAGTTTGAATCAACAGATATTGTTGAACTTTGTTATAACACCTGTCAATGTTTCCAATTGGAGATTGCTGAAAAGCAGATCGATTTTGTTTTTGAATCAAATGTGAAATTTTTATTTATCCGTATCGACCCCGACAAAGTGGAAAAGATTATTTATAACCTTTTATCTAACGCCATAAAGCACTCGCATGAAAAAGGAAAACTGATTTTATCCATTGAAAAAAAGCAACTTGAAACCAATAATTATGATAGTTACCATTGCATTGGAGAACAATTTTTTGGTGAAGTTGCGGCGGTCAGAATAGAAGACTTTGGAGATGGCATGGAGCCTAAAAATATCCCCTTAGTTTTTGACCGTTTCTCAACAGATCCGGGATCCAACCATGCTGGTTCGGGTATCGGCCTGCATATTAGTCAGGAGTATGCCCGTTTAAACAAAGCCAATATTTTGGTTGCCTCTGAATTGAATAAAGGTTCAACTTTCATCTTAAATATCCCTTTAAATAATGAGCTCCCTTTTGAGCAATATACTCAGCCACAGCAATTGGAAATTGAGGAACCCTTAGAGAGATTGTCAGATGCTGAAATTCCATCATCTTTTAGTGTTCAAAGTTTCACTATTCTGCTAGCCGAAGACAATGATGACCTACGAAATTATTTGAAACATTTTTTATCCAGTCGATATAAAATAATCACTGCAAAAAATGGAAAGCAAGCTGTTGAAATTGCATTGGAAATACTACCGGATATGGTGATAACAGACCTTAAAATGCCCGGAGTTGACGGACTTGAACTGATCAATACCCTTAAAAAAAATAATAAAACCAGCCATATTCCTATTATAGTGCTTACTGCTTTGCACGAGAGCCATTATCAATTGCAGACTATTTTAAAAGGGGCAGATTCTTTTTTAACAAAACCTATTGATGACCAACTGTTGTTGGCACAAATCGATAATATAATCAACAATAGGACTGTACTTGAAAAACGCTATGCGCCAAGGGAGATGATTGGGGAAAGCCTCAACGAGAAAAAATCGTTTATTCAAATGGCCGAAATTATTATTGAAGACAATATACAAAATCCGGATTTCGACATTAGTCAACTTGCTGATAATCTTAACTTAAGTAGTAGTTCTCTTTATCGTAAACTCAAGGAGTATTCAAATCAGAGCGCTTCCGAATTTATCAGAGATATAAGGCTTGCAAAAGCAGCCAAATTTATTAAATATAAGCATTACAATATTGACGAAATAAGCATTTATGTAGGCTTTAATTCGACTTCGTATTTTAATCGCTCATTTAAAAAGAAGTATGGAATGACACCAAAAGAATTTCGGAACAAAACTGTATAATAAAAATTAACCAGTATTATATTTTGAGAAAGCTCAGGATCAGATGCAAAACATGGGTCTAAATGTTGTTTTTTATTTTCATGCAAAAATCTTTGTTAACCTGAACAGAAAGAACTTTACATCTACAACACCCCTAAACTGACGTCTAAATTCCTTGATTTTGGCATTGAAGGATTC
>JAGXIP010000106.1 GCA_024635585.1 Saccharicrinis sp. | reverse complement strand
TTTGGTAAGTGGTCATGGAGGACCGGATCCTGGTGCATTGGGTGCCTATGGAAACCAAACGCTGGCCGAAGATGAATATGCCTACGACATCACCTTAAGGCTAGCCAAAAAGCTGCAAGAAAACGGAGCTACCACACACATGATTATTCAGGATGAGAACGATGGTATCCGCGCTCACTCGTTCCTGGAACTGGATACCGACGAAACTTGCATGGGAGAGGCTATTCCTCTGGATCAAATTGAAAGATTAAAACAGAGAGCTGAGGCGGTGAATCATTTTTACCTTAAAGATAAGCTGGCTTTTCAACGTTGTGTTGTAATTCATGTCGATTCGCGAAGTCATGGAAATTCCATTGATGTGTTTTTTTATCATGCTCCTAAAAGCAAATTAGGTAAAATGGCCGCCCAAACTATTCTGGATGTTTTCGATTCAAAATACAGCCAGCATCAGCCATCACGGGGCTATTCGGGCGTTGTGAATAGCCGAAACTTGTATGTGTTAAGGAAAACTTATCCAGCAACTGTTTTTGTGGAGTTGGGGAACATACGAAATTATCGCGACCAACAGCGTTTTATCCTGGAAGACAACCGTCAGGCTTTGGCCAACTGGTTATATGAAGGTTTGCTGAACGATTTTAATAATACAATAGATCGTTAGACGTTAGATTTTTAGACATTAGACAAGGCACTATTGATTAATTATTAGATTATCAGGGCAAAACAAATAAGTAACTATTAAAAAAATAAATAAGACTATGCAAGCTACTTTATTAGTGTTGGCCGCCGGAATGGGTAGCCGTTATGGAGGATTAAAACAATTAGACGAATTGGGGCCTAATGGAGAATCAATTATTGATTACTCTGTGTATGATGCCATTGATGCGGGTTTCGAGAAAGTTGTTTTTGTTATACGACCTTCATTTGCCGAGCAGTTTAAGGCGCAATACGAACCTAAATTTGGCGATAAAATTAAGATCGAATACGTGTATCAGGAGTTGGACAAACTGCCCAAAGGTTATGCTGTGCCCGAGGGAAGAGAAAAGCCTTGGGGTACCGGTCATGCTATGTTAATGGCCAAAGATGCCATTCAGGGTTCGTTTGCTATTATCAATGCCGATGATTTTTATGGGCGAGAAGCTTATAAAGCGGCGATTGATTTTTTAAATACAAGCAGCAGCGACAACGAGTATGCCATGGTAGGTTATGCCCTGGAAAATACGCTCTCGGAGCACGGAACTGTATCGCGGGGGGTGTGTGAGCAAGATGCCAATAACAACTTAAAGAATATTGTTGAACGCACCAAAATTGGGTATTTGGACGGAAAAGTGGTGTATTACGATGGGGATAAAACAACACAGCTATCAGGCAAAGAACCTGTTTCGATGAATTTTTGGGCCTTTAAAAATTCCTTTTTCAAAGTGCTTGAAAATGATTTTGAGCTTTTTTTGAAAGGAAAAGGCAAGGAGATGAAATCGGAGTTTTATTTTAACGCACCAGCCGATAAAATGATAAAAGAAAACCGGGCCAACGTTAAAGTTATTGCCTGCGATACCAAATGGTTTGGAGTAACCTACCAAGAAGACAAGCCTTTGGTGCAAAAAAGCATTCAAACGTTAATCGACAAGGGACAGTACCCGGCAAATCTTTGGGGATAGTTGTAGGTGACAAAAGGCAGTTATCAACTAGTTAATGCTGAGTGATAACTGCTGTATTTAAATTCTTATCGAATGATCGTATTTCAGATAATAACCCTTGTTATTGCTTCTATAGCCATCATCGCTACCTTTGTATCAATGGTAAAATTGGACGATTGGTGGATCAGGGCTATGGATTTTCCGCGCATTCAAATTAGCACCCTGCTGATTTTTGCTGTAATGCTGACCGGATGCTTATTCGATTTTTCTGAAATAGGACATTTTATTCTGTTGGCTCTGCTATTATTTAGTCTGGGTTATCAGGCTTACCGTATTTATCCATATACCTTTTTTGCAGCTAAAAAGGTGTTAAATGTGGAAGAGTGTGATTTGGAAGATGACAACACTATTGCCGTATTGGTAAGTAATGTGTTAACCACCAACAAGAAAGCGCACCGCTTGTTAGAAGTAGTGCGCCAAAAAAATCCAGATATGCTGCTCACCCTCGAATCGGATAAATGGTGGGAGGAGCAATTAAATGAGTTAGAATCAGATTATCCATTCACGGTTAAAGTGCCCTTGGATAATTTATATGGAATGCACCTGTACTCGCGTTTAGAGATTATCAAAGCCGATGTTAATTATTTGGTTGAATCTGATGTTCCTTCTATAGAAGCGCAGGTAAAATTAAAGTCGGGTAAAGTCGTCAGGCTTTTTTGCCTTCATCCTGCACCTCCAAGTCCAACGCAAAACGAAACCTCAGCTGAGCGCGATGCCGAGTTGCTTATGGTGGCCGATAGTTTGGATGGCAAAAGCGAAACGGTGTTGGTAATGGGCGACCTTAACGACGTAGCATGGTCGCGCACCACCAGTTTATTTCTTAAAATAAGTGCCCTACTCGATCCTCGAAAAGGACGAGGGTTTTTCAATACTTTCCATGCCGGTCATAGGATGTTGCGTTGGCCATTGGATCATATTTTTATTAGCAACGATTTTAAGTTGATAACCATGGAACGCCAAAAGAATATTGGTTCCGATCATTTCCCCATCTATAGTAAGTTTCAGTATTTCCCTCACACACAGCAAAAACAAGAGTCACCCGAAGCACCCGATGCCGATGAAAAACAAGAGGCAGCAGAGAAAATTGAAAAGGTAAAATAAGTAATATTTTGGCAGTATTGCGATGTAATTCCTTTTGATAGATGAAACGAGCCCTCAAAGAACCGGGCGACCTGTCCCGCAGAGTTGCGGGGGGCTATGAGAATACTTCACACACAACCTATCTAGCCACAGCGGAAGGGCAGCTCATTGTGGCTATTTCTCTCGAATCGACTTAGAGACGACTTGTCCCGCAGAATTGCGGGAGGTTATCGAAACGGAGTTCTTTCGAATACCTTTATGAGGAAAATTCCACATGCAAACAAATAATAATTATCAAATACATTTAAGTATATTTTTATATTAAGCTTGGAGATTGATTTATCATTAAAATATATTATTTTAGCTGACTGAATTACCCCATGCATAATCGAAATAACGGGAGTACATGTGAGGTTATTGAGGAGTTAGTGGCAAGCATGACGCAATATCTTAAAAATATATAGATGGTTAAGCAAATAATTTTAATGACCTTAATGATATTTCTAATTTCATGGAATATCAACTCTCAAGTTTCAATAAAGGGACGGATTGTAAGTTCAATTACTGGTAAAGGAGTTGAATATGCAACTATACATAAGGAAGGTACGAATGTTGGTATCATATGTGACTCTGTTGGACACTTTGAATTGAATAATTTAAAATCAATTCCAGACTCTTTAATGATTCCTTGTGTTGGCTATAAGAGTAAATCAATTTATAAAGAAACAATGAGGACTACTGAAAGTATTGTTGTTGAGTTGAATGAAAAAGAAGTGCTGCTTGACGAGTTAATAGTTGTTAGCGATAAGTTGACAAAGAATACAATGACCATAGGAAAACGAAGCCTGAAGAAAAGAGCATATTCTCCACTTTATTATGCTTCACAAAGTATGCGTTTTTTTAATGGTCATAGTTTTTCTAGCTATATAGAAGAATTTAGTTTTTATGTAGGTTCTGTGAAAGGAAATAAATCTGCTCGCATTAGAATATATAGTGTAGACTCACTAACTCAAATGCCAGACTGTGATTTATTATGTAGTAATTTGATAATAAAGAATATAAAAAATGGTTGGAATAAAGTAGACCTGAACAAATATCGAATTTTAATACCTGAGCAGGGCTTTTATATAGGTCTTGAATCTGTTGTTATAGATAAAGACAGCTGGGAGAAAGATGCAGAAAACAGGTGGGTAACTAAATATAGAGATTTTGACTTAGGCATCATAAATGAAAATACTATTACAGCTACTAAATTATCACAACTTGGAGGTTTTGAGAAATACGGAGAAAGGAAAGTTAGTCCTGATAATAATAAATGGCTTGTATTTCCAGGGCGAGGTCTTAATTTGCCATATCAAGTAAAGGTTGGTTATTATGAATAAATGCCAGCCACTAAGAATTTGGAATAAATCATGCGGGTTATGTGATATTTTAGATGTTTAGTAGGGATTTTTTGAATACCGCCAAACCTTAGATTTGGCATTATAATGAAAAGATAATAACAAATATAAGCTTTGGCTTTGTGGTGTTTTGGAAGGTTTGGTTCATGAAATCTCGCACACCTCATCCAGCAAACGTTAACGCAAATGCAGCCATCCAGATACTTACATACTAAATTTTAACCAAACTATATTATTATGAAAAATCTTTTTGTATTTATTTCAATTACATTTTTACTGACTTTATCGGCAAAGTCTTATTCTCAAATGGGAGTTACTAGTTATTCGATTTATGCTTTGGGGATAAATACTAGCCAGAATAAAGTGATAAGTGGAGAATTAAAGACATTTGCGAATAGGGGTATTGATGATCTATTAATGGAAATAGATGTTTTTTATAATTTTAAACCAAGGACTTATCATAGATTCTCGGTTGGAGTAGGTCTTAATACAGGTCCATTTCGTAAGTATGATCATATATATGCGCTTACTATTCCAGCACAGGTTGAAATATATCCCTTACAGGATTTTAAAAAGCTATCCTTTTTAATTGAACTAACTCCTGAGTTATTCGTGGAGGACGATGTAAATTTAAGAAGTCTATGGGGGATTAGGTACACATTTGGCGAATAATAACTTGATTTTGGTTGTTCATCTTAGGCCTTAAAACAAGCATGAATAATTTCTATGTTAGGTATCAGATTATTACTGCATATTTGGGACAAGACCTTGGGAATTTTTATTCTATCTTGAGATCATGAGTTTTGTTTTTAGTAATAAGATTAATTCATTGAGTATCAGAAAAAAGAAGATTGATTTATGTTGGTAAAGAATGCACGTTGCGCCAATAATAAATATTACAAAAGCCGGAGATTGTAGTATTTTCAAACCTTGTTCATTTACTAAAAATATTAACGGTTTGATAAGTTGGTGGCACAGAAAACCCGCCTTACGCATATTATTACCGTTACCCAACATAAAGTATTAACAAGAGATAGAAATTACAAATATTTATCAAATGAACTATAGAAAACTTAAAATTCTAATTCTATTCGTTTCCCTATATGGAAGCCTAACAATAAAAGCTCAAGAACAAATTTCGACCGCAGGAAGCAATATCCAAGCTGGTTCAGCAGAAGTTAGTTATACCATCGGTCAAATCTTCACCTCAATAGATTCTAACGGTACTATTTCAGAAGGAGTCCAGCAACCTTATGAAATTTCGGTTGTATCAAAGATAAAAAATCCTAAAACAGAGATTTCTGTAGAGACTTTTCCTAATCCAACATCAGATAAATTAAACTTGAAGGTAAATGTAGCTATTTATGAAAACCTAGTTTATTCCTTATATGATATAAAAGGTGTAAAAATTCAAGCAGGAAATATCATTCAAAAAGAAACTATTGTTGATATGTCCAAATTAAAAAAAGGAACATATCTCATTACAATTCAACTAAGCTATAAAGAAACAGAAACCTATAAAATTATTAAAACCTAAAAAACATGAAGATTATTATTTTTTTACTTATTAATGTTCTTTTTATATCAAATATCATTTCTCAGGTACCGGAAAAGTTCAGTTACCAAGCTGTAGTTAGGGATGATCTAGGTAACTTAATCAAAAATCAGCAAATAGGAATTCAAGTTAGTTTGATACAATCAGATATAGATGGTATAATAATTTATACTGAAACACATATACCTACAACTAATTCAAATGGATTATTAACCATAGAAATAGGAACTGGATCAACTCCAGATGACTTTTCTTTAATTGATTGGACAATCAGTTCCTATTTTATAAAAACAGAGATAGATTTAAATGGAGGCATTAATTATACACTTTCCAACACAACTGAACTTTTAAGTGTTCCCTTCGCTCTTTATGCTAAAACTGCAGAAAATGTAAAAAATATTGACATCAATGGAGATGATACTACATTTGAGGGCTGGGATAAGGATGCGTCCGATGACTTTTCTGGAGATTATAATGAGTTAGCTAATAAGCCTGTTACTATTACCGAAAAACAAGCAAGTGCAATAATTACAAATACTTCAAAAGTATCCAATGTCCAAGCGGATTGGAACGCCTCTATTGGAGATGCGGTTATTCTAAACAAACCCAATAGGATTGAAAATGCAGATGTTGCAGATGTTGCAAAGTCACTTGTTTTAACTTCTTCAGGTGGATATCAGTATAAAATATCAGTTGACGATGAAGGAAATATATTAAAAGAGATAGTATTTGATCCAACAAAAGTGGTTGATATTGATGGAAATGTATACAATACTGTTGTAATCGGCACACAAACATGGATGGCAGAGAATTTGAAAACAACGACATATAATGATGGGACTCAAATTCCTAATGTAATAGATAATAATTCTTGGTCAGCACATACTAGTGGTGCATATAGCTGGTATAACAATGATGAAGCTAGTTATGAAGAACCTTATGGTGCATTGTATAATGGATATGCTGTGGAAACGGAAAAGCTATGTCCATCAGGATGGCATGTACCTAGTGAGCCAGAGTGGACTGTACTGTTGGATTATATGGGAGGTATGAGTGTTGCTGGAGGAAAGCTAAAGATTGTTGGCGTTAATTATTGGAACAGCCCTAATATAGGAGCAACAGACGAGTATGAATTTAGTGCATACCCAAGTGGTAGTAGAGATGGATCTAATGGGAGTTTCTCTGATATTAAAAGGCTTTGTGATTACTGGACAAGTACAGTCCCTGAGAACCGATGCATAATTCGATTGTTTTCTTGGGAAGAAGTATGTTATCCATACTGTGATCGTGTTATAAATGATGGGGTTGCTGTTCGTTGTATAAAGGACTAAAAATTACGTTGGGTAACACATGCTTATAAATAATTTGGCAACAAGGTAATCACAACAAATAACCATAACTTAATAAACAAAATGAAAGAAAAATCAATTTTAAAACTAGCTGTATTTATTACTGTTATCATTTTATCTCAAAATGTATTAGGACAAGAAAAACAGAATGTTGAATACAGTGTATTCAACCCTAATGATATGGATAAAGAATACTTCATATCGACTAATTCAGGAATACTTAAAACTCCATATGGAATTAAAATTGGTTATATCTGTAATCCAGGAATTTATTTAGGGTTTCGATACGGAAAAGGTGAAGAGTGGGAATATGGTGAAGAAACGAAATCGACTAATTTATACTCAATTGTAGCCGGACTTACAAAACCATTAATAATTAAGAATGACTTTTCTCTCGTTGCGCAACTAGGACTTGGCTATGGACAATGGTGGGATTCTCGTCGCGTTAGCTGGACAAAATCAGGAATTGAACTTGAAGGAGGACTCATGATGAAGAAGAAACACTTTATGTTCAATTTGACAGGGAATGTGCTGAATGGAGATAGAGCTTATGCTACAGGAGACTTATGTTTTGGCATTGGATATGTATTCTAATAAAACCCAGTTGTCAACAAAAAATATTAGTAATACGAGGCGATGTGAGTAATTTTAACTTTTCCACATTTACTTAAAAAACGCAACAGTTTGATAAGTTGGGGCTTTGAAATCCAGCAAATTACTCATTCTGGGCAGCAGGGTGAGCGATAATCTTGAAGATAGTGAAGTGAAAAATGAAAGATAGACCAGAATTAAATACGAAAATTTCGGTACAGGATTTCACAGACTTTTATTGGTGCAAAGAAGAACTGATAGATTTTTGTCGGTCAGAAAATTTAGATAAAAGAGGTGGAAAAATTGAGATAGCAAATAGGATTACAGAATTCTTAAGAACTGGCGAACGTGAATCTTATCAGGAAAAGATCTTAAAAACTTCACGGTTTGACTGGAATACTGAGAAATTAACTATTGAAACGGAAATAACAGATAATTATAGGAATACTGAAAATGTAAGAGGATTTTTCAAGAATCAGATAGGTGATAATTTTAAGTTTAATGTGAAGTTCATGAATTGGATGAAATCATCACAAGGAAGGACTTTAGGGGATGCAGTTGAGCAGTGGACTTTGATAACAAATGAAATGCAAACGGATAAATCACATAAACAGATAGCACCTCAATTTGAGTACAACACTTACATTAGGGATTTTATGAAAGCTAATCCAGACAAAACATTGAGGGAGGCAATTATTTTTTGGAAGATTAACAAATCGAAACCTGGTGATAATAAATACACCCAATCTGACTTGAAACACAGACAATAAACAAAGAATTATTGATAACCTATATTATATAGAGCTTGTGTGTAAAAGGATTAATAACAGTACACAGTCTATTTCATTGAGTTGAACCGGCGTTATGTTCTTTTAATCTATTTTCGGGGTTTTGAGACATGCCGTAAACATACCAAGTTTTATTCGATGCAACCATAGGAGAGTTGTTTAAGAAAGAAAGGTGCTGAAAATCAGCACCTTTCTTTGTAGCCCCAACAGGACTCGAACCTGTATCTAGTGTTTAGGAAACACTTGTTCTATCCCTTGAACTATGGGGCCATTGTTTTACGCGGGTGCAAATATATAACTTTTAGGCAAACAAAAGAATCAAAAAAACCACCAATTTAATAAAATGATAAAGCTAGAAAGATTCTTCATTTTCGTTTTACGTAAAACACCCTTATTTAGAACACGTTTTCCAAAATCAATTGATTAAAGTGCCCCTTTGGTACTTGGTAAGGTGTTGTTAAAAACATCTTTTTTAATGGACATTTTTATGGCGCGAGCTAAGGCTTTAAAAATACCTTCTATTTTATGATGCTCGTTGTCGCCACTGGCTTTTATGTGCAGGTTGCTCATAGAAGCATCCGAAAAGCTTTTGAAAAAATGCATAAACATTTCGGTGGGCAGATCGCCCACTTTCTCGCGTTTAAAATCGGCCTCCCATACCAACCACGGTCTTCCACCAAAGTCGAGGGCTACCATTGCGAGGCAATCATCCATAGGTAGGCAGTAACCGTATCGTTCTATTCCACGCTTATCGCCCAAAGCCTGTTTAAAAGCCTGGCCAAGTGCCAAAGCCGTGTCCTCAATCGTATGGTGCTCGTCGATATGCAAATCGCCTTTCACCTGTATGCTCAGGTCGCAGCCCGAATGCTTTCCAATTTGCTCTAGCATGTGGTCAAAAAAGTGCAACCCTGTGCTGATGTCGCATTTCCCGCTTCCATCTAAGTTTAGTTTAATGTCGATATCTGTTTCCGAAGTGGTTCTTTTAACCTGAGCCGTTCTTTCTTTGGCAAACAAAAAAGCACTTATCTTATCCCAATCGGTAGAAATGAGTGCACATGTTTCGGTGAGTCCTTGTTTCTCCAATTCCTCCCGTGCTATTTCGCCCTCGGCCATAAAAATAGCTTTACAACCTAAATTTTTGGCTAATTGCACATCGGTTATCCTGTCGCCTATCACGAACGAGTTGGGCAGGTCGTATTTTTTGTCGAAATATTGGGTGAGCATGGCTGTGCCCGGCTTGCGTCCGGGTGAATTATCGCAAGGAAAGGACGGATCGATAAAAATATCTTTGAAAACGATGCCTTCGCCCTCCAGGGTTTTGAGCATTTTTTTATGAGCAGGCCAAAAAGTATCCTCTGGAAATGAGTCCGTTCCCAAACCATCCTGATTGGTTACCATGGCCAATTCAAAATCGAGCTTTTGGTTTATGGCAGCCAGATTGGTAATGGCCTTGGGGTAAAACTCCAGTTTCTCCAGGCTGTCTATCTGAAAATCAATGGGCGGTTCTATGATGATGGTGCCGTCACGATCGATAAAAAGTACGCGTTGCATATATTTAGGTTTTATTTTTTTCAAATTGCTTTATAAAATCTATTCCTATTTTGTCTTTTTCAATTGCTTCTTGTAATGATAAAATCTTACCACCAACTTTAGCAATAACAAGTCCATGTGATACATTCTCTATATTTCCTTTATTCAGATAATAATCGGTTAGATTCTTTCTGTCGTAAGTTACATTCCCTTTGTGAAGCTGAATAATTGCTCGTAAAAATGGCTCTAATTCTTTTTTGTTTTTCCGAAGATTGCGTAACTCTCCAAATTTAATTGGAGTTCCACTTACTTTGCATACAATTAAAGCAGTTATATAATTCATCCTTACAATTTATGCCATTCTATATCTCTGAGTTATTTCGATTTCATTCAGCTTTATACCCATCCAGCCCTTCAAAAAGCGCCTTATTCTCTTCTTCCGAGCCCACCGTTATTCGTAAGCAGCCTTCGCATAAAGATACTGATGAGCGATCGCGTACAATAACACCTTGCCCTACCAAATAGTTATAAATGGCTTTGGGTGCTGTTGTTTTAATTAACAGATAGTTGGCATCGCTAGGATAGATCTTATGCACAAAAGGATACGCAGCCAATTTTTTAGCCATTATTTCCTTTTGTTTCACGAGCACCTCTACCCATTTGTTTTTAGAATCTTCACTTTCCAATAGCTCAAATGCCTTTAATTGTGTGAGCTGGTTAATATTGTAAGGATATTTGATGTGGTTAAAAACGGCAATAATTTGAGGCGAAGCAAACGCCATTCCCAGGCGAAGTCCAGCCATTCCCCATGCTTTACTAAAGGTTTGAAGAATGATAAGGTTGGGATAATTTTCAAGCTCTTTGAGGAAGCTTTTCTCAGGCACAAAATCGATGTAAGCCTCATCCAAAATAACAATGCCCTCAAATTTTTTGATTAAGGAGACGATATCCTCTTTTTTAAAACTGTTGGCGGTAGGGTTATTGGGCGAACAAATAAAAAGTAGTTTTGAATTATCATCTGCGGCAGCTAATAAACCATTTACATCCAGATCAAAATCAGCGCTAAGCTTAACTTTACGTGTTTCTATGTTGTTAATATCGGCCGCTACTTGGTACATTCCATAAGTTGGGTCGATAGAAACTACATTGTCGGCGCCTGGCTCGCAGAACGCCCTGAAGGACAAATCGATGGGTTCGTCGCTGCCATTACCCAAAAATATACAATCTGCCGAAACACCTTTTATCTCTGCAATCCTTTTTTTTAGCTTACGCTGATATGGATCGGGGTAACGATTGTAAGGCGCATTGAAGGGGTTTTCGTTGGCATCCAAAAATATGGCTTCTTCGCCCGAATACTCATCACGAGCCGATGAATAAGGCTTGAGCGATTTGATGTTGGGGCGGATTAGCTGTTCTATTGTTTTCATAGTAAAGTATCAAGATAAGAGATAAAAGAATCAAGACAAAAGATTATTTGCAAGCCGTCCTACTTTAATGATTGCAAGCGAATGGTAACGGCATTTTTATGTGCTTCCAATAGCTCTGCTGCCGCCATCTCCTCAATGATTGGGCCTATGGCTTTTAACCCTTCTGCACTGATTTTCTGGAAAGTTATTTTTTTCATGTAACTATCCATATTAACACCACTGTATGCTCTGGCATAACCATGTGTGGGTAAGGTATGGTTTGTGCCCGAAGCATAGTCGCCGGCGCTTTCGGGAGTATAATTACCCAAAAATACCGAACCTGCATTGATAATACTGTTGGCAACCTCCTCGTGATCGCGCATGGCAATAATAAGGTGCTCCGGGGCATAAGCATTGGTGAGCTCTATCATTTCCTCATTAGTTTTTAATAGGATGATACGGCTGTTTTCCAATGCTTTTTGGGCTATTTCTTTTCGAGACAAAACGGCAAGTTGCTTGCTTAACTCTTCCTGCACCAATGGTATCAATTGTGGGCTGTTGGTTACCAATATCACCTGGCTATCCACACCATGCTCGGCTTGGCTTAGCAAGTCGGCAGCAATAAAGGCGGGGTTGGCCGATTCATCTGCCAGCACCTCTATTTCCGAAGGGCCTGCAGGCATATCTATAGCCACCTCTTTAAGACTAACCAATTGCTTTGCCGCCATCACATAGCTGTTCCCAGGACCAAATATCTTGTGCACTTTCGGTACGCTTTGGGTACCGTAAGCCATGGCACCAATAGCCTGAACGCCACCAACTTTAAACACCTTTTTAACCCCAACCAACGAAGCGGCATATAAAATAACCGGGTTTATTTTTCCTTCCTTGTTAGGGGGAGTACACAACACAATTTCCTTACATCCGGCAATGAGTGCAGGAACCGCCAGCATCAAAACAGTAGAAAAAAGTGGTGCGGTACCGCCCGGAACGTAAAGGCCAACTTTTTCTATAGCCACACTCTTTTGACGGCAGACCACACCCGGCATGGTTTCAACCACAACCTCGGGACTAATTTGTGCCGTATGAAACGCCTCAATATTAAGCTTTGCCGTATAGATAGCTTCTTTTAATTTAGAGGATACCTGAAGGCAGGCCTCGTCGGTTTCTGCCTTCGAAACCATAAACGCATCAGATGCATATCCATCAAAATTTTTGGAATAGGCTTTAACCGCACTATCCCCATTGGATTTTATGTCGTCCAGAATTTTCCCAACGGTTTCAAATAAATTGCTTAAGTCGTTTTCTGGTCGTTGCAATAAGCTAGCCCATTCGCTCTTCGGCGGATATTCAAATACTTGCATGTGTTTTATTTACAAAATCATTTTCTCAATCGGGAAGGTCAAAATACCTTGCGCACCATTTTCCTTCAATTTCCCAATGATTTCCCAAAACCTTTTTTCGGATATCACTGAATGTATCGAACTCCAGCCCTCCTCGGCTAGTGGTAATACCGTGGGACTCTTCATGCCGGGCAATACCTTCACAATTTCACTTATCTTGTCGTTTGGTGCATTAAGTAAAATGTACTTGTTGGAGTTGGCTGTCATCACCGCATCTATGCGAAATAAAAGCTCTTGCAGCAATTCTTTTTTCTCGTCCGAAAGCCCATCCGCTTTTACCAACAAAGCTTCCGATTGCATCACCACTTCAACCTCTTTAAGGCGGTTGGCAACCAAGGTGCTTCCGGAGCTCACTATATCGAATATACCATCGGCTAAACCTATGCCGGGCGCAATTTCTACAGAGCCGGCTATTTCATGTATTTGTGCATCAATACTATTTTCGGCAAAATATTTTTTAAGGATGCCAGGATACGAAGTAGCTACTTTTTTACCATTAAAATAGGCTAAGCCGGGGTAGGTCTCGGCCTTTGGAATGGCCAGTGAAATACGACACTTGCTAAATCCCAAACGTTTGGCTATGCTTAACTCAAAACCTTTTTCCAGCACTTCGTTTTCGCCTACTACGCCAATGTCGGCCACATTATCGGCTATGGTCTGCGGAATATCATCGTCGCGCAAAAAAAGCACTTCTATCGGAAAGTTAGGTGACTGTGCGATGAGCCTTCCACTACCCACGTTAAATTTAATGCCTGCCTCTAATAACAGTTTCATCGAATCGTCGTGCAAGCGTCCTTTTTTTTGTAATGCAATTCTTAATTTCTCCATATCTTTATTTATTATTTTTAAAAAAAAAGAGGGCTTCCCATACGGTAAGCCCTCCTATATTATTATGCACAACAATGCGGACTACCTATCGCAGTAAATAAAATGATGTCCGAAGTGATGTGTAAAGTATTTCATGTTTAAAATTTAATCCATGCAAAAGTAAATGGATTTTTTTTAAATCCAAATTTTATGAGGCTTATTAATCCATATCAAGCCACAATTAATTTATTGGCTTCTTCTTTGACGAAATGGAGCTAATATCCCCCGCAAAAAGTTAGCTTTGTAAGTCGAAACCCTAGCGAACATATAGCACTTAAACGACTGATATACAATGTTTTTAGTATTTGATACCGAAACCACAGGTTTACCCAAAAATTGGAAAGCACCCATTACCGATACCGACAACTGGCCACGAATGGTGCAGTTGGCATGGCAGTGTCACGATATTGAGGGCAACTTTCTTTTTGCCAAAAACCATGTAATAAAACCCGAAGGCTACACCATACCAGAAGAGGTGGTAAGCGTGCACGGCATCACTACCGAAATAGCCAACGAAAAAGGTATCGCCTTAAAGGATGCTCTGCTCGATTTTATGGCCGACGTAAAGAAGAGCAAATTTATCATTGGACACAACATCAGTTTTGATATTAACATTGTGGGCTGCGAGTTGGTTCGTTGCGAAATGGAAGAAACTCTTTCGCAGACACCATCGCTCTGTACGATGCTCGAAAGCAAGGAGTATTGCGATCTTCGACGTATGGGGCAGCTTAAAAACCCGAGTCTCACGGAGCTTCATATAAAACTATTTACCGTTCCGTTTGAAGAAGCGCATAACGCAGCTGCCGACGTGGAATCCACTACACGCTGCTTTCTGGAATTGGTGCGTGTAGGAGGTATAACGCCTCAAAGGTTACAGATGAGCCCTGCGCAAATAGAGGCATTTCGGCTCAACAACCCCAGTATGATTCAGCTTGTAGGTGTTGATTATGAATCATTTAAAGTTGACACCCTCGATCATATTTCAATTGCTGACGAAGAGGAAAAACTGCGACAGGCAGCAAAAAATGCAGGAAAAGTTCCCTTTGTTCATTTGCACGTACATACGCAATATTCTATTTTAGACGGTGCCAACAAAACAGCAGTTATTGCCAAAAAAGCCAAGGACGATGGAATGCCTGCGCTGGCCATTACCGACCACGGAAGCATGTTTGGAGTAAAAGAATTTCATGTGGCATGCGTGAGGGCTGGCATAAAACCCATCATTGGCATTGAGGCTTATGTGGCTCGCCGTGGACGACTGCGGAAGGATGATAAAACCGATGCTTCCGGTCATCACCTTATCATATTGGCTAAAAACGAAACAGGTTATATTAACCTCTTAAAATTAACCTCCATATCGCACATGGAAGGGTTTTACTATAAACCGCGCATCGATAAGGAGGTACTCCAAAAATACAGCGAGGGATTGATAGTGAGCAGTGCCTGCTTGGGTGGAGAAGTGTCTCAACATATCATGAGCGGAAATCTGGACAAAGCCCGGGAAGCCATACAGTGGTTCAAAGAGGTTTTTGGCGAGGATTATTATCTTGAAGTAATGCGTCATAAAAACGATGATCCGGTACTTCGTCGCGATGTATGGGAAAACCAGGTAAAGGTGAACAAGGTGATGCTTGAACTGGGTGCGGAACTGGGCGTTAAAGTTATTGCCAGCAACGACACTCACTTTACCGATGCTGAGGATGCCGAAGCGCACGATCTGCTTGTATGCCTAAGCACAGGGCGTGATTTTGACGATCCCACCCGCATGAGATACACCAAACAGGAGTGGTTTAAAACCACGGAGGAGATGAACCTCATGTTTGCCGATATACCACAGGTGTTGCAAAATACCATTGAAGTGGCTGATAAGGTAGATGCTTTTGAGCTGGATAAAAAGCCCATTATGCCTGACTTCCCCTTGCCCGAAGGTTTCGATAGCGAAGCTGATTATCTGCGTCACTTAACCATGGAAGGTGCCAAAAAGAGATACGGAGATCCCATTCCACCAGACTTTTTGGAACGAATAAACTTTGAGCTAGAAACCATTATCGGCATGGGCTTTCCGGGTTACTTCCTTATAACACAAGATTTTATCAATTGGGCTAAAAATAATGGCGTACTGGTAGGACCGGGTCGTGGTTCTGCAGCAGGTGCAGCGGTGGCTTATTGCACAGGCATTACCAATGTTGATCCTATTAAATACGATTTGCTGTTTGAGCGCTTCCTTAACCCCGACCGTATTTCGATGCCCGATGTGGACATTGACTTTGACGATGACGGGAGGCAAGCCGTGCTCGATTATGTAACCAACAAATATGGGCACGATAAAGTAGCACACATCTGTACCTTTGGTACCATGGCCACCAAAAGCTCCATCAAAGATGTGGCTCGTGTATTGAAACTTGATTTATCCGAAGCCAACCGTTTAGCCAAAATGGTTCCGGAAGCACCTAAAATGAATTTTAAAAAGGCTTTTAAGGAGAATCCCGAGCTGGAACTCGAAAAAAATTCACCTGATCCGCTGATCGCCAAAACCATGAAGTTTGCTGAAGCATTGGAAGGTGCGGTGCGGCAAACCGGGGTTCATGCCTGCGGGGTGCTTATTGGTAAATATCGCTTGGATCAGCATTTGCCTGTTATGCCTACCAAAGGCGAGGTGTTAATGACAACCCAATACGATGGCCGTTTTGTGGAGGACATCGGCTTGTTAAAAATGGATTTTCTGGGACTGAAAACCTTATCCATCTTTAAAGAGGTGCTTGGTAATATAAAACTGTCAAAAGGCATCGACGTGGATTTGGAAAACATACCCATGGACGATGAGGTAACCTTTAAACTTTTTGGCAACGGCGAAACAACTGCCATATTCCAGTTTGAATCGCCGGGCATGAAGAAGCACCTGAAAGCTTTGCAGCCCAACCGATTTGAGGATTTAGTGGCTATGAATGCCTTGTACCGTCCCGGTCCTATGGAGTATATTCCCTCCTTTATTGCCCGAAAGCACGGGCGTGAGGATATTGCCTACGACCATCCCATGATGGAGCCTTTTTTAAAGGACACCTATGGCATTACCGTTTACCAGGAACAGGTGATGCTCCAGAGCCGCGCATTGGGCAACTTCACTCGTGGCGACTCCGACTCACTGCGTAAAGCGATGGGTAAAAAGGTAATAGCCATGATGGACAAACTTAAAGTAAAGTTTACTGATGGTTGCCTTGCCAGTGAGGATTTTATGAAGGGCTGCGAAGGTAAAAAACAGAAGCCCACTAATTTAATAGATAAAATATGGCATGACTGGGAAGCTTTTGCCAGTTATGCTTTTAACAAATCGCACTCGGTTTGTTATGCGCAAATTGCCTATCAAACAGGCTACCTTAAAGCACACTACCCTGCCGAGTTTATGTCGGGTGTATTGAGCCGAAACCTGAACGACATTACCAAAATTACGACCTTTATGGAGGAGTGTAAGCGGATGGGAATGGACGTGTTGGGACCCGATGTAAACGAGAGTTACCGTAAATTTACCGTAAACAAGAGCGGAGCCATACGTTTTGGTATGGCCGGGGTAAAAGGCGTGGGAGCTGGTGCCGTTGAAGAAATTATTAAAGTGCGTGATGAGGGTGGCCCCTTTAGAGATATATTTGACTTTGTGGAGCGGGTAAACTTGCAAACAGTAAATAAAAAAAATCTGGAAGCCCTGGCTGCAGCAGGTGGTTTTGATGGTTTTACTGCTTTGCACCGGGCACAGTATTTTGCTTGTTTACAGGGTGAGCAAACTACCTTTGTGGAAAACCTTGCACGATATGGTAATCTATACCAAAATGATAAAGCTACGGCTGCTAACTCTCTTTTTGGTGCCGTGGGAGCTAGTGCTGCCATCAATAAACCAATGGCTCCTTTTTGTCAGGAGTTTTCTCTGCTCGAAAAATTAGCTCGCGAAAAAGACCTCATAGGTATTTACCTCTCAGCCCATCCTTTGGATATTTATAAGTTAGAGATAAACCATTTTTGCACCACCAAACTTAGTGACCTCGAAGATTTGGAAAAGATGAAAGGTCGCGACATAACTGTGGGAGGTATTGTTACCGCATCGCGATCGGGCATGACAAAAAAAGGAAAGCCTTATGGTATAATGACTTTGGATGACTACACGGGCTCCTATGAGTTTGCTTTTTTTAATGATTATCCCGAGTATGCCCGGTATTTGGTGCAGGGATATTACATTATGATGCGTGCAAAAGTACAAGAAAAAACCTGGGCAAAAGATGGTGAGTTAGAAGTCAAAGTAAATAAAATTGAGATGTTGGATGGCGTGCGTGAATCCCGCGTTACAGGCATCAATATTCAAATTCCTTTGCAAGCGTTGGATGAAGCATTGGTAACCGACCTGGCCGAGCTTTCGAAGGAAACAACAGGTAACGTGGCACTAAAATTCTCCATTTACGATAAAGAGGAAGAGAATCGTCAAACCCAGTTTTATTCGCGTTCGAGCAAAATTACTTTAACAGATGATATGGTAGATTATTTGGAGTCGCATCCGGATGTTTCGTTTACGTTGTTTTAGTGAGATTTTACTACTCAATTATTTTTCTAATTTTGTACAAATAATACTTTAGATTCTCAATAGATAAACTCACAGAAAACTATGCGTCAATATATTGAATTATGCCAACGGGTGTTGCACGAAGGAGCGGAAAAAGGAGACCGAACAGGTACAGGAACTATTAGTGTTTTTGGCCATCAGATGCGATTTAACCTGCAAGAAGGCTTCCCGATGGTTACCACCAAAAAACTTCATCTTAAATCTATTATCCATGAGTTGATATGGTTTTTAAAGGGCAGTACTAACGTTAAATATCTGCAAGATAACGGCGTACGCATCTGGAATGAGTGGGCACTGCCTGATGGTGAGTTGGGGCCTATATACGGCTATCAATGGCGTTCATGGCCTATGGCTAACGGGCAATATATTGATCAGATAAAGCAAGTTATCGAATCCATCAAAAACAATCCTGATTCGCGCCGACATATCGTGAGTGCCTGGAATGTAGGACAATTAGATGAGATGCAATTACCGCCCTGCCATATCCTGTTTCAGTTTTATGTGGCCGATGGCAAATTATCTTGCCAGCTCTACCAACGTAGTGCCGATTTGTTTTTGGGTGTACCTTTTAATATTGCTTCCTATGCCTTATTAACCATGATGGTGGCCCAAGTAACAGGTTTGCAATTGGGCGATTTTGTACACACGCTTGGCGATGTTCATATTTACAATAACCACATTCCTCAGGTAGAGTTGCAGGTTTCGCGGGAGCCGCGCAGCTTACCAACCCTAACCATTAACCCCAATGTAAAATCCATCGACGACTTTACGTTCGATGACTTTACTTTGAGCAATTACGATCCGCATCCTCATATCAAAGGCGCTATCTCAGTTTAAATAGGATAGCCAACAAAAAAGGATTTCGGATAGATTACCATATTTTACTTTTTCGCAAAAAACAAATGACAAAAATATCAATAATAGCGGCGATAGCCGAAATGAACGCTATAGGCCAGAACAACGATTTGTTAGCATATATCCCCAACGATTTAAAGCGATTTAAAGCCTTGACATCGAGCCATACCATTATTATGGGACGTAAAACTTTCGATACACTGCCCAAGGGCGCTTTGCCCAACCGTCGTAACATTGTAATTTCGCGTAATACCGATTTACAACTCCCAGGTGCCGAAGTGGTGAATTCACCCGAAGCAGCGCTGGAGCTTTGTCAGGATCAATCGGAAGTGTTTGTAATAGGAGGTGCCACTATCTACGATGCCTTTTTGCCAAAAACGGATAAGATGTATCTTACCATGATTAATGAGTTCTTTAATGATGCCGATACCTTTTTCCCCGATTTTGAAATATCGGAGTGGAGGGAAATATACAAAGAGGAAATTACCGACGACGACAAAACTGGTTTTAACTACACTTACCTGGATTTGGAAAGAAGAAAAAACATTGGCTGATGGCTGGTAGCGAATAGCCTATGGCAGTTGACTTTACTCACTTTCAAACTTGTCACTGTCAAAAATATAAACCCAGTCGTTTCACTCAATTTCCGTTTCAATTACGATGGAGAAATTGGTGTCAGGCTCAATAGTTTTATAGCTTGACTTTTGTGTTATATCAATAGACTCATCCTCGCCATCGGGAAGTCCCAGCCATGGTTCTATGCATATAAAATCGGCAAATGGTTTCGACCACAATGCAAGATGAGGATAACCGGTAAATCGAACTACGATTCCTTTTTTATCCGTCTTTTTACGCAGTCGAACCCAATCGTAATTGATGTTAGGGAATATCAAAGAATCATTGTTGAATAGTGTATCCGAAAGGGGGAGTATCCCATCATTGCTTTCTATTTCTCTTTTGTGATGCGAAAGTAATCCAGAGGCTCCTAATGTACTTGCCTTAAGTTTTAGGGGATGGGGGAATTCAATAACATAGTCCGATAACTTTGTGATTTCACTTAATGGACACGCATACGCTGTATGCCCTCCGCAAGCGAATTGCATAGAAACAGAATCGCGATTTTCAACTTTATAGGTCATCAGTAAACGATTATCAATAAGGGTAAACTCTACCGAAAATACAAATTTGAATGGATATTGTTTTAGTGTTTCTTCAGAACTCGCAAGCGTAAAAGTACATTTAGAAACTCCGTGTTGCTCAAAAACAAGCTGCTTATTGTTACGAATAATTCCATGTTTAGGCATTTCGTACACCTTGCCCTTAAAAACAACTTTATCGTTTTTTATTTTTCCTATAGCAGGAAATAATACGGGTGAACTACTTCCCCATATTGACTTGTCCATTTGCCAAATATACTCTTCTCCAGTTGCCTTTTTCTTTAGCGAACGTATCTCTGCCCCATTCGATTCAATGATGCAAACCAGATTTTCATTTTCTATGGTGTGTAACATATTTCATCTTTTTATAACTGATTTTTTTGATAATACAAATATAGCACTTTGGCTCTGGGGACTTCATTTTACGGTCAGTTTTTAGAGTTTTATTTAGTTTTCTTCAACAGAGATAATCACATAGAAGGCACAAAATACATTATTTTACTTTGTGCATCCATTGTGTCCTTTGTGGTTAAAAGAAAAGATTTACAATTTCCCCGCAACGGCTAAATCTTATTTTTTCATCCTTTCTTATTCAGAACCTTTTTAAATTAAGGTCTAAACGCATGTCTTGTTAGATTATAAATGTAGGAATATCTATATTCGGCAATCTTTTACCTCATTAGTTTTGTGATGATAAAAAAAGCCATTTAAAGAATAATATAATTCAAAGTATGGGTTCGGATAGTAGAAAAAATGAACTTGATAGTTCAAAGGGCAAAAATTCTCGACGGGATTTTATGCGGAAGCTGGGGTTGATAGGGGCAGCAGCTTCAACAGGAGCGGTAGTTTCGGGCTTTACGCCCATTGCGGACACTAATGAAGAGTATATAAAAGTGCTCACCGCCGACAATAAGCTGGTAGAAATTCCAAAATCACAAGTGAAGAAGGTGAAGCTGGATACCGAGGTGCTGCAGTCGCGCGGTAGAGTGGGGCTTGCTGGTAAGCGCTGGGTAATGGTGATTGATTTGGCTAAATGCCGTAATGCACGCGAATGCATCAAAGGCTGTCAGGAACATCATCATTTGCACCCTTACCAATACCATATTAACACGCTGGTGATGCAGGACAATCCGCAATCGGCACCCTATAATATGCCTAAGCCTTGTATGCATTGCGATAATCCGCCATGCGTCTCGGTATGCCCTGTTGATGCTACTTTTAAGCGGCAGGACGGTATTGTGCTGATAGACAACGAACGTTGTATTGGATGTAGATTCTGTATGGCGGCCTGTCCGTATTCAGTGCGTGTGTTTAACTGGGAAAAGCCTTTCCGTGAGCAACTATATCAAGAAGAGCCCATGGAATATGATGTAGAAGCGAATGTTCCGCAACGTAAAGGTACCGTGACCAAATGTTTATTTAGTGCTGATTGTTTGCGTGGTGGTGAGCTGCCCACTTGCGTTAGATCCTGCCCCAATGGCGTGTTTTACTTTGGCGACCAAAACGAAAATGCAGTAACCAACGGAACAACACGGCAAACAGTGGTTTTGAGTGAGCTACTCGAAAAAAATGCAGGTTATAGATTGATGGAGGAGTTGGGAACAAAACCACGGGTGTATTATTTACCGCCAAAGGACAGGGTATTCGATACACCTGAAAAACCGGATAGCCATCATAGTTAATATATAACACTTCGTTATAGTTAGCTATCTGAATATTAGAGTTTTTACTGAAGTAGGTATTTTTTTTATACACTAATAATCTAGCGTTTGTAAATGAGTCTAATGTCTATCATCTAACGATCTATCATCTAATGACCTATTATCTAACAATCTATTAAAGAACACCCATGTCGGATCATAACATTAAAATTGACAAGAAAAAACTCGACAAAATAGCTACGGATGTGCTTAAGCCAGTTGGGTTTAATAATGCATTTATAAATTGGATGCTATTTTTAACCATGGCATTGGTAGCATGTATATACGCCTATGTTATCCAATATAACAAAGGATTGATAGTTACAGGAATGCGCGACACGGTGAGTTGGGGCATGTACATTGCCAATTTCGTGTTTTTTGTGGCCACCGCCTTGGTGGGCATGCTCATAAGCGGCGTTATTGGTCTTTTGGGCTATCAGTGGATAAAACCCATTACCCGTATCGCAGAGATTATCGCCGTGGCTTTTGCTGCCGTGGCCGGACTGGTCATTGTTTCGGATATGGGACGGCCCGAGCGCTTGCTTAACGTGTTTTTGTATGGTAGGGTTCAGTCGCCCATTTTATGGGACGTAACGGTGGTAACCACTTATTTGGTTATCAGTCTCTTGTTGTATTTGCTGCCATTAATACCCGATTTGGCTATAGCTCGTGGTAGGATGCCTCATGCACCAAAATGGCAACTCAAGCTCTACGAACTCCTGTCGTTCAACTGGACACATCATCCCAAGCAATATAAACTGCTGTTCAGCGCCACCCGGCTGCTCATTATTTTGATTATCCCCACCGCTTTTGCCATACATACGGTTACCTCGTGGTTACTAGCGGTAAACTCGCGCAGCGGATGGGACAGCACTATTTTTGGACCCTACTTTTTAACGGGAGCCTTTGTTACCGGCATGGCAGCTGTAATAATTGCCGTATTCTTTTTCCGCAACAACTATAAATTACGCGAATATCTCAATGAGCCCCTTTTTGATAAGATGGGCAAGCTGTTGGAGTTTGTTTGCGTGATATATTTTTATTTCAACCTTAACGAGTTTGTGGTTCCTGCTTATAAAATGAAGGAGTTTGATGCCATACACATACATGAGCTCTTTGCGGGAAGACACGCTGTTATGTTTTGGTTATCGCAAATATTTGGTTTGCTGATTCCCATGATTGTGTTGTTATGGAAACCCTTCCGTAAGCCGCTGCCTTTATTTTTAATTGCTTTATTTGTATTGGTTGGCGCCTGGTTTAAACGCTATATTATCGTTATTCCAACCATGGAGCATCCCTTTTTACCCATTCAATTTTTACCTGGCGAGTGGGTCATATATCAACCTACCGTAATTGAAGGTGCGGTTACTATCGGTTCCATCATATTGGGTATCATGATAATATCTGTACTGGCCAAGCTGTTCCCCATAATACCCATTTGGGAAATGGCAGAAGAAGATGAAGAAACTAAAACTAAAATAATTTAACTCAGCAGCAATGAACAAGTATTTTTTAATTTTAATTATTTGTATTTGCGCTGTATTTAAATCATCAGCGCAAACGGAATGGGTAGTTCCCGCCGAGCATCAGGGCAAGTTGAGTCCGGTGCAGTTTACCGAATCCATGCAGCAATCCGGTGCCGATATTTTTGCGGCACAATGTAAGGTTTGCCATGGCATGCCTGGACAGGGCAACTTTAACGCCATGCTCGTTCCATCACCCGGCGATCCTGCCGCTCAGAAATTTCAGAGCAATACCGATGGGGCTATTTTTTATAAAGTCAGCGAGGGACGTGCCACCATGCCATCCTTTAAAAGTGCTTTGAGCAAAGCGGATATTTGGAACGTGATTTCGTATGTACGGAGTTTTAACCCCACCTACGTTCAGGAAACGGCCGAAAAAATAGAGACTAATATCGCTGAAGGAACCCTTTTAACTTTAGCGCTTAAGTACGATGAAATTAAAAAAGCGGTTGAAGTCAGCCTGACTGGTAGTTTAAGTCAAGCTACCAATCCAATTGGCGGTGTAGCTATTAAGTTAGAAGCCAAAAGGTATTTTGGTAATTTGCCCTTGGGCGATGTAAAAACTACCAATAAAGAGGGGCTGGTCTATTTCCCCTGGGATGGTATTTTGCCCGGCGATAGCTTGGGAAATGTACATTTGATTGCACAAATAGAGCAAGCGGAAGTCTATGGCGATGTGAAAACAGAAAAAACCTTGGCCATCGGTCAGGTTAACGACAAGCCTGCCTTAAACAAAGATAGAGCCATGTGGAATACTGTGGATAAAGCTCCGCTATGGATACTCTTTGGTTATACAGGTGCTGTGCTTACGGCTTGGTTCTTTATATTTTATGTGCTTTTCATGATACGTAAAATATTTATTGTGGGCAAAGAACCCATAGCAGAAGACCAAAAGATAATATAAAAACAAGCGGCCATGAACATACTTTATTTATTGGTAGGGGTAAGTTTATTGGCTGCGCTAATTTTTTTGGGTGTGTTTATATGGGCTGTAAAATCAGGTCAGTACGAAGATACCTATTCGTCATCGGTACGCATATTATTTGACGATGAGGAACCTTTGGAGGATAAGGATGAAACGCAATCCCCCGAAGACAAAAAGGAAGTGGACAAGAAAAAAGCATAAACGCTGTCGCCTATCACCGTTAGTGATTCAAACAATAGTGATTCAAACAATAGAGATTGAACAATGGAGATTCAAAAATTTAACTACGACAATGCAATTGTACGTAACTTTACCGTTGCAACCTTAGTGTGGGGCACGGTAGCCCTGATAGTAGGTTTATTGGCTGCCTTACAATTGGCCTATCCGGTTTTTAACCTGGGTCTCGAATATACCTCCTTTGGTAGAGTTCGCCCGGTACATACCAATGCTGTTATTTTTGCTTTTATTGGCAATGCCATGTTTGCTGGTATTTATTACTCATTGCAGCGCTTGCTCAAAGCCAGGCTTTTCAGCGATTTAATTAGTAAAATACATTTTTGGAGTTGGCAGTTGGTTATTGTGCTGGCAGCCGTTACCTTGCTCTTGGGTTTTACTACCGCCAAAGAATATGCCGAGCTCGAATGGCCCATTGACATACTGATAGCTATTTCGTGGGTGCTTTTTGGGTGGAACATGATTGGCACCATTATGAAACGCCGCGTAAAACATATTTATGCAGCTGCCTGGTGGTATCTAGCTACCTTTTTGGGTGTAGCCATTTTGCATATCGTTAACTCCATCGAATTACCCGTATCTTTATTTAAGAGTTATCCCGTTTATGCCGGAGCACAAGATGCCTTGGTACAATGGTGGTACGGACACAACGCCGTGGCATTCTTTTTAACCACGCCTTGGCTAGGACTGATGTATTATTACCTGCCCAAGGCGGCCAACAGACCCATCTATTCGTATCAGCTTTCTATCATCCATTTTTGGACCCTCATATTCTTATACATGTGGACAGGTCCACACCACCTGTTGTACAATGCTTTACCCGATTGGTTACAAGCCCTCGGCGTAACTTTTTCTATCATGTTGATAGCACCCTCGTGGGGCGGTATGATTAACGGATTGCTCACCCTTCGTGGTGCATGGGACGAGGTAAGCGAAAGAGCCGACCTTAAATTTATTGTTGTGGCTCTGATAGCCTACGGTATGGCCACCTTCGAAGGGCCTATGATGGCACTAAAAACAGTAAACGCCATCAGTCACTTTACCGATTGGACCATTGCTCATACCCACATTGCTGGTATGGGTTGGAACGGAGGACTTATTTTTGGTATGTTTTATTGGTTGGTTCCCCGCATGTATAAAACAAAATTGTATTCAAGCAAATTGGCCAATGCGCATTTTTGGGTGGCTACACTCGGTATTCTGTTGTTTGCCATACCGTTGTATTGGGCTGCCATCACGCAATGGTTGATGCTAAAAGAATACACGCCTACAGGTTCGCTGGCTTATCCTAACTTTCTGGAAACAACCATCCAAATCCTTCCTCTTTATACCTTCAGGATTGTAGGTGGGGTATTGTTTTTTACCGGTTTCATCATGTTCTTATTTAATATGATGAAAACCATGAAAGCAGGACAAATGGTGGCCAACGAACCATCAGAAGCACCTGCATTGGTTAATCCTGGCAAACGTAATCCTGATCGTGAAAGTACCCACCGATGGTTAGAACGCCGTGGTGTTCGTTTTACCGTATTTGTTTTTATTGCCGTAGCCATTGGCGGGGCAGTTGAAATTATCCCTCTACTGAGCGTTGAGTCAAACATACCTAAAATAGAGGCGGTTAAACCTTACACCCCGCTCGAACTAACAGGACGCGACATCTATCTATCTAATGGATGCTACAATTGCCATTCGCAGCAGATACGGCCCTTGCGCTGGGAGACGGATCGTTACGGGGAATATTCTAAGATTGGGGAGTTTGTATATGATCACCCTTTCCAATGGGGGTCGCGACGCACAGGGCCCGATTTGTCAAGAGCCGGATATCTGGGCGATGTGTCCATAGGCGGTTCCACAACCTATAAAACGGCAGTATGGCATTACAACCATTTCATGGAGCCTTTGGAGATGAACCCGCAAACCATTATGCCCGCCTACCCGTGGCTGGCAAAAAATGATGTAGATCTGGATATGGTTCCTAAGAAGATTAAGGCGATGCAAACCCTCGGTGTTCCCTATCGTGAGGGATACGCTTATGAGGCCATCGAAGATTATATGAAACAGGCCAATAAGATAGTGGACGATTTAAAAGCCTCGGGTATCGAGATTGAGCCAAACAAAGAGATGATTGCACTGATTGCCTACTTACATAAATTAGGTAAGGATATTTCGGGTGTGGAAGATGATTCCGGCATAGATGTACTGCCTGCCGATGGACAGGGAGTCAATAATTAGGTAAAAAACCAGCATAATGCAAATCTGAGTATATGGGATATGTAAGCGAAGTATTAAAAGGAGTAAATGGTATCCAATGGTATTACATTATTGGTATAGCCATATTTATCATCTTGTTTATCCTGGTTGTATATAAAACCGTACGTACACCAAAATCGGACTTAAATAAATATAAAAACTCCATTTTGGATGATAATAATGAGACAACAGACAGACAGCAAAACAATAAAAACGAGTAAGCATGAGCCAAGATAACAATAAAGACCCCAAAGAAAACCACGACGACATTGAGTCGCACGAGTATGATGGAATCCGGGAGCAAAACAACCCAGCTCCCCTGTGGATTACCCTCCTATTTTTGGTCACCATCGGTTTTTCGCTGTTTTATCTGATACACTATTTTGGTTATCCCGGCAACGAACGCGATCAGGCCAATGAGTATGCCAAATCAGTAGCCGAGTGGGACACAAAAATGGCAGAGATAAACGCTGCCAACCAAGGCGAAATGCCCGCGTTAACTGTGGCGCAAATGGTAGAAGAGGGCAAAGCCCTATATGAGAAAAATGCTTGTATGGCCTGCCACGGCACAGGTGGCGAAGGCAACTCAATAGGCCCCAACCTTACCGATAATTTTTGGATTAACGGATGCAGCATAGAAAATGTGATGGACGTAATAAGCAATGGACGCCCTACTAAAGGCATGACGCCCTACAAAAATATGATGCAGGAAGAAGAAATAAAGTATCTGGCCATTTATATTTTAAACTCCTTGGTGGGCTCAACTCCCGCTAATCCTAAGGATCCGCAGGGAGAGGCGTGTGATTAGGTGGGTATTGAATTGTTGTTTCTATGGCAGATTAAGGTATATTGAAAAACATTAGAAAATTTGACTTTGTTAACAAGGTTTGGTAATTTCGAAATAAAATTTAATCCTATGGAAAAAAATACTTCAATATCGTTAGGGCCACATTTTGAGAATTTTATTCATTCAGAAGTATCTTCAGGTAAATACAGTTCTGTTAGTGAAGTTGTGCGTACCGCATTGCGTCTCTTGGAATCGGAAGAGAAGAAATTAAACGAATTAAGAAATGCTTTGATTGAAGGAGAAAATAGTCCTATGATCGACAATTTTGATGCAGAAAAACACCTTGCTGATTTGCACAAAAAGTATTTATGATTTGTAATTATCGAATAAGCGAAAGTGCTATTTCCGATTTGGAACAAATATGGCTTTACACATACCGCAATTGGTCTAAGGAACAAGCAGACAAGTATCGTAATCTTATCATACAAGAGATAGAGTTTATTGTAGAAGACTTCAATTTAGGCAGACCAATGAATCACGTGCGGTCAGGATATAACATGTCAAAGGTTAAATCTCATCTAGTTTTTTACAGGAAAACAAAAAGTAATGTTGTTGAGATAGTTAGAATTTTACATCAGAATATGGATATTGAGAATCGTTTGAAAGAAAAGTGATAAAACACAAATGGACTTTAGTAAAAGTATTGGTAACATATACTGCTATTAACTGTATTGCCTGCTTTGTGTACATCAGCATCAACAGAACCCGGATGTATACCATAAGAACTGCACTCGGGTCATTTTTTTTATATCCCGTAGCAACTGTCCTGCAAGAACTATAATATTTTTTTCACCCCATGATAACCCCTATAATAAAAACCTTTCGCGAACGGCCCGATAACATCGACGACAAGGGAAAGCGTAAATGGATAAAAGCACGGCAGCCCAAAGGTAAATGGTACACCCGGCGGACTGTGGTGGCTATTTTTCTGTTGGCATTCTTTGTGCTGGCACCTATCATCAAAATTGGGGGTAAGCCTTTTATGCTTATCGACGTGATAAATCGTAAGTTTCATTTGTTTGGCGCTACAGTGTATTCGCAGGATACCGAGATTATGGCCCTGCTAATGGCAACGGTGGTTATTTTTATCGTGCTCTTTACATCCGTTTTTGGCAGGTTTTGGTGCGGATGGGCCTGTCCGCATACCGTTTTTATGGAAATGGTTTACCGCCGGATCGAATATTTTTTTCATGGAAACTACCAACGTGGAAAGCGAAAAAAAACACCCACTAAACTCAGCATCGCATTAAAATACATCCTATTTTTCATAGTCACCCTGTTTTTTACCAACGTGTTTATCATGTGGTTTACCGGGCCCGAGCAGTTATGGATAATATGGCAAAGCCCCATTGCCGAATACTGGGAAGTATATGTCGCCATGGCAGCCGTTACCGGATTTTACTTTTGGATATATTCTTACCTGCGCGAAGGCGTGTGCACCATGTTTTGCCCTTACGGTCGTATGCAGGGCGTGTTATTAGATTCCAAATCCATAACTGTAGCCTACGATTACAAACGGGGCGAACCGCGTAAGGTGAAAGGCGACTGTATAGATTGTGGTGCATGCATTGAAGTATGCCCTACAGGTATCGACATTAAAAACGGCACTCAACTAGAATGTGTTAACTGCACCGCTTGTATCGACGAATGCAATATCGTGATGAAAAAGATAGGACGGCCAAAGAACCTGATTCGCTTTACCTCCAAATACAGCATTGAAACGGGTAAAAGCAGTATTAAAAGCGTGCGAACCTATGCTTATTCCGGGGTTTTGCTGGTGCTGCTAACCGCCTTGGTGGCCGCCATTTCTATACGCACAGAAATAGATGCTTCGCTATTGCGGATGCCCGGAACGATGTTCCAGGAAGCGGCTAACGATACCATTTCGAACATCTATCAGCTGAAAATTGTAAATAAAACTGACGGATTTAAAACGATAAAGCTAAGGGTGTTAAAACCAAGCTACAGTTCATTTTATTTGTCCGAACACCCCATTCATTTAAATGAAAATGGTAGTTTTGACGGCGTGATTATCCTCAAACGGGCTAAAGCAGATATCAGTTCCAGAAACACACCTGTTGAATTGGGTTTATATGTTGGGGATAGGATACTGGAAACAACCAGCGCCACTTTTATAGGGCCAAGGGGGGAGAAGTAAATTATATTGCCGTCTGCTTCCTGCACGTCCGGCAGGCGGGTAGCTGACGGTCAGCGTAAACTGCTTTTTAAATGGCTTTAGCCACACTGTGATTTGTATTAAAACTAAAAAGGAACATGAAACTTAACTGGGGTCACGGCATACTTATTTTCTTCGTTGTATTTTTCGTTTGGATAATTTCTTTTGTGATTTTTTCGTTGGGCGAGAACAACGATCTGGTTACCAAGGATTATTACCGCCAGGGAGCCGAATATTCTTTGAAAATGGAGACAGACAAACGATCGGCAGTTTATAAGGATAGTGTTTCTATAAAAAACGGACCCTTAGGTGTTCAGGTGCAATTGGCAACTTCTGTGGCCACCAAAGGTTCAGAAAAAAAGATTTACTTCTATCGGCCGTCGGATAAAAAAGACGATGTTACCCTTATTGTTCCATCGGGTCAGGAGGTGGTTTTTATTGCTGCTAACAAATTGATAAAAGGAAGATATAATGTATTTATTTCATGGGAGATAGATGCGCAAAAGTTTATCGTTTCAAAGGATTTTGTTGTGCGATAAGCTTAATTAAAGGCCATAAGGGTTGCTGGAGGTGGCGATGGAAATATCCTCAACATTGGATAGAGTTAATTATGGCAATGCAATTATCTTGATACTTTGTACTTATATCTCGATACTTAAAAAGACTAAATGGAAATAATCTTAACTGGATTTGTATTAGGCTTAATGGGCAGTTTGCATTGTGCCGGTATGTGCGGCCCCATTGCGCTGAGCCTGCCGCTGCATGGTAAAGGCATAGGTGCGAAAGTGCTTAGCGGGATAATGTACAATTTGGGGCGCACGGTCACTTATGGTATCATGGGTGCCATATTCGGATTGGTAGGTCAAGGGCTTTCATTGGTGGGTTTTCAGCAATGGGTTTCAGTTGCCATGGGAGCATTGATGATTCTGTCGGTATTGCTCCCGTCACTGTTTAAAAGTGTGCAACCGCAAAAAATTCCCATCGTGGGTATGGTGCGCAAAGGTATTCAGCGACTGTTTGTAAAAAGATCGTTCGGGGGCTTATTTTTAATAGGGCAGCTCAATGGTTTGCTACCATGCGGATTGGTGTATCTGGCCATTGCCGGGGCCATAGGAACAGGCGACGTAACAACGGGTACGCTATTTATGATTTTGTTCGGGCTAGGAACCATCCCCATGATGCTGGGCATCTCCTTGGTGGGTAATATGGCTAGCGTGGCCATCCGCGAAAAAGTGAACAAAGTGATACCGGTATTGGTAGTTGTTGTCGGCCTCATATTCATCCTTCGTGGACTTAGTTTAGGCATCCCTTTTTTAAGTCCCCCCGAAAACAAACTACATCCGCAAATGCAAACAGAGCAAACAACCGGTAATGGAATGGAAGACACAAAAGAAGCCATAAAAGGTTCGTGTTGCCAAAGTGGTGATGAATAAGCATTTTAGTTAGATCTCATAACCCCATACATAATCTTTTAATCTTTAATCTCATAATCCAAAATCTAACGTACTAATCACCTAACGACCTATTGATCTAATAATTCATGTCCAACAAATGTATTCATTGCGGTGCCGATTGCGGTAAGTATCCCGTTATACAGAACGAACAGAAGTTCTGCTGTAATGGATGTTCCACCGTGTATCAATTGCTCAACGACAGTAAGATGCAGCGCTACTATGAGTTCCAGAAACAGCCTGGCATCCGCCTCGACGAAGCACCACATTTGAGCAAGTATGCCTATCTCGATAAGGATGAGGTAAAAGAGAAGTTGTACGAGTTTTTTGAAGAGGGTATAGCCAAGGTCACGTTTTACATCCCCAGCATACATTGTGTGTCGTGCATTTGGTTGTTGGAACACTTGAGCAAATTAAACAAAGGCGTAAAACATGCTGCGGTAAATTTTGTGCAGAAAAAATATACGGTGAGCTTTGATACTCGGATTATTTCCTTGCGTCAGTTGGTAGAGCTTTTGGTGTCTATCCATTACGTGCCCGATATATCCCTGCAAAGCCTCGATGGCAGCAAAGAAAAACAAGGCCAAAACAAAAACCTGCTCTACAAAATAGGGGTTGCCGGCTTCGTGTTTGGTAATGTAATGCTATATAGCCTACCTGAATATTTCAATGGCGAACCCATCGAGGGTTCTTTTGGCACCTTTCTGTATTATCTGATGTACGTGCTCACCATACCCCTGGTGTTTTACAGCGGAAGTGATTATTTGCTTTCGGCAGGCAAAAACATCGTTAAGGGTATCGTAAATATCGACTTGCCCATCGCCATAGGCATATTGTCTCTCTTTTTTGTCACTAGCTACGAGGTACTCATGGGCTTTGGCCCTGGTTATTCAGATAGTCTTTCGGGCTTCCTGTTTTTTTTGCTGCTGGGCCGTTGGTATCAAAGTAAAACCTATCAGGCCTTGGCTTTCGACAGGGATTATAAATCTTATTTTCCGGTGGCAGTGACTAGGCTAAACGGGCAGGAGGAAAGCGTTTTGCTGGAAGAGGTAAAAAAGGGCGATTACCTGCTGATACGCAACAAAGAGCTTATTCCCGCCGACTCAACTCTGGTGGAAGGAACTGCCCTGGTGGATTATAGTTTTGTTACCGGAGAATCGGCGCCAATACTAAAAAGCAAGGACGATTTTTTATATGCAGGCGGGGTACAAACAGGCGGCGCCATCACGGTAAAAGTAGTTAAGGAAGTGGCACAAAGTCACCTGACCCAATTGTGGAACCAGAGCGAAAAGAATACGCTTAACCCCAAATCGCTGACTTCGGCTGTGGATAAAATAAGTGGCAAGTTCACCCTCGTCATCATCCTTATTGCTCTTGCTGCTTTTGGTGCCTGGTTTTATCTCGACAGCTTTAAAGTAGCTCTATTGGTGTTTACCTCGGTGCTTATTGTGGCCTGCCCTTGTGCGCTGGCTTTGTCCATTCCTTTTACCTTTGGAAGTACCATGCGCATTTTTGGCGACAAAGGCCTGTACATTAAAAATGTGGATGTGATTGAACGCTTGACCAAGATTGATACCATCGTATTCGATAAAACCGGCACCCTAACCAAACCTGAGGAAAGCACCGTGACTTTTGTAGGTTTACCTTTGAAACCGGAAGAATTGGCCATGGCAGTTTCGCTGGCTCAGCAATCGACACACCCCTTGAGTGCCGCCATAAGTAGGTTTTATAACGATGTTGACATTCCCAAAACAGTTGGTTATGCCGAAGTCCCTGGACGAGGTATTTATGCCACGGTAAACGATGTGCCCGTTAAGTTGGGCGCATTAGAATATGTTGGTCAATTGGAGACCGTACAAATCGAACCAACGACTTCGTCGGTTTATCTGTCTATTGATGGTAATATAAAAGGATATTTTAAAATAGGCAACCAATACAGGCAAGGGGTTAAGGAGGTTATCGATAAACTAAAAAGTAAGTACGATCTTTATCTACTGTCGGGCGACAACGATTCAGAGCGGGATAACCTGATATACATGTTCGATGGCAACAAGATGCATTTTAACCAGAAACCACAGGATAAAATGAATTTTATAACGGATTTGCAACGCCAAGACAAGTCAGTATTAATGACTGGCGATGGCCTCAACGATTCTGGAGCCTTTATGAGCAGCGATGTGGCACTTTCGTTAGCCGACGATATTTATCATTTCTCACCTGCCGGCGATGCCATCCTCGAAGCCTCTAAATTCAAGAACTTTCATCAATATATAAGCTTTGCCCAAAAAAGTATGATCATAGTTAAGCAAAGTTTTATAATTTCGTTTTTTTATAATGTTATAGGGTTGGGATTTGCCATAAGCGGTAACCTGTCGCCCGTGGTAGCGGCCATTTTAATGCCGGTAAGCTCCATAACGGTGGTTGCTTTTACTACCTTTGCTACCCGTTTGGCGGGGGGGAGGATGTTGAAATGATTATTTTGGAAAGTATTTGTTTTTCTCAAAGTAATTAAGGAAATGTTTTAAGAAAATTAGCAACTTATATTCAATAATTAAAGATTTATTAACTATTTACAGCACTTATGAATCTACCTATTTTAAAAATAACATCATGGAATTAACAATAAACCTATTGCCAATCAAAAAGTCTAAATTCAGGATTGGGTTTGGGATATTGGCCATTCTTTTCGCTGGTTTTTGGATTTCATTTAGTATTGCTGAAAAAGAATCCCTTAAAGTATTTGATTGGTTGTATTTTATTGTTTTTGTAACACTCGGAATTGTACATTTAATAGAAGGAACAGGCGTTTCGTTATTGGGATTATTTGGGGCAAAAGCTTTTATATATATCAATGAAGACAAACTTCACCTCAAACATGATGCCTTTAAAAAAGGAAAAACTGTAAAGTGGAATGAAATAAAATCAATAGAATACAACGTTGCCCAATATAAAATAACAAAAACTGACAACTGTCCTGTAATTTTGGAAATTCCAACGGATAATTATAATCGAGTTCAAAGCATAAAACAGATAATTGAATCAATCGCATCTGAAAATGGAATTCAAGTCACATAAAACCCAAACGCTCAACTTTTAACTTTTAACTTTTTAACTTTAAACTTTGAACTCATACCCATGAAAAAACATATCCCCAATTTTATCACTAGCCTTAATTTATTAAGTGGAACGCTGAGCGTTTTTGCCGCCTTTCACGGTCTGTTGGCCGAGGCAGCCTTATTGCTTTTTTTAAGTTCGCTTTTTGATTTTATGGATGGCTTTGCAGCGCGGATGCTAAAAGCTTATTCGCCCATGGGTAAGGAGTTGGATTCGTTGGCCGATTTGGTGAGTTTTGGATTGGCTCCCATGGAGATGTTGCATATGATGATAAAACATGTGATGCTGGGTAGTTTCGATGCCGACATTTTTCAGCAATCCTTTGAGGTGCAAGCTTTGATTCTTTCGCCCTTTGTCGCCACCGTATTTTCGGGCTTGCGTTTGGCCAAGTTTAATGTTGATACCCGGCAGTCAGATAGTTTTATAGGGCTTACTACCACGGCAACAGGTATGTTTTTAGCTTCGCTAGCTTTTGTTTTCGACACAGGTAGCGGATGGTTGTTCGAGATGGTACAACACCAATGGATACTGCTATCTTTTGTACCCATTTTCTCCTTTTTATTGATATCGGAAATACCCATGTTTTCCTTAAAATTTAAGAGCTTCGGTTTAAAAGGCAATGCCGATAAGTATATCTTGTTGCTGGCCAGTCTGTTCTTTCTGATATGGATGGGCATGGGCGGCATAGCAGTGACTATTGCCCTGTATGTTTTGTTTTCGCTGGTGAAGTTAATGACGACGAAGTGAAAGGAATAAATTGAAAAAAAGGATAGCATGCAGCTTTTGCGGGATGTTATCCTTTTTTTTCCTATCAAATATCGTAAAACTCTTCCGATTTTGCATTTTCCTTATTTGCTTTCTCAAACTTATTGAGTGCCCATTTTACAGCTTGCCAACTGATTACAATTACAACAGGCCAGCTGAGGTACCATAATATTTCGTGTAAGTATGTCATGATAATTATTTTTTTCTATATAGGTATTCCGCATTACTTAACTTATTCTGCTCTTCACTTAACGCTTTCTCTCGCCTTATCGACGCTGTCGGGTCCAAAGACGCCGACAGGTCTGGGATGATGCTCAACCTCTGCTCGGTTCCATGCCCTCCCCCTTCGGGGAAGACGGAGGGGGCTTCAAAATTAATACACATGCAAATCGTCCGATTCTATTTCGTCCTGATCAATCCTACGGTTATTGACGGCTCTCCAAGCATACCATATGTAAGCTATAACAAAAGGTATCATTAACGAAACATAGCTCATGGCAGTAAGTGTATAATGGCTTGAGCTCGCATTTTCAATCGTCAAAGAGCTTTGCAGGCTTGTAACAGAAGGATAGAACGAGGTATTGTTGTATCCGGCCAGCAAAAAGAGCATAAGCACGGTAAGAACTGTTCCGGGTCCACTAAACCATATACCCTTAGTACTGGGTTTTAGGTAGCTGCTTGCCATCCCATAAAGTACCAATATCACACCAATTAAAAACCCTATGGCTACTAGTGGCATCTCTATTAAATTGTTAAAATATTTATAAGGCTGCATAAATACCTCTTTGGTATCAGGATTTACAGCAAACCCATCTCTTAGCATTAGCCAAACGGTAAAAGTTAAAAACAGAACCACAAACAAAACACCATTAATCAGCAGTTGCTTGTGCGCCCTCTTAAGAATGGCGTCGTGGTCGATGGCGTTCATAAAGTACTGAATGGCTAATACCCTCGCCAAGAAAAATACCGTTAAACCTAAGGCCAGGTTGTGGGGATTTAAGGCCAGTTCCAAGCCATGATAAACGGTATCCCATTTAGATTGGTTGTACTCGTTGACCGAAAAGTTGGAGCCGGTAAAAAAAGTAGCCACAGCCGTTCCAATAAAAACAGTACCTATCAATCCATTAATAAAAAGGAATGCTTCGTAAGTTTTGGCACCGTATACATTACTTGGCCGGCTTCGGAATTCATAAGAGATGGCCTGAATGATAAAAGCAAAAAGTATGATCATCCAAACCCAATAGGCTCCGCCAAAGCTGGTACTGTAAAACAAAGGGAAGGAGGCAAAAAATGCACCACCAAACGTTACCAAGGTGGTGAAAGTGAACTCCCATTTACGTCCCAGTGCATTTACCAAAATTGTTTTTTCGTCCTTGGTCTTTCCAAGTGCCGACAATAGTGTTTGTCCTCCTTGAACAAACATTAAAAATACGAGCAGCGCGCCTAATAACGAAATCAGGAACCACCAATATTGCTGTAATTCTAAGTGCGATAAATCTCCGAACATTATTGTTTTCCTCCTTGTTTAGTTGGTCCTGTTTTAATTTGTTTGGTCATTATTTTTATTTCGGCTATCAGCAATGCAGTAAAAGTAAATGCAAACAACCAAAAAGTAATCATTACCGACATGGTGTCTATTTGCGAAACGGCCATGGCTGTGGTCATTAAATCTTGAACTACCCACGGTTGACGGCCTACTTCTGCCACAACCCACCCGGCTTCGGATGCTATGTAGGCAAAGGGTATAGTCCATAAGGCAGTCCATAGGATTATCTTGTTGTTGGCCAGCTTGTTTTTAAACAGCAACCACAAAACAACTATAAATAGCAATAAAAAATGACCTCCTAAAATCACCATGATGTGGAAAGAATAAAACGAAAGTGAGATAGGCGGTACCATTTTAAAAGCATTTTCTTCGAGTATGGTAGGATCCGGATCGAAATAGCTGCCATAGCCAAAGTATGCAAAGTTATTGTCGAGCCACTCTTGATCCTCAAACTTAGCGCGCAGCATGGATAAATCGGCGCTATTCTCTTTTTTTGCTTTTTTATATTGGATAAGGGTTTGTTGGGCAACGTATCCTCTTTTTATCTTTTCTTTGTACGACATAATGCCGTGCTTTTCGTTGCCCAATACCAAGTCCTTTATGCCGGGCACAAAGGCATCGGCTTTTAAAAAGGCCATGTAAGAGAGTGCATTGGGTATCTCAATCTTAATTTTAAAATCTTCGCGCGCTGTGCTGTCCATCGGATCCTGTTGTGTGTCGCCAATAAGCCCAATGGCGATGAGGGGCGCATTGGTCTGTCCGTCGTAAAGTGCTTCCATGGCGGCAAACTTCATGGGTTGTATTTCGGCCATTTCACGTGCCGAACTGTCGCCGGTGGCTATAAGCATAATGGAGGATATGATACCAAAAGTGGAAGCAACGACCATGCTTCGCTTGGCAAAAAGAATTTCTCTGCGTTTGAGTAAAAACCAGGCACTTATGCCCACAACAAACACAGCAGCCAACACAAAGCCTGAAGTGGTTGTGTGCAAAAATTTAGTTACCGCGGTAGGCGAAAGAATAACATCCCAAAAATTAACCATCTCGTTGCGTGCTGTGTCGGGGTTAAACTTCATGCCGCGCGGATTTTGCATCCAGGCATTAGCTACCAGTATCCAAACAGCAGATAGATTTGCTCCCACAGCAACCAACCAGGTAGATATTAAGTGAGCTCTCTTGCTGACTTTATTCCAGCCAAAAAACATAACGGCAATAAAGGTGCTTTCCAGAAAAAAGGCCATGATACCCTCAATGGCGAGCGGAGCACCAAAAATATCACCCACAAACCAGGAGTAGTTACTCCAGTTGGTGCCAAACTCAAATTCAAGGATAATACCCGTAGCTACACCAATGGCAAAGTTTATCCCAAAAAGTTTCATCCAAAACTTGGTAATCCTTTTCCATTCAGGATCACCTGTTTGAACATACCTTGTTTCCATAAAGGCCAATATAAAACCCAAGCCCAAGGTTAATGGTACAAAAATCCAATGGTACATGGCCGTGAGGGCAAATTGAGCCCGCGACCAGTTGACCAGCGATAAATCAAATGATTCTAACATTTAATACAAATTTTATGGTGTTTTTATGATGAAATTTTCTGTTACTCTGAAAAGCCTGACTTAAAATTAAATACTTAATTCTTGATAGTCAACACTTTAATTGATACTTGATGCTCAATACTTGATATTCATACTCAACACCCAATACCTTCCTGTTTTCCTAGCTTATGGTTTGGTGATTTGTTCTATTACATGATCTGCCCTTTCACTATCGGTGGCAAAATCCTTTTTAAGCTTATTTTGAAAAAAGAATATTTTGAAGATAAAAAAGAAAATGAACAGTTTTAACAGTACGATAAACCAAATGGAGCGAGCCCAGTCGGGTAGGTTGTTAAAGCCATCCATATAAAAATCAATAATTTTTTTCATCCCTCTAGTTATTATCCCTCACGAAACAACGAATATAAAGAATTGTTGAAAAATTTAATAATAATTAAAGATTTTTTTCTTTAATAAAAACGCAAACATTTTACGCTGGTAGATAATTAACAATGCTAAGAAAAAATCTAAACACAAAAAAAAAGCAGCCGGATATTTCCGGCTGCTTATATTAAACATGTTTAGCTGTGGTGGGGGATTTTAATAAAGGGCTAGTTATAAGAAGTCTGTCCGTGTTCATGGATATCCAATCCTTCTCTTTCTTCAACCTCGGTAACTCTAAGTCCAATTGTTGCTTTTAGTGTTTTGAATAGGATCAAACCTAAACCAAAAGACCAAGCACCGATCGTAAGCACTCCAATGACCTGGCTCATAAGCAAAGAAGCTCCGCCTCCATAAAACAAGCCGCCATCTGTAGCAAAAAATCCTACGAGTAATGTTCCCAAAGCACCACACACGCCGTGTACAGAGATAGCACCTACTGGGTCATCCACTCTAAGTACTTTATCGAATAGCTCAATTGAAAACACAACCACAACTCCTGCTATTGCACCCATTAAGGCTGCGCCCGTAGGGTCTACGATGTCGCATCCGGCGGTAATTGCTACTAACCCGGCCAAAGCACCGTTTAAGGTCATTGATAAATCTGGTTTCCCGTATCGCATCCAGGTAACAAACATGGTAACCGTAGCACCTGCAGCAGCAGCTAAGTTGGTAGTAATAAAAATACTGGCTACGGCATTTGCGTTGTCGCCGCTAATGGCCAACTGTGAGCCTGGGTTAAACCCAAACCATCCCATCCAAAGGATAAAAACACCCAACGCACCAAGCAATAGGTTATGACCCGGTATGGCGTTAATTTTTCCATTGCCATTGTATTTACCCAAACGAGGGCCTAAAATCCAGGCACCTGCCAGTGCCATCCATCCTCCTACGGAGTGTACTACCGTAGAACCGGCAAAATCGTGAAACGGTGTTTCCATAGTAGAGAGCCATCCGCCTCCCCATACCCAATGGCCGGAGATAGGATAGATGAGTCCCGTAATAACTACCGAAAAAACTAGGTAAGAGCTAAATTTTGTTCGTTCAGCCATGGCTCCCGAAACAATAGTTGCCGCTGTGGCTGCAAATACCGTTTGAAAAAAGAGGTTGTGATAATCTCCAGGTTCGTTGTACAAAAATTTAAATGCTCCAAAAAAAGCTCCTTCTCCACCGTACATTAAACTATAGCCTATAATCCAGAAGAGTAATGAACCCAATGCAAAGTCCATAAAGTTTTTCATAATGATGTTACCCACGTTTTTTGCCCGGGTAAACCCTGCCTCAACTAAGGCGAACCCGGCTTGCATAAAAAACACCAAAATGCCTGCTACCAGAATCCATAATATATCTAAAGCGCTGTTCGTATCCATAATATTGTAATTTTAATGATTTTAAATCAGTTAAGTAGTTGATTTACTTTACGTAAAGTGTTTCTGGGCCTGATTCGCCATTGCGTATTCGGTATGATTCTTCCACATCCGAAACAAATATGCGTCCGTCACCTATCTCCCCTGTACGTGCTGCCGACATAAGGGCTTGCACTGTCTTTTCCAGATTTTGATCACGAACGATGATAGAAATCAAACGGCGTTCGATGATACTGGTGTCGTAAATGGTACCACGGTAAAGGTGACCTTCTATGGCTGTTCCTACTCCCCGAACGTCCCAGTACGAAAAGAAAGTGATGTCTTGCTCTTCCAGCGCTTTTTTTACATTTTCGTATCGTGTTAACCTGATAATGGCTTCGATTTTTTTCATGGTGAAATTTTTTATGTTTCTTAATCCGTTAACTGTTATAATGATATGCCCACAACGATGTGCAACTGCTCGGTGTTGGGGTTCATAATTACCTGGCCAAAAAGTGGTAAAGAGAAAGTGTCGGAGAATTTGATTTCCTTGGATGTTCCGATACCTATGTTCACCACTTGAAAATCACCATTTGAGGAGTGCCATCCGTCGCCGCCGCCAACAAATACATCTACGTTGTCAAAGGCATATCCGGCTTCAAAATACATAATGCCGTCTTCGGCTCCAGCTTCTTCTATTGAGTTGTTTAGCATGTAGTTACCTGCTAACGATAATCCTCCGGTTTCATAACCCAGGTTCAATTCCAATGCATGGCTCGAAATTTTATCGCCGAATTCTCCCCATTTCGATCCGGGGTAATAATAATCTGTCAGCCCTAAGCTCAATCCGAAGTCGAAGCCGTATGAAGCGTACAGGTCGGCTTCGGTAAATGATCCGGCTGTTAGGCCAAAGGAACCCCAGGCACCGATAGAAAAATTTCCGGCGGCATATTCAACGGTTGGCTGAAATGCTGCCCCGTTGCCAAAATCTACTCCGCGAAATACATAACGTGAAACCAAATCGGTTCCAACAGAAAATTGAGCCTTGATTGTTGAGGCTGCCATAACAATTGCCAGTAGTAAAATTAATCGTCTCATTTTTTTAGTTTTAGTGTGAAATTTAAAAAAAGTCATAAATTATTTATTTAGTATCGATACTGAAGGGGGTTGTTGTGTAATATATAGTACTTATTTTAATTATACCCCCCTTTCAAAAGTACCACACTGCAAAAATGTGGTATTTTTATGGAACCACCAAAATAAAACGATTAAAAAGTTACAAAAAATAATAAAATGTAAGAAAATAGTCGCTTTTATAACGATATCGTTATCATATTAGTTAATTAGCTTACATATTAATGATAATAGCAGCAACTCACCGAGTAAATGTAAGGAGATGTGTAAATAAAATATCGACTTTACTAATTAAATGCCCCTTCAGGATTGGAAATAAGTTTTTGAGGTTTATTCTTTTTTTATGGCGCTGTTTAAAAAGTTTTTGCTTGGTAAGCGCAGCATGACTTTTGTCATAAAAAAAATCAATTCAAGTATAAGAATTAACAGATTTTACACCTATTAGCTTGGAAAGCATAATTAAAAACTATATTTTTGTGTCGTTTTATAAGTAAAAGAATTGAAAAACTTCAATTATCATTTATTACTGGTATGCTTATCTCTACTTTAATAGATATAAGCCATTAATGGACAGATTTGAGGGGAGGCTGCTATGCTTGGCCGACCGGTTTCAGTATTATTCCTTCCATATTAATATTTTATATGATGCAAAAAAGATTTCCTAAGGCTGTAGGGTTGTACGACCCCGCAAATGAGCATGATAACTGTGGGATAGGTTTTGTGGCCAACATCAAAGGACAAACATCGCACGATATAGTTGACAGAGGCTTACAGGTGCTAGTTAATATGACTCACCGAGGTGCCGAAAGCTCCGACAATAAGTCTGGTGACGGTGCCGGTATATTATTACAAGTACCACACGAGTTTTGTAGCTCGTTAGGGTTTGATTTGCCTGGACCCGGTAAATATGGTACAGGACTAGTATTTTTACCTGCCTACAACAAGGAGGCTTTGCTTTGTCAGGAAGTATTAAATGCACAGCTTGTTGAAGAGGGACTAGAGTTGATAGGCTATCGGGATGTACCGGTGGACAGCACAGTTATTGGCGAGATAGCAAAAAAATCGGAACCTTTTATCCGACAGATATTTGTTAAAGGTAAGTACGAGCAAAATAAATTAGAGCGTAAATTATTTATCGCCCGTAAAGTTACCGAGCGAAAAATACGCGAATCGGAATTAAATCAAAAGGAGTTTTTTTACATTCCTTCCTTATCGAGCAAAATATTTATTTACAAGGGGATGCTTACCCCCGAGCAGGTTGGTACCTATTATTTAGATCTTAAAAACCCCAAATTAAAGAGTGCCATATCTATGGTACACTCAAGGTTCAGCACCAACACCTTCCCTACCTGGGATTTGGCACAGCCATTCAGGGTAATGGCGCACAATGGCGAAATAAATACTATTAAAGGTAACCGTTTATGGATGCAAGCTCGCGAGTCGCTGCTTAAATCCGATTTGTTCGAAGATGATTTGAAAAAGATTTTTCCGGTGATTGAGCCCGGGAAAAGTGATTCCGCCTCCTTGGATAACGTTTTGGAGTTTTTATTCCTTACCGGTAGAAGCTTACCCCAAGCTTTAAGCATGTTGATACCCGAATCGTGGAACGATAAAAACCCCATTCCCAGTAGTTTAAAGGCCTATTACGAGTTTCATTCAACCATTATGGAGCCATGGGATGGTCCTGCTTCTATAGTGTTTTCCGACGGTAGGTATATCGGTGGTACACTTGACCGTAACGGACTTCGCCCTTCGCGCTATGTGATTACCAAAAACGATATGATCATCATGAGCTCGGAGGTAGGTGTACAAACCTTTGCCCCTGAGGATATTAAAGAAAAAGGACGATTGAAGCCTGGCAAGTTACTTTTGGTGGATACCAAATTGGGCATTATCATTCCCGACCAAGAAACCAAAGCACAGCTATCGCAAAAATATCCTTTTGAAAACTGGTTAAAGGAAAATCGAATCAGCTTAAAGGATATCGAAGTAAAAACCAGGGTAAATTCATCCATCGATAATTTCCAAACCTATTTAAAAACCTTTGGTTACTCCAAGGAGGATATTGAGTTTTTAATTACCCCCATGGCGCAAACAGCCATGGAGCCTATCACTTCCATGGGAAATGATACGCCCATTGCTGCCATGTCGGAAAAGCCGCAACGCCTATTCAATTATTTCCGTCAGCTTTTTGCTCAGGTTACCAATCCGCCCATCGACCCTATCAGAGAGGGGCTTGTGATGTCGCTTACCAATTATATTGGGTCGGCTTCTAAAAATATTTTGGAATATACCCCTTCGCATTGCCGTTTGATTAAGTTCAAAAGCCCCATTGTTACCAATACCGATTTGGGTAAGATAAAGGATTACCACCGCGAAGAGTTTACACAGATTACCATACCCATGCTTTACCCGGTAAAAGAAGGTGGCGAGGGGATGAGAAAAGCAATTGATGCCATGTGCTTAGCTGCCGAAAAAGCGGTTGATGACGAAAAAAACTATATTATTCTTTCTGATAGAAATATCAGCGAAGATATGGCTCCGGTACCATCTTTATTAGCGGTTTCGGCTGTGCACCATCATCTTATCAAAACC
>JAGXIP010000105.1 GCA_024635585.1 Saccharicrinis sp. | reverse complement strand
GTGCCAGAAACATCCCGGGCAATTTATGAAAGCATGGGCAAAAAAATACTGTTGTTGGGCGAAGACGCTAAGGTTGATTTAAATTCCTTTACCTTGGTGGGGGGCGATGCCAGACCTTTGAGAAATGCCGTGAATAAAATGATAAAAAATGGCTATATTTTTAAGGTAAACAGCCCGCCCCAATCCGATGGTTTTTTGCAACAACTTGCTTTTGTTTCAAACGATTGGCTGAAAGATATGAAACGCCGCGAGTTTTGTTTTTCACAGGGTTTTTTCAGCAAAATAGAATTGAAAAAGCAGACCATCCTGACCGTGGAGAACACCGAAGGAAAGGTTGTTGCTTTTTTAAACCTCATACTGAGCATTAAAGGGGAGTTGAATTTTGACCTGATGCGTAAAACTACCGACTCACCTAATGGAACAATGGATTTTTTGTTCGTATCTATGATGCAGTATTATAAAGAAGAAGGATTTCAAACCGTCAATTTAGGAATGGTGCCACTTTCAGGAATAGATGAACCACATAATTTTTCTGAACGTGCCATGAAACTTGCTTATGAGAAAATGAAACAGTTCGGACATTACAAAAGCCTCCGCTCTTTTAAGGAGAAATTTAAACCTAATTGGATTAAACTATATGCAGTTTACAGTAACGACATAGATTTGATTAATTTGCCTACAGTGTTAAGAAGGGTAATGACAGAATGATGATATTGAAATAGGTTCCGTAACATCTAGAAAATCAATTGTTATTGATTATTACAGTCAACGTGTTTAATGAGTCCACTCATTATTTATTTGTATCTTAAATTGACATTACAGCAAGCAGCCAAAGGGAATATTACAACCGCCATATATTTTATTGAATCTTTGAAATTTGCAAAAAAAAGCGGGTTCAAATAAATGAACCCGCTCATTGCAAATTTGTGAACCCGTAATTAACTTTAGGGTAAATAATCGCTCCGCATAACTAACCTAAAGCGGTTAATTAATTAGAGTTGAGAAATATCGTTGTAAAAAAAATCAAAATAAACGGGATAACATAGCGTTTCGGCTTTTTTTTGGTCAAATAGTTCAGGTTCTGATAATGCCCATTTGCTTCATCAGAAAAGTGGCATTGTGATTTTGAGTAACTCCGCTATGCAGTTTATAATCGAATATTAACTGGTTGTCTTTGTTTTCTACCTCAAAACAGCGGTTCACTATTTTGCCCTTGGTACTATCTTGCAGTACGCCAAGCTCAATGTCGTGTGTGGCAATCATTCCGTGGGCATTTAACGAGAGCAAATGTTTGATGAGTTCCATGGAACCATAGGTTTTATCCTTGGAGTTGGTGCCTTTTAATATCTCATCGAGGATAATAAAAACATCATTGCCATTTTTTAACCGTTCAATAATATACTGTAGTTTTTTGAGCTCGGCATAAAAGTACGATTCGTGTTTAGTCAAAGAATCGGTGGTGCGCATGTTGGTAATCATGGGTATAGGTTTAAAAACCATACTTGTACCACATACGGGCATGCCGCTCCTGGCCAGTACCATGTTTAAACCTACGGTGCGTAAAAAGGTGCTTTTGCCCGACATATTGGCTCCGGTAATTAAGGAAAAAATGGAATCTTCAAAATCGTAGTCGTTACAAACTCGTTCTTTCCTGTTGAGTAGGGGATGACCAAGTGCTGTAGCTTTAAGCATTATATTTTGATGTGGCTCCGGGAAAACAAAATTGGGATGGTTATACGTGTAGCCTGCCATGCTGTTTAATGCATCTATCTGATGCACCGCGTAAAGCCATTGTTCTATTTTTTGGTTATAAGTGCTGAGCCACTTTTCAATTTTGCCCACATATTTAAAATCCCAAAGCAAAATACCGTTGAGCAAAACGCCAGCAATCATCCCATTCCTCTGATCAAATTGCGACATGTATCCGCTTAGCTTATTAATTATCGCCGATGCTTTTTCATTATCTTCTGAAAGGGAGTTTTGAAGTTGCAACAGTTTTGTTGATGAGAAATTTTCGTGGGCAACTAAATCGGTCAGTACTGCATATTTTTGCAACAGAGCGGTGAGAGAGGTAAATCGTTGATTGACTTTGTTGAGTGCTTTTAAATGAGTACCGATAAAAGCCAGATTAAATAGAAACAGCATGGTGGGTACGGTGGACGAGAGCCCGAAAAAAGTGAGTGCCAACGATATCATAAATAACCATGGAAGGACAATAATCAAGATCTTAAAAAATCGCCCCTTGCTTTTTAAAAAGTAGTCGTAGTTTTTAAAGTCTTTAATTTTCTGAATATCAGCAGGCGTTTCTTCCAGTATTTTTCCTTTGGCATAAAAATGCTGGCGGAAGTCTAACTTGGTACTCAGTTCTTTTATGGCTTCCTGCTCGGTTATAATATCCTCACTTGCAATGTGCGGCGAGGTAATTTTATTTTTAAGCGTAAGTTCGCCTTCCGAAGTTGATGTTCGGTTGATGTACTGAAAAAATGAGCCTGATCCAAACATATCCAGATCGTGTGAGTAATCATGGGCTGGGTCAATAAACTCTTTACCGGATTCGAAGGAGCTCCAGTCGCCTTGCTGTGCTTTTACCTCGTTGAGGTTTAAGTCTCGCATCAATTCAAACTCGGCTTTAAGCCTTTTGAATTTGTTAAAACGTTTTATAAGTACACCAAAGCTAAAGGCAAAACTGATAAATAGCGCTATCGAGGCGATTTGTGAAAAATCGTAAATGTAAATAGGTACGACAAAAAGAAGTAGAAATACGAATAAGCGAATCCAACCCGAAAGAATAATCTTTCGGGATACGGATTTTATCTGCGCTTGGTACTGTGCTGCTAATTGTGTGTAGTGCTCAATTAGCTTATCATATCTTTGTTGGATTCCTCCAATGCTTTCCATATCATGTCTTTTAATTCTGTTATTCCTTGGTTGGCTACCGAGGAAATAAAAGTGCAAGGAATATCGGGCAGATCGGTTTTTATTTCGTCCATCAGTTCCTGGTCTAACATATCGCTTTTAGAAATAGCCAAGAGACGCTGTTTGTCCAACAGTTCGGGGCTATAGTTTCTAAGCTCGTTGAGGAGTATCTCGTATTCTTTTTTTATGTTGACGCTATCGGCAGGAACTAAAAACAATAGGATAGAGTTGCGCTCAATGTGCCTCAAAAAACGTATACCCAATCCTTTGCCCTCGCTGGCACCTTCAATAATACCAGGAATGTCGGCCATTACAAACGATTTGTTGTCGCGATAGTTAACTATACCTAAATTGGGTACTAAGGTGGTAAAAGGATAGTCGGCAATTTCGGGCTTGGCAGCTGATACAACGGATAGTAATGTTGATTTGCCGGCGTTGGGGAATCCTACCAATCCCACATCGGCCAGTATTTTTAATTCCAGAACAACCGCAAGTTCAGTGAGTTCCTGCCCCGGTTGTGCATAGCGAGGATTTTGTTTTATGGCTGTTTTAAAGTGCATGTTGCCTCTGCCGCCCAATCCACCTTTTACTAAGATAAATTTTTGGTTCTCCTCGGTTATCTCGCATAAAACCTTTCCTGTTTCGGCATCTTTGGCAAGGGTTCCCAATGGCACATAAATGGTTTTGTCCTCACCTTGCGATCCAGAACTCCCTTGGCCACCGCCATCCGAACCATGCCCCGCAAAAACATGGCGTTTAAATTTTAGATGTAGCAGAGTCCAATGGTTACGGCTGCCTTGAATAATTACATGACCGCCCCTTCCGCCATCGCCGCCATCGGGTCCGCCCTTAGGTTCAGCTTTTTCGCGGCGCATATGTTGCGAGCCGGCGCCGCCTTTGCCCGAGCGACAAAAAATTTTAACGTAATCAACAAAATTGCTGCTTGCCATAAGGTGATATTTTAAATGAACAAGCCACGGCAAGGTAATCCCTCCGTGGCTTTATTTTTTTTGCAAAGCTACTTATTTAACCGAGTCAATTGCCTCCGAAATAGCCACAAAAATATTTTGTACAGAGCCTACGCCTTTTATAGGTTTGTAAACGCCATTTTTTTTGTAAAAATCAATAACAGGTTTGGTCTGTGTTTCATATACCGAGATCCTTTTTTGGATTGTTTCCAAGTTGTCGTCGGAACGTCCGGATATTTCGCCTCTTTTGAGCAAACGCTCCACCAATTCATCCTTAGGGACTTCGAGGTTAACCATTACCGATACCTTTGCTTTGTGCTCGTGCAAAAGTTCGTCGAGGGCTGTGGCCTGCGCTTCCGTTCTTGGGAAACCGTCAAAAATAACCCCGTTGGTATGAGCCAGAGATTCAATTTTATTATCTATCATGCCAATAATTATTTCGTCGGGAACCAAATCTCCTTTGTCGATATAACTTTTGGCAATGGTACCCAACTGGGTATGCCCGCTTATTTCGGCTCTTAATAAATCTCCGGTCGAAATATGAGCTAGATTATACTTCTCGATAATGTTTTCGCTCTGGGTACCTTTACCCGACCCCGGAGGGCCAAAAATTACTACATTCAACATTTTAGCTAAAAATTTATTTATTCAACAACGGTATAAATATCGGGCAAGTTGCGACCGTAACCGTCATAATCTAATCCGTATCCTACTATAAAATCATTCGGAATCTCTAAGCCCACGTAATCCACTTTAAAATCACCTTTGCAAGCTTCGGGTTTAAAAAGCATGGTGGCAACCTTTAGAGCTTTTGGTTTAAATTCCGATAAATCCTCTAATATTTTTGCAATAGTTATACCGGTGTCAATAATATCCTCTAAAATAACTATAGTTCGTCCTTCAATCTTTTCGGTTAACCCGATGATTTCCTTCACGTTTCCCGTGGTCTCCGTACCACGATAGGATGCTAACTTAACGAAGCTTATCTGGCATGGGAAATCTAATTTTTTCATTAAATCGGCGGCAAACATGAACGAACCATTTAATACGCAAACCAATAAAGGATTTTGGTCGGCCAGTTCCGTGTTCATTTTTTCGGCGATTTTTGTGATAGCACCGTCAATCTCGTTAAACGGTATCGAAAGCTTAAACTCTCTGTCTAATAGCTTTATACGCTTCATTAAATAGAAATTTTTTGTATTTAATGCGCAAAAATACAAAAAAATCCGGTGTGTGGGCTATTTTATTCTATAACTTACTATTTTTGGAACTGGTTTAAATAATTTATACAAATAAGCAAAAACACTATGCAAGCAACAGTTAGTATTATTATGGGCAGCACATCCGATTTGCCCGTTATGGAGAAGGCAGCACAAGTGCTTAACGATTTAAAAATTCCGTTTGAGATACATGCCCTATCGGCACACCGAACACCCGAAGCGGTTGAGAAATTTGCTAAGGGTGCCGAGGATCGTGGCATTAAAGTTATTATAGCTGCTGCGGGCATGGCTGCTCACCTGCCCGGTGTGATAGCCTCTATGACCAAGCTGCCTATTATTGGCGTGCCAATCAAGGCCTCTTTAGATGGCTTGGATGCACTTTTAGCCATTGTGCAAATGCCTCCGGGAATACCCGTGGCTACAGTAGGTATTGATGGTGCCCAAAACGCAGGCATTTTAGCCGCTCAAATGCTGTCGCTGGCCGACAGAGAATTGGCCAATAGACTAGCTGGATTTAAAGATAAACTAAAGGATAAAATCGAAAAAGCCAACAAAGAGTTGAGTGCTATTAAATTCGATTTTAAGACCAATTAAATCATTTTATGCGCTAAAAATTTGTTGGGCTACTATAAATAAGGTAACTTTTGAATGAAAATTCTAAGTTATCTTATTTATACCTGTATCATGCGGATATTGCTCTTGCTAATTGGTTTATGTTTTCCCGTCGGTGTTTTCGGACAATCCATATTTGTAAATTCACCAGCTTCATTAGGGCGTGGTGCCACGGGCGTAACCAGTGCCGATCTATGGAGTCCGATCCTTAATCCTGCCGGCATATCTCAAGCCGCAAGCCCAAGTGCTTCGGTGGCCTATCATCTCCCTTATTTTGTAAACGAATTAAGCTCCAAGAGTGCTCTTGGTATAGTTCCTTTTCGCTTTGGTGTGCTCTCCGCTTATGTAAACCAATATGGTTATTCGCTTTATCAGGAGAATAAAGTGGGTATTGCCTATGCGCGTTCCCTGGCTCCCAACTTACACGCCTCCTTTCAGCTCAACTTTCAAAACACGCATTTATCGCAGTCGGGGTCGGGTAGTCAATTGTATGCTGGGCTGGGGATAATTTATGCGCCATTGGATGCCGTTAAGCTGGGGTTTTATATTTCTAATCCCGAGCAATCCAGTATTACCGTAATGGAGTCCACTTCTAAAATTCCCTCCATTTTTATTCTTGGTTTCAATTGGAGTGCATCGTCTGATTTTGATGTGTCGTGCGAAGTTGAAAAACAGAATGGTTTTGATATGCTTTATAAAATGGGCTTGGAGTACAGCATAAATCAAAGGATTTGGATACGCACAGGCGTGTTGGGGAAACCGGTAAACTATACTTTAGGTTTGGGTTTTGAGGTGATGGGATTTTTGTGGGATGCAGGTATGGCGCATAATGAAGTGCTAGGTATGTCATCGTGCTTTGGAATTGCGTATCAATTTAAACCAAAGCGATGAAAGAGTTCTACCTCACCTTATTTTTTCTACTATGTTTTTTGCCCCTTCATGCCCAAGTGGACGAAAACCCTGAAAAGGTAATTAACGATTTGATGGAATCGTTGAGTGAAAATGAGGTGGATTTAAACATGCAATCGCAAATTTTTGACGAGCTCCTCCAATTATATGAACGACCCATAAATTTAAATAGAGCCAAGATAGAGGATTTGGAGAAATTGATTTTTTTGACGGATATACAAATTAAGGCTATAGTGGATTATGTGCAGAAGATGGGGCCTCTGGAGTCGAAGTATCAGTTGCAAGCAGTGGGTGGGATATCGCCAACGGAAATTGACAGGTTGATGATGTTTGTAAGGATAGAACCCATCGAAGCAGAATCTGTTTATAAAAATAGATTGGACGGACAAGTGCTCCTGCGTGATCAGTTTAACTTGGAAAAGCCAAAAGGCTATCAACCCGATAGCACCGCTACTCGTTACCTTGGCAACAGACATCATTTGTACTCGAAGTTTCAACTGCAATATGGACGAAACTTTTATGGTGGTTTTGTAATGGACAAAGACCCGGGGGAGGAGATGCTGCCCATCGATTTTACTTCGGGCTATCTGATGTATGAAGGTGATAAGTTAATTAAGACGGTGATAGTGGGCGATTATCACGCCAATTTCGGTCAGGGATTGTCCTTATGGACAGGTACCAGCATGGGCAAAACATCCGAACCATTGAGCATACGAAAGCGGGGAGAGGGTTTTCGAAAATACTCCTCGGCCAACGAAAATGCTTTTTTTAGAGGTGTTGCAACAACTTTGAGTTATAAAAAGGCAGAGCTGTCGCTGTTTGCCTCGGTTAAAAACCGCGATGCTGATTTGGAGTATAATGCTGATTCAAGCCAACTTATCGTTAGCTCCATGCCCACAACTGGATATCATCGGACACAAAGCGAGCGAGATAAAAAAAATACTTTGGAGCAATCTACCTTTGGAGCAAACCTAAACTACCGCTTTAAAAACCTATCGGTTTCGCTTGGTGGGTTTATTCAAAAATACGATGCCGACTCAATAGCTGTGAAAGCCATGTATCAATATACTGCTTACGAAAAAACAGAGAGCTCACAATATTGGCTGGCCTATAACTACGGTGTGGGAAAAATGTTGGTTTTTGGCGAGCTGGCCATGGCCGATAATGGAAAGCCGGCGCTTATAAACGGACTTCAGTTTAAACCTGCCAACAATGTTTCCTTGGCACTTTTGCACCGCTATTTCTCACCCTATTATTATTCGCCTTGGGTAAATGCTTTGTCCGAAAATTCCTTTCCCGCTGGCGAGTCGGGTTTTTATTTAGGCATGAGTATTTTTCCCATATCAAAGGTGAATATTTCGGGTTATGTTGATGTGTTTAAAACCAATTGGTTAAAATACAGTATCGACAAACCTGCGCAAGGATATGATATTTCGTTGAGAGCAGATTATAATTTTAGCCGGAATTTTAAAGTATATGTGCGTTACCGTGAAAAGGACAAGTACAAGAATCAAAGTACAGGCAATGCATCAGGTTATCCCACTGTAGCTATAAACACTAAAAAAATAAGGTTGCATACCGACCTTGAGGCAAACCTTAATTGGGCTTTGCAAATGAGGATAGAAAAATCGTTTTATAAAGAGGAGAATCAGGATGACACGGATGGAGTGCTTGCCTACGCAGGTCTCAAATATGCATCATCCAACGGTAGGTTAGCTTGTTGGATGCGCTATCTGGTTTTCGATACCGAGGATTACGACACCCGTTTGTATGCTTACGAAAACGATTTGCTCTATAATTTCTATACCCCTGCGTTTCAGGGCGAAGGTTCAAGAGCCTATTTTATGTTTAGCTATCAGGTGATGAGTAATATGAAGTTTTGGTTCAAAGCCGGAAGAACCAGTTACTCGGACAGAGATGAGATAAGTACGGGGTTGGAGACCATAGATGGCAATGCTCGCACCGATATTAGGATGCAATTACAGCTTAAGTTTTGAGAAAGGAGCGTGGCGCATAGAGCAAGGTGCTTAGAGGGCGAAGGTGGATGTCGGTTCGCTTAATTGATTTTACGACATCAATAAAGAAATCAGACTTTTTTTATAATTAGGTTCAATCATATTTTAAAATTAAAACTTCGGTGACGAAATGTAATTGCTCTTTGGGTGCCGTTATCCTAAATATGACCATTTTTCGTTTTTTAGCTCATTATTTACTTATTTTGCATGTCGTAATTTAAACTATCATTTAGCATGAAGTCAATAAAATATGTATTGTTGGCATTTGTTTGCCTATCGTCGTTTGCATTATCAGCACAAGAGAATTTTGTGTTTGGATCCGAAACTCAAGTGAAAACTACACCCGTAAAAAGTCAGGATAAAACGGGCACTTGCTGGGCTTATAGCACCATATCGTTTATCGAATCAGAAATATTGCGCATGGGAGGGCCGGAGTTGGATCTTTCCGAAATGTACATCGTTAAGCATGTGTATGAGAGCAAAGCCAAGCAGTTTGTATTGCTGCATGGTATGGCTAATTTTAGCCAAGGGGGCCAGGCACACGATGTGATGAATGTGATTGAGGAACATGGTTTTGTACCCGAATCTTATTTCTATGGTATTTTAGATACAGCGCTAAGGCACGATCATAGCGAGATGGAGACAGCTCTAAAATCACTTTTAGCGGGTTACATTGCTCAAAAAGATGCATCGCCTTCGGATTTGTGGTTTAAAAATATAAGCTCAGTGCTTGCCAATTATATGGGATTAGTTCCTAGTCAGGTGCGCTTTAATAACAGAACCTATTCGCCGGCCGAGTATGCACAGGGTTTAGGGATTGACAAAAAAAATTATATTGAGCTCACCTCGTACACACATCATCCTTTTTACAAGACTTTTGATTTGGAAGTTCCCGATAATTGGTCGCACGATAGATATTTCAATTTACCTATTGACGAACTGATTGAAACTATGAAACACGCGTTGCAAAACGGTTATTCCATTGTTTGGGATGGTGATGTTTCGGAGGATTTTTTTTCGCATAAACAAGGGGTGGCTTTTATCCCTTTAGATGCGTCGCAGGGTTTTGTTCCTCAACAGGAGAAAGTAGTGACACAAGCCGACCGCCAAAAGGCCTTTTTCTCGTGGCAGGCTACCGACGATCATTTGATGCATATTGTTGGCATGGCCAAGGATGAATATGGTACAGTTTTTTTTAAAACCAAAAATAGCTGGGGTGCAAATAATAATCCCTACGGCGGATATGTATATTTATCGGAACATTACGTGCGCATGAATACGGTGGCCATAATGTTGAACAAACAGGCTTTGGATAAGGGTATTGCGGAGAAGCTATTTTAATAGAAAGATTAACTAAAAACTACAAAAGCTATCCCGTATTTTCACGGGATAGCTTTTGTAGGGTGCTATATGGATTATAGTGGGTAACACATCTATTTAAAAATAAATGTTGAACCCACTTTGGGGTTCATATTACTAATCTGAATTTACCATGGGTTTTACCCATGGCTATTCAAATTTTACCACTTTGTGGTAAAGACATTAAATCCTAAAGGGATTAAATTTGAATAGCCCCGCATGGAATGCGGGGTGAAAATAACGATAAACAAGAGCCTCCGCTATGGCGGAGCAGGCTCTAAATGGGCTCAATTATATTATCCTGATACCCACTACAAATCATACAGAACCTTTTTTAGTTTAGTAATATGCCTGACTACCAGTAGTACTCGTTCCGGTAATTAGAATATCACCTTTGCCTATTTTAAGCGATTTTTTCTTGGATTTTTCCATGGCTCTTAAATATGAGTTGTCCGACTTCAATTCGTACATAAGGTTGCTTTTTGTGTCGAGCTGTATTTTAATATTCCCTTCTGTTGTAGTAAAGGATGAAGAGGCAGTAAGCTCCACTCTTGTGCCTACAATATTTCCTGTTGATGTTTGTACGTCGTAAACACCATCTGTATTGAATAACTTCATGTCGCCGTTAAACGATTTGCATACGATGTTTCCGCTGGCAATGGAGAGTTTGGTGTTTCCGCTGGTTGATTTTAGTGTAATATCACCCTCTGCTTTTTCTACTTCTAAGTTTCCTGTTCCGCCATCCACAAATAATTTACCTTGCACGTCCGATATGTTGATTAGTCCTTTGTAACAGCCTATATCACCATTGCCTTTTAGTGTTTTTATATCAACAGTTCCAGTTTTGGTTCTGCTTTTTAAGTCTCCCTTAAAGTTGTTTACCGTTAGGTTTCCCACAGGCGTATCAACCCATGCGCTGCCTTGCAAGTCGATTAAAATTACATGTCCCGATTTCGATATAATATTTAATTTTACCTCATTTAAACCTTCTGCTTCAACCTTTCCCGATTGCGTGATCACTTCCGCATCTATCCCCACGGGTAGCATTAGTGTAAGTTCGCCCCAATGCGAAGTCCAATTTTCAGGTTTTATCACATTAATGCGCAGGGTATCCTCTTGTTGGAGAATCTCAAAATGATATGCATCCTGGTTTTCATTTGTTTTTAAAATGCCTGTGAAAAAAACATCACTGCTCTCGTGCCCCATCATTTTTAAGGTGCAAAAATCGGCATCTACCAGTACTTTTTTAATACCCGTAAATACACCCTCTTTTTTATCTGCAACATCCTGTGCATAAGTGCTACCCCAAAAAATGGCTATACTTATAAAAAGTAAAAGTCTTTTCATGTTCTAATAATTGAATTATTATAAATAAGTTTAAACGATTAAAGTTTTTGGTACGAAGAGAAGTGCTTAAAGGTTTCGTGCTTTGGTTTTATTTGCAATTGTATTCATCATACGCTAGTTTTATAACTAATATTGTTATTTTTACGCTTGTATAAACATTGAAACGTGGATTTGGATAAGCTAAAAATTCTTTTTGTATATAGTAGTCAGGACATTCAGGCCCGTACGCATTTAGTAAAAACTCAGGGGGAATCGATTGTTAGAACGGGTTGTTCTGTTGATTACTATGATATTACTGGTGTTGGGTATTGGTCCTATTTTAAGCACATACCTAAGCTTCGTAAGTTTATAAAATCGGGTAATTACGATATTGTACATGCGCAGTTTGGATACTCTGGGATAACCTGTGCTTTGGCTTGCTCAAAGCCACTGGTGGTGTCGCTCATGGGTTCCGATTATCGTTTGGTGAAGATGGTGTCAAGGATTACTGCTTACTTTGCCAAGTTATTTTGGGATTTTACAATTGTAAAATCGCAAAGGATGTACAATAATCTCCACATTAAATCAGCTCAAATTATACCCAATGGTATCAATTTCAGTAGGTTTAAGCCTATTGATAGAGAAATAGCCCGACATCAGGCTGGCTTTAGTGCTTCGGCGCATGTGCTGTGGGTGTCGGATCCGCAACGAAAGGAAAAAAACTTTGCACTGGCTCGCGAGGCCTTTTCGTACATTGATGCTGAAGATGTGGAGCTTACCATTGTTAATAATGTGGAAATAGACAAGGTGCCATCTTACTATTATGCAGCCGATGTACTGTTGTTAACTTCTAAATGGGAGGGTTCGCCCAACGTAGTCAAAGAAGCTATGGCTTGTTCTTTACCCATTGTTTCTACCGATGTGGGCGATGTGGCCGACATTACCAGAGGTGTGGATGGATGTTTTATTGTGCCCAGCGATCCCGAAGAAATTGCCGCTGCCTTGGATACCGCCTTGCAATTCGGGAAAAGAACCAATGGCCGTGATAAGGTGATACATATGGACGTAGATTGTATTTCAGAACGACTTCTAGAGGTATATAAAACTGTACTGGAAAAGAAGTCGATAAAGAGGCCAGGAACAAATTAAACATGAAATGCTAAATTGCTTATGATGTTAAGAACCCAGCAGCTGCCTCTCCTTTGCTTTTTTTTATTTGCTATTTTTTCTTCCGGCTCAATATCAGCGCAACAGGTGCCTTATCATATAGACAATGAAGTGGTATATGATTTTATCGATGAATTGGCCAATAAAGGTGTCATCAACTTAAATAGTAGCATTAAGCCTTATAATCGTATGCAGATAGCGCTGTTTTTGGCTCAAGCCGAAAAAAGTACCGAACTTAGCACTCGCCAAAAACAAGAACTTTCATTTTACCTCAAAGATTTTAACAAAGAGCTACATAGTAATAAGGATTTCAAAAAGCGATTTGATGTATTTTATTATAGCGATTCCACTTTTAAATTTTCGGCCAACGTTATTTTAGGAGGGAGAGCTTACTTAAATTCAAACGGTTTTGAGCAGCATAGATGGAACGGAGCACAATTTTTTGCTTCCATGGGTAGCAACCTGGCTTTATATGGCAGTCTTCGCGATAATTACGAAAGCACTGCCCTTGCTAATCCTCAATATCTGACCCAACATAGGGGCGCAGTGTACAAAAAAACCAACAATAAGGATTATAGCGAAGCGCGCGGTGGTATTGTTTACAGTTGGCGTACGGGTAGCATAGGGCTGGTTAAAGACCATTTTACTTGGGGGAATAATTACAATGGAGCTAACATCTTTGCAGGTAACACACCCAGCTTTGCCCATATCAAGCTTAATTTAAAACCTGTAAAATGGTTGGAGTTTAATTACTTGCATGGTTGGTTAGCTTCCGAGGTGGTCGATAGCTCGGCATCCTACAATTTACATAACGATACGCGCCGTGTTTTTGCCAATAAATATATTGCCTCTAACCTAATAACAATACAGCCATTTAAAAAACTTTATTTTTCGTTTGGCAATAGTATTATTTATAGCGATGGTAATATTAATGCGGCTTATCTCATACCTTTTCTGTTTTATAAATCAGTAGATCATACTTACAATGGTTCCAGAAATAGCGCAGGTCATAATACCCAAATGTTTTTCGACCTGAGCAGTAGGCAAATTAAAAACACCCATTTATATACAGGCATTTTTATCGATGAAATATCCATTTCAAATATGTTTAGTGCCGATGAACATTCTAATTTCATCAGTTTTAAAATGGGAGCCAGAGTAACAGATGTGTTACCAAACCTAAGTGTTATTGTCGAATATACCCATACCAAACCTTTTGCATATACCCATTTTATTCCATCCTTGACCTACGAGAGCAACCATTATACGCTTGGGCATTATTTAAAGGACAATGCTGATGAATTGTATCTTTCGGCACGATACAAACCCATTAGAGGCTTGGATATAGAATTATCCTATACCCATTTTAGAAAAGGTGAAGATCATCAAAAAACATTGGAAGAAACCGGAGCCATAGAAAATTTATGGGGAGATGGCCGCACCGGATACGCATTTATGCAAAATGTACGCTATAGTAAAAGTGCAGTTAAGCTAAAGGCGCAATATCAAATCATTAATGATGCTTATGTTTATACCGAACTAGAAACTTATACCCTGGATGGTACAGATACTCAACTTTATACCCCGGCACCTTATTTTAATGATGATATGATGCTTGTTTTAGGTTTAAATTTTGGATTTTAAAATGAACTATTCAAAAATGGATTGAGATATTTTTTTTATCCGTCCCCGTGAATGATTGATAAGTCAAAAGAAAAAGTACTGTCTTCAAAAAATGTTAGCATACAAAAATTATTAATTACAATTTAGGGCAAAAATTCGCAAAATCGACACACTATGTTAGATAAACTATTAAATAAGGAAACAAAACTATCAGTAATTGGCTTAGGTTACGTGGGCTTGCCTATTGCTCTTGAATTTGCCCGTAAAATGAAAGTAATTGGGTTTGATATAAAGCAGGGCAGAGTTGACCTGATGAAGCAATCTATCGACCCCAGCAAGGAACTGGAGAAAACAGCCTTCGATGGTTGCGACATAACATTTACTTGTAACGTGACCGATTTGAAAGAGGCTACCTTTCATGTGGTGGCGGTTCCTACGCCCATCAATGAGCATAATCTGCCCAACTTAACGCCACTTTTAAGTGCCACTAAAACTGTGGGTAGAGCCTTGAAAAAAGGAGATATCGTTGTGTTTGAATCCACTGTTTATCCTGGATGCACCGAGGACGATTGCGTACCCATCCTGGAACAGGAATCGGGACTTAAATTTGGCACAGACTTTAAAGTTGGTTATTCTCCTGAACGAATAAACCCAGGCGACAAGGAGCATACTTTAACCAAAATTCTTAAAATTGTTTCGGGCAGCGATGCGGAGTCGTTACAAATTATTGCAGATGTGTACGAAACAATTATAAAAGCTGGGATATATAAAGCCAGCTCTATTAAAGTGGCCGAAGCGGCCAAGATTATTGAAAACACCCAACGCGATGTTAACATAGCATTAATGAATGAGCTGTCCTTGATCTTTGATAGGATGGATATTAACACCTACGAAGTATTAGAGGCGGCCGGAACAAAATGGAATTTTCTTAAATTTTTCCCCGGTTTGGTAGGTGGACACTGTATAGGCGTAGATCCATATTACCTTACTTATAAGGCCAATGCTTTGGGTTATCACTCAAAAATTATCGACGGAGGCAGGGTTATCAATGACTCCATGGGGCCATATGTGGCTCAAACTACAATTAAAAAATTAATTAGAAACGGACATAAAGTTAACGGAGCCAAAGTATTGATTATGGGCGCTACGTTTAAGGAAAATGTGAGCGATATACGTAACTCTAAGGTAGCCGATGTATATAGGGAGTTGGTTTCGTACAGTGCCGATGTTGACGTGATGGATCCTCATGCCAATTCGGAAGAGTTGTTCGAGGAATACGGATACCGATTACTACCCGAAATAACAGAGAAATACGCAGCCATTATTTTAGCTGTAAATCATAAAGAATTTGTTGATCTCGATGAGGCTTACTTTAAAAGTATATGCACCGAAAATGCTATTTTTATTGATATAAAAGGATGTTTCAGAGCTAAAATAAAAGATATGATTTATTGGAGCTTATAATAGAAAATTAGACAATAGACTGTTAGACAATAGATATTTAGATAATAGATAGTTAGATAAAATATGTGTAAGGTTTCTGTTTAGAATAACCTTAACTAGATCTAGGCTTTGCTCCTCCGCTAAAGCTATGGCGGCATGCGGAAGCCTGAGGTGTATTAACAATCGACTTCTATTCATTTTTTAACGAGGGTTTCGCTCTAAGCGAAGCCCTCGTTTTATTTTCACATCTCTCATCAAAAAAACTCAATTAGTTTTTGATACTAAAATAAACCATATATCTTTGTTCGCAAATTTACGAACAGTATGAGTGTGAAATTAGTTACTACGGATAAGCAAAAACGAATAGCCCGATACGCCAAAGCAATGGGACATCCGGTACGGGTGTATGTGTTGGAATTGCTTTCGAACCAAAGTTGTTGTTACAGTGGTGATTTAAGTGATGAATTGCCAATTGCAAAATCAACTTTGTCGCAACACCTGAAAGAATTAAAAGAGGCTGGATTAATTCAGGGAGAAATAGAATCACCCCGGATAAAATATTGTATTAACAAAGAAAACTGGAAAGAAGCACAACTTCTTTTTAAACAATTTATGGGTATCTAAAAAAAAATTGGAAACAATGTTCGTTGTTTTGCGAATAGCGAATAAAAAAGATAAACACATGGATCTGGAAAATTTAAAACTTGCAAAAATGGAAATAAAAGTACTGGGCACAGGATGTGCAAAATGCAAATCACTTGAAAAAGCGACCAGGGAAGCCGTTGAGAAAGCTGGAATTGATGCCACCGTTACCAAAGTGGAAGATATAGTTGAAATTATGCAGTTTGGCGTTATGACAACTCCTGCCTTGGTTATTGACGGAGAAGTAGTGGTGAAAGGGAAAGTTCCTTCGGTAAGTGAAATCACAAAATTATTAACCAAATAATCATTCAAAAAATGAAAAAATTAATTAGTACCTTAAGTTTTATCCTGTTTATGGGCGTAATTTCAGTATCAGCCCAGTGCTGCAAAGGGGCTGCAGCCGATAATTCGACCGATAAAAAAGTAACGAGTGCCGAGAGTAAAAAATCAGGCGAAGTAAAAGCCTATTATTTTCATGCAACACGCCGTTGTGCAACATGTGAAGCAGTTGAAACAGTTTCGAAAGAGGCCATTAAGGAATATTATGGCGACAAAGTTACTTTTGAATCCATTAACAGGGAAGAAGAAAAGAACAACCCATTGGTTGAAAAATATAAAATTAGCGGAACAGCTCTATTGATTGTCAGTGGAGACAAAAAAGAGGATATTACCAACGTTGCATTTTTAAATGCCCGCAGCAATCCCGACAAGTTGAAGAGCAAACTGAAATCGACCATTGATTCAATGTTGTAAGCATGGAGGTGTTGCAAAATTTTCTGGAGACTTCGCAGTTTCCAATATTCACGGCATTTATTTTGGGACTTATGACTGCTATAAGTCCCTGCCCATTGGCTACCAACATTACCGCAATTGGCTATATCAGTAAAGACATTGTTAGTCAACGCAAGGTTTTTGTGAATGGTTTGGTTTATACCTTGGGTAGGGCAATTTCATATACTGCCATTGGTTTACTTTTCTTTTTTGGGGCAAGCCAATTCGAATTTGCTGGGTTCTTTCAGGAGTGGGGCGAAAAGTTATTAGGTCCGCTTTTGATCATAATCGGTTTGTTTATGCTCGGCGTTTTAAAACTCAAAATCCCCGGCATGGGTTGGCTAACTGAAAAGATGGAGAATAAATCGAACAATGGCTTTTGGGGTGTTCTTTTGTTGGGTGTAGTTTTTGCGCTGGCATTTTGCCCATACAGCGGCGTGCTATATTTCGGAATGCTAATGCCCATGACAATCAGCAGCGCGAGCGGTTTGTATTTACCCGTAATCTTTGCCATTGCAACCGGAATCCCTGTGATAATTTTTGCGTGGTTCATTGCATTTAGCATCGGTTCTTTGGGCAATGTATATAATAAACTCAAAACTTTTGAACTTTGGTTCAGACGAGTGGTTGCCGCAGTATTTATCTTGGTTGGTTTGTATTATATTATTACAATTTATTTGGGCTAAAAAAATTTATATTATATGTTCGTATTTTAACGAACAACAAAAAGAGACGAATGAATAAGTTGAATTCTTTGATAAAAAGCGGGAGTAAAGCAAATAATGCTGCCTGTGCCCTTGAAAACCCGGATGAAGTAAATCCGGGTAATAAAAGTAAAGTACGTTTAGTAATTTCAATTGCGATTGTTTTACCACTTTTAGTAGCGTTGTACCATTATTTACCCGCTTTGGTGGATGCGTTCACCTATGATTTTATAAACCTCAAACCTGAATCGCACTTAGGGGCTGCTGTCAATTTTTTCTTTTACGATACCATAAAAATATTAATTCTGCTATTCCTTATCAGTAGTTTGATGGGCGTTGTAAATGCTTATTTTCCTGTTGATCGCTTGCGGATTTATCTGACAACAAAAAAAATGTATGGGTTGGAATATTTCTTCGCCTCATTTTTTGGTGCCGTCACCCCATTTTGTTCATGCTCATCCATCCCTTTGTTTATCGGTTTTGTAAAAGGAGGCATTCCCTTGGGCGTTACCTTTGCTTATCTGATAACTTCTCCCTTGGTTAATGAAGTGGCGGTTGCCATGTTTTTAGGATTGTTTGGTTTAAAGGCCACTATCATCTATGCGGGATCGGGGATTTTAATGGGTATGCTTGGTGGTTTTATATTAGGAAAACTCAAACTCGATAAATACCTTAGTGATTGGGTACGTCAGATACAGGACAATGCCATACAAGAAAATGAAGAATGGAATGGGGAAAAAACATCCTTTTTAGACCGTCTTCCAACCATTATTAAAGATGGATGGGATATTGTTCGAAAAGTACTTTTGTACGTGATTATCGGTATCGCCATTGGAGCTGCCATGCATGGTTATGTCCCTGAAAATTTCTTTACAGAGTATCAGTCAGCCGATAAATGGTATGCCATTCCTCTAGCTGTGCTCTTTGCCGTCCCCATGTATGCCAATGCCGCGGGTATAGTTCCTGTTATTCAGGTATTTGTGGCTAAAGGGGTACCCTTGGGAACGGCCATTGCTTTTATGATGGCCGTTGTAGGATTGTCATTGCCAGAGGCAACTTTATTGAAGAAAGTAATGAAGTGGAAACTGATAGGGGTTTTCTTTGGTATCATCACCTTGTTTATTATTCTTCTTGGCTATTTGTTTAATCTCGTGCTATAAAATAGGGTTATGATTCGAATAAGTACGTGGCTGTTCATGCTAATCATTACAGGCAACATCTTTGCTCAATCTGCAGGTAAAGAATTTGAACCACCGGGCAAACCGATATTGCAGATTTTGGTATAGTATCTTATTAAGTATGCAGTATAAATTTTAAAACAAAATATTATGAGTACACAAAAATTTCAAATTCCAGAATGGGCATTTGAATTTCACGGACACAAATGTCCTGCAATGCCAATTGGCTACCGGGCAGGATTAACTGCAATGAAAAGGCTTGGTGTTGAAAAAGCTAGTAACAAAGAGCTATATCTTTTTTGTGAAAACGGGCCCGCACATGCCGCCGCTTGCTTTTTAGATGGAGTAATGGCTTCAACGGGGTGTACCTATGGAAAAGGAATTGCAGAAAAATTAAATTACGGAAAAAATGCAATTGTTTTGGTCGATTTAAAAACAAATAAAGCAGTGAGAGTCTCCATGCAACCTGCGTTTTTTGAAAAGGCGTTGAACTCTGAATTTGTAAAGCTTCGCAAACAAAAGGTTGAACCTAAAGATATTAAGCCTGAACTGGTAATGCCACTTATCGAAAATGTAGAGCAAATGGACGAGAACGTAATGTTTTCTATAAGTGATGTTTTCGAGAAAAATGTGGAATTATCGAAAGGAACTTTTGAATGGCATAATTGCTCAAAATGTAATGAGATTGTATTCGACAACCGATCAAAAATTATTGATGGAAAAAGAGTATGTATTCCTTGTTCGGAAAAATAAACGTTAGCGTATTGTGGAATATTATTTAGCAGTGATTTCATTTTTTGCTGCCCTTATCTTCTCACTTGGAGGTGTAGGGGCAGCAATAATATTGATTCCAATCATGGATTCTTTCGGGATTCCTTTATCAGTTGCAAAACCTGTTGGTTTATTTTATAACACCATAAGTTTAACTGGTGCCAGTTTATCAAATATAAAGCACAAAAGGCTGGATTTTAGGATAGGCATACCCATCATCATTTTTTCGTTTTTATTTGCCATTGTAGGTGCCTGGGGATCTCATTTTATCCCAAAAGAAATCATTTTGATCCTGTTTATTGGGTTTTTATTTTTTTCAGGATTGATGTTTCTATTTCACAAGAAGAAGACACAGGATTCCTATCGTGAAGACCGGCCCTACGTCGCATTATCGTTTATAGGGGCATTTGCCGGACTTTTATCCGGCTTGTTGGGCGTTGGTGGAGGAGGAGTTATTTCACCTTTAATGTTATTACTGGGGTTCAACCCAAAAAAAATTACGTCCATCACGGCATTTGTGGTTCCTTTTTCCTCCTTCTCAGGATTTTTAACTTACTGGGCAATGGGCAGTGTTGATTGGCGCTTGTTAGCCATCGCCTCAATGGCAGGAATAATTGGAGCCACGCTGGGTACCATGTTTATGCACAAAAATCTTAACTCGAAAACAGTGAAAAGAATTTTAGCCATTATCCTGCTGGTTATGGCGGTAAAGCTTATCTGGAATTTCTTTTAATTTTTAAATACGAAATTTCAACAATGTAGTTTCACTGATAGTCAGTTACACAAGGTGTCATGCCTCTGTAATGTTGATTCTGACTTTGAATTTTCCAGGTCAAACTCCCGAATTAATGCCTTGTCGCGGTTTAAATGACTAGCAAAAAAAGTGGGCATATTTTTGTTTTCATCAATTTGTGTCGTATGTTTGCGTCATACAACAAAGAGAACCAACAATGGATAAAAGAGAGATATTTGATAATGAACTACAGGCACTGGCCCAGTTCGCCAAGGCCATTTCTCACCCGGCCCGATTGGCCATTTTAAAATATCTTGCAGAAACAAAGGTCTGTGTTTCGGGCGACATCTCAGATTCTTTACCCTTAAGTCGTACTACAGTTTCGCAGCATTTAAAAGAGCTTAAAAATGTAGGATTGATTCATGGAGAAGTTGAAGGGCTTAAAATAAACTATTGCTTATGTGGTTCAACCATAAAAAAATTTAAATCTCATTTTAATGAATTCTTTGAAGAGGATTCCTTTTGTGTTGATAAACAGTGTTAACAATAAAAATTTATAAATATGAAGGTATTAATTTTATGTACTGGCAACAGTTGCCGCAGCCAAATGGCACACGGTTTTTTACAATCGTTCGACAAAAACATTACGGTTCGTTCGGCAGGAACAGAGGCATCGGGCAAATTGAATTCCAAAGCCGTTAAGGCGATGGCAGAAATTGACATAGACATCAGCCTCCATACTTCCGATTCGGTTGAGAAATATTTGGCCGAAGAATGGGATTATGTAATTACTGTTTGCGGTGGAGCAAACGAGGCTTGCCCTGCCTTTATGGGGAAAGTAAAACAACGATTGCATATTGGTTTCGACGACCCATCTCATGCCACAGGAACCGACGAATTTATCTGGAGCGAATTCATAAGAGTACGTAACGAAATAAAAGAGGCATTTTTCAAATTGTATGTTGAAGATATAAAACCAAAGCTATAATGCGAAAGGTGTAAAATGGGTAATTAAAGAATACTACGGAGAATCTTACTTCCAAACATTGAATTATTAAGACATGACAAGCAAAAAACAAATCGGATTTTTTGAGAAATACCTGACCTTTTGGGTTGCCTTATGTATTGGGGCTGGTATTATCATCGGAAATTTTGCTGGCGGGAGCGTGGCTGTTTTGAGCAAAATGGAAGTATCCAGTGTAAATATACCCGTGGCCATCTTGGTTTGGTTAATGATTTACCCCATGATGTTGCAAGTGGATTTTACGAGCATAAAAAACGTTGGTAAACGCCCCAAGGGTTTAATACTGACGCTTATCGTTAACTGGCTGATAAAACCGTTTACCATGGCATTTTTTGCATGGATTTTTTTCACAAAAATTTATGCAGCATTTATTAACCCCGAATTAGCTGGCGAATACATTGCAGGGGCAATATTACTTGGTGCAGCACCTTGTACTGCAATGGTTTTTGTGTGGAGTTACCTTACGGATGGCGACCCTAATTACACCTTGGTTCAGGTATCGGTTAACGACCTGATTATTTTGGTGGCTTTTGTGCCTATCGTTGGTTTGCTTTTAGGAATTACAAATGTAGAGGTTCCTTACGACACATTGGTTTCAAGTGTTTTAGTATTTGTTGTAGTTCCGTTACTGGCTGGGTTTATTACGCACAAAGTTTTAATTCGTAGAAAAGGCGAAGATTGGTTTAAAAACACCTTGCTACCGAAGTTTAAACTCGTTTCAATTTTAGCACTGTTATTAACTTTGGTATTATTATTTGCATTTCAAGGCAATACAATTACCGAGAATCCATTAATAATATTACTTGTTGCCGTTCCGCTCATCATCCAAACTTATTTTATATTTTTCATCACTTGGTTTGCAGGTCGAAAATTAAAGTTGCCTCATGCCGTTTGCTCACCATCGGCAATGATAGGGGCAAGCAACTTTTTTGAATTGGCCGTTGCCGTTGCCATCGCATTATTCGGATTGGAATCTCCCGCTGCACTGGTAACCGTTGTTGGCGTATTGGTTGAAGTACCCGTCATGCTGTCATTGGTGGTTCTGGCTAACAAATGGAAGTATTAAATAAATTAGCTCTCCTTTTTATCTAAGGTATAAACGTTTGTCTTTTTTTATTTGTGCATCCAACCCCCCTTTTAATCTATGTTAGCCTTGTTATCGTAGTCCATCCTTTCAAAAACATCCCCAAAAATACATTTTCGGAATCATTTAATTTTTGTATATTAACGTCAAAATTTGTGATAAATTTAATCGTGGAATATACTTATCATTGGTATCCAGGTAAATGTATTCGTTAAAATCAAGCGCTGTATTCTTGTTTTTCTATATGAAGAATATCATTGAAATAAAAATAATAATGTGTCGGCAACTATCTGACACAGAAATTTTCGTTCCAACAGGTTTTTGTTGACATTAATAATGCCCCGGCCATTTTGTAGGTTGTTGGGCATGTTTTGTTTAAAAAAATCGCGAATCTTCTCGCACCTTCCTATAGTAGGTGTAATTCTGCTTTTACCCAAAAGTCAATAGTTATTTTAACTTTTATCTAAATCAAATGAAAAAAATTACAATCATTGCGGCTTTCCTGGTCACGGGTGTATGCTTATTTGCACAAACCACCATCACCGGGAACATCAAAGATCAGAGTGGCGACCCAATAGTTGGTGCCAGTGTATTTGTGAAAAGTCAATCCAGTATTGGCACCATCGCTAATGCACAAGGCACTTATACATTAACCATTCCGGGCAATATAAAGGCAAGTGTTCTTATTTTTTCGTTTATAGGCATGGAAACAGTTGAAATGCCCATTAACGGTCGCACAAGAATAGACGTTATACTTAATAGCTCCATCATTCTTTTCGACGATGTAGTGGTGACTGCCTTAGGGGTGTCGAGGCAAGAACGTTCGCTGGGGTATGCGGTGCAAGAAGTGAGTAGCGACGATGTAGCTGTTCCCGACCCTACATCGGTTGTTAACTCCTTACAAGGACGCGTGGCTGGAGTACAGATAAAATCTGGAGCTGGGACTGTTGGCGGATCTTCCAATGTGATTATACGAGGAATTTCCTCTTTAGGTGGTTCAAACCAACCGCTGTATGTAGTGGATGGAACGCCAATAAGCAACTATAACATAAGCGGTACCACCGATGGCTACGACTTCGGAAATGGAGCGCAGGATATTAACCCCGACAACGTGGCCAGCGTGTCGGTTCTCAAGGGAGCGGCAGCTACAACGCTCTATGGCAGCCGTGGCGCCAATGGTGTTATCATCGTTACCACAAAAAGTGGTAGCCGCAAAAATGGGCTGGGTGTTGAGGTTAATTCAACCACAACTTTCGACAATGTATACATATTACCGGAGTTCCAAAACGAGTATGGAGGAGGATCCTCTCTCGAATTTCCAACTTTCGACTATGCCGAGTCCGGTCTTGATCCCCAATGGAGCTCTATGGACGGTACATCGGCGGTACAAACGGGTACTGACGAAAGCTGGGGGCCTAAATTTGACGGACGACAGGTGTTGCATTGGGACTCTTTTGTGCCCGAAAGCAAAAACTACATGAAAACACGCCCTTGGAAGGCCAATCCCGACAACTACAAAAATATTTTCGACACGGGCGTAACACTCAGTAACAGCATCAACATTCAAAGTGCCAACGATAACTCTTCGTTTCGCATATCTTATACCAACTTAAAGCAAACCGGTGTTGTACCTACCTCCGAATTGCAAAAAAATATGTTTGGCGTTAAAGGATCTTCAAAGCTTAGTGACAACGTTGAAGTGTTTGCCTCGGTGAATTATATCAAACAAAAAACAAAAGGACGATCCAGATTTGGCTATAGCGGTGATGGCGAAAGTGTGCCGGGTGCCATGCGCATTTGGACACAACGACAGGTGGATGCGGATTTGTTAAGAAAGCATTATTACTCCAACATAATGGGGCAGCAGGTTGGATGGAACTTTAGGGACATTAGCGATGGCCGTACCTATATACGATGGAGTAACAACCCTTTTTGGGTGTTGAATAATATATATGCCAAAGACGCCAAGGATCGATTATACGGTCATGCTGGATTTAAAATTAATATAATAGATGGGTTAAGTTTTACGGGTACAGCTCGTACAGATTATTATACCATGAATACCGATGAAAGGATTGGGTCAGGTGGCACTACCACCGATTATTATGGCGAATCGCGTTATACTTCTTTCGAAAATAACTATGAGGGTATCATCAACTATAACAAACGCTTTGGCAGTAAGTGGTCAGCAAGTGCTGTGCTTGGCGGCAATATTATGTACTCGCAGTATCGTTCGGCACACATGAACACGGTTGATGGTCTGGTGGTAGAAAACTTTTTTAGCATCGCCAATTCAAGTTCACCCGTCGAGGCCAGGTCGTATTTCTCCGAAAAACAAATTAATTCGGTGTTTGCCTCCGCTTCAATGGGGTATGCCAATACGGTTTATCTGGATCTGTCGGCACGTAACGATTGGTCTTCTACCTTGCCTCCTGGCAATCAGTCGTATTTTTATCCGGCCATAAGTACCAGTTTTGTATTTTCTGAATTGATGGATGTTCCTATGCTGTCGTTTGGTAAATTAAGGGCTGGGTATGCTTTGGTAGGTAACGATACCTCACCCTACCAGCTATATAACGCTTATTCCAACACTAATTTTGGCCCCACCACCACTTTTACGGTGAGCAACACTCGCTTAAATCCAAATTTAAAAAATGAACTGACCAAAGAATTTGAGTTGGGGTTGGAAGCTACCTTTTTTAACAATCGTCTGGGTGCCGACCTTACCTATTTCGACCGTAAATCCACAGAGCTGATATTCGATATCGACGTGTCGAGCACAACGGGCTATTCTACCGCCGTAATCAATGCAGGGGAACTTCAGAATAAAGGGTTTGAAGTAACACTTTATGGAACGCCCGTTAAAGCCCCTGATTTTACTTGGGACATATCGTTGAATTACTCCAGCTATAAAACACAGCTCAACTCATTGTATGGCGACTTGAGCGATCTCACCGTTTCGGATGTGGGCTCGGCATGGGTAAAGGCTGAAGTTGGCGGTAAGTATGGGCAGATGTATGCTAGTGGTGGGTACGATTACTACCAGGGACAGAAGTTGGTGGACGAAGAAGGATACTTTATGCAATCGGGCGAACCTGAAAAGGTGGGCGATATCATGCCTGATTTTAATGGCGGCATGATGAATACTTTTAAGTTCAAGGGCATAACGCTGAGCGCCCTGATCGATTTTCAGAAAGGTGGATTGATATATTCTTGGGCCAATAGGTGGGCCACCAAAGCAGGTCAAACCCCTATAACTGTTGGTTTAAATGATAAAGGAAATCCTAAGCGCGACGACGTTGCCGATGGTGGCGGTATGCGCAGTGATGGCCTAATACCCACTTATGCCTCTGATGGCGTAACCATTGTTTCAACTCGTCCCAACAATGTATATATATCGGCCAAAACTTACTATAATCATGCAAAGAGTTTTAACGAAGATTATATGTATGATGCCAGCTTTGTAAAGTTGCGCGAACTTAAGTTAGGATATACCTTGCCTAAGGAATGGACAGGTAGAGTGATGTTGCAGGAGGTAACCATTTCGGTTGTTGCGCGCAATGTGGCACTTTTACATTCCAACACCGAGGGATTCGATCCGGAGGTAGTGAACTCAACCTCCAACGCATCACTGGGATACGAGGGTGGATCGCTGCCGTCGAGCCGTTCTGTTGGTTTTAATGTCAACTTAAAATTTTAAGCTTAGTTTTAATCCTAAAATCAAAAAAAATGAATACCAAAAAACATATATATACCGCTTTTGTGCTTGCTGTATTGGTTGGCATTGGCGCTTGCTCCGATTTGGAGGAGATGAATATCGACCCCAATAAAACCCAAACCGTTCCCACCTCAGCATTGCTCACGCAGGCGCAGGCTAATTTGGTTTATAACTTTAATGGTGAAATTGCACAGTTGGGCTCGCAATATGTGCAGCACTTTGCCCAATTAGACTATCCCGACAAGTCGAATTATGCCGAAGATGGCATTTCGAGTTTTAACAGTGTATATCTTGGAGGGTTAAAGGATCTTCAGGAAATTAAGATACTTAATACCGCTCAGGAATCCAAGGAGCGTGTATCGCAATATGGCGATAACAACAATCAAGTTGCCGTTGCCGCCGTGCTCAATGTATGGGCCTATCATAATATGACTGATGTGTGGGGCGATATCCCATATGCCGAGGCCATCAACGATGATATATTGATGCCGGCCTATGATATGCAAGCGGATATTTATGACGGTTTGTTCCAAGATCTTAAAGATGCACAAGCACTGATAGACATGTCGCCCGTGATTGATTTAAAAGGGGATATGATATTCAACGGTGATATGGATATGTGGTACGCCTTTGCCGAATCGATGAAAATAAGGATAGCCATGCGATTGACCGAGGTGGATGATGCTAAGGCCAAAGCAATGATGCAAGAGGTTGATTTTACAAAGGCATTTTCATTATCCACCCATTTTGCACATTTCGGTCACTTGGAAACCGAGAATGAAGCCAACCCGTTGTACATAGATAACGTGGTGAATTTGGGAGCCGATTTTTTTGCCGTGGCAAATACATTTGTCGATGCACTGAACAGTATGGGCGATCCTCGCATAGCAAGCTTTGCCAACCCAGCCATCAACTCGGGATTGTATGTGGGACATACCTATGGTATTGAAGGTACAGGCAACGCCGCTGATGTATCGATGCCCGGAGATAAGTATGCTGCTCAAGCGGCTCCCACCGTTATTATGACGGCGGCAGAAATACTCCTGGCTAAAGCCGAAGCTATACAACGAAATTATATTTCTGGCGATGCTGCCGCCGCTTATCGTGCCGCTATCACCGTATCTATGGAATATAATGGAGTAGATGCTGGCGATATAGCTACCTATCTGGCTCGTTCCGAAGTTACATACGATCCTGCCAAGTGGAGAAGCCAAATAGGCACACAAAAATGGATAGCCCTCTATGCGCAAGGTATACAGGCCTGGGCCGAGTGGCGGAGGTTGGATTATCCGGTGCTAACACCCGGACCGGCGGCGGTTAAAAGCACCATCCCTCGGCGCAGGGCATATGGCTCTTCGGAATATACAACCAATGAAGCTAATGTATCGGAAGCCGTTTCCCGGCTGGCTACAGGCAAGGATTTGTTTACCGAAAAAGTGTGGTGGGACAAATAGGGAATTATTGTGGAATAACTTGTTGTTAAATTGTTACAATGACGGTTTAGTTGGATAATAAAAACAACATAAAGTATTACTTATGTAAATTAACTGCCTTGCCTAAATGATAAGGCAGTTTTTACGCTCTAGTTAATGAAACCCTCAATAAAAATACTGCTTTTTTTGCCAAGGCTATTATCTTTACCACATGCAGCAAATAGAAAATGAAATAATACAATTCAGCCAATTTATTTGGGGTGTGCCTCTTCTGATCGTCTTGGTCGGAGGAGGTTTGTTTTTTATGGTTTACAGCCACCTGGCACCTTTCCGTTACCTCGCTCACGCGGTGGATATTATAAGGGGTCGATACGACAACCCCGAAGAGGCTGGACAAATAAACCACTTTCAGGCTTTATCAACCGCACTTGCAGCAACAGTGGGTATGGGTAATATTAGTGGTGTGGCAGTAGCTATTTCCACTGGAGGACCCGGTGCCATCTTTTGGATGTGGGTGAGCGCGGTAATTGGTGTGTCCACAAAATTTTTCACGGGCACACTGGCTGTCATGTACCGAGGAGTTGATGATCGGGGAGAAGTGCAGGGAGGACCTATGTATTATATTACCGAAGGCATGGGGAAGCGATGGAAGCCCATGGCCGTATTTTTTGCCGTGGCGGCTTTGTTTGGTGTTATTCCAGTGTTTCAAAGCAACCAGCTTACACAGGTGTTTCGAGATGTGGTGCTGGAACCTAATGGGGTAAACGTGGGATTCGGTACCGATCTGATAACGGGTCTCATCGTTGCAGCTATCATGTCGGCCGTAATTTTTGGCGGTATCAAGCGCCTTGGAAAAGTAACCGCCGGTATAGTACCTTTAATGGTATTGCTTTATGTGCTGGTGGTTTTGTATATTATCCTATCCCATCCCGACAGATTGTTTACTGCCATTCATTTGATACTTACCGATGCCTTTAGAGCCGATGCAGTATTGGGAGGTGCCGTTGGTACGATGATTATAACGGGGATTAAACGAGCTGCCTTCTCCAATGAGGCCGGCATAGGTACAGCTCCCATGGCTCATGGTGCTGCTAAAACCAATGAGCCCGTGCGCGAAGGCCTTGTGGCCATGTTAGGCCCCATAATAGATACTCTTGTTGTTTGTAGCATGACGGCCTTGGCTATATTGGTTACAGGTGTGTGGGAGTCGGGTAGCGCCAACGGTATTACGCTAACAGCCATGGCTTTTGAAAAGGCTATTCCCTTATATGGTCCTTATTTGCTCATCCTGTGCGTTTTATTCTTTTCACTATCTACCTTGTTTACCTTTCCGTATTATGGTACTAAATGCTCCTCCTATCTTTTTGGTACCAAATCTAAGGTGTACTACAATATTTTTTGCTTGATTAGCGTGGTAGTGGCCGCCGTTGCTTCATTGGATGTGGTGATTTCTTTTATCGATTCGGCCTATGCCTTGATGGCCTTTCCTAATATGATAGCGGCCGTATGGTTGGCACCCCGAGTTATGCGGGCCACAAAAGATTATTTTAGGCGTATGAAAAAGTTAGAGAAGGTATAATGTGTATCATCCTAACTTGAAGTTTACTTGCTTAAAGTGTACCTTGTTTGTCACAATCAAGGTGAAAAGTAACGGTCTATCGCTATTTAACTCATCCTCATTATTAGTTATTCTATTTTTTTGTTTTTTTAGATGCTGCAACTGATTTAATTCTATTAACTAATTCGTAGTGAGTTTCTTGTGTGTGTTTTGTATCTGAAATAGCATTGAATTTTTCTTCATCATCTTTAATGTTGCCTGCACATTTTTACCTATTAATGGTTATTTCAAGCGATGAGGCAATCAAATACCTTTGTATTGTTGAGGTGTAATAAAGGTCACCTTGTTCATAAAAACAATATAAACTACTATTTGATGAAGGCTTTATTTATAATCATTGCTTTTGCAGCGTGTTCAATTTTAATGAAAGCGCAGCTGCTTGATAATCAAAATCTATATTTTAACGCTGCCGAGAGATTATTGCAAACCGAAGGTAATTTAAAGATAGGCGGTTATGCCGAGGCACACTACAATCAGCCCTTAAGTTCGGAAGTTAGAAACAACGGAACCCTTGACGTACATAGAGTTGTAATGTTGTTGGGCTATCAATTTAACGAACGCACCCAATTTATTAGCGAAATTGAATATGAGCATGTTAGCGAGGTGTATGTTGAACAGGCGTTTTTGCAATACAAGATAAATAACGCACTTAACTTAAGAGCCGGTTTAATATTAACCCCCATGGGTATTATTAATGAATACCACGAACCTAATACTTTTAATGGGGTAGAGCGCCCACATATCGATAATTTGATTGCTCCTTCTACTTGGCGGGAAATTGGTGCAGGCTTTTCTGGTGTTGTGATTCCGGTAAAAATGCGTTATCAGGCCTATATTATGAATGGTTTTAACGGCTATAATGGAGCGGGTAATTTTCGGGGTAAGGATGGCTTGCGCAAAGGACGACAAAAGGGAGCGGAGTCCTATATCAGTTCACCCAACTTTGCGGCTAAGGTTGAGTATTTTGGTATCAGAGGACTTAACCTGGGCTTGTCGGGGTATGTTGGTAAGTCGCAAAGTACCATGTACGATGGCATAAACAAAGAAGATGAAAATGCCTTAGCACGGGCAGATTCTTCGGTTATCCGTATGGCTATGATAGGTGCAGATCTTCGTTATTCAACAAAAGGACTGCAACTTAGAGGCCAGCTATATTATAATAGTTTGGATAATACCAAGGAGTACAATGAGTTTACTGCCGTCAATGGAAAAAACAACGGTTTGGGAAAATCTATGATCGGTTATTATGCCGAAGTGGCCTACAATGTTTTTAATACGGTAGATAAAGTTAAAACGGAGTTAATCCCTTTTGTAAGGGTTGAGAAATACGATACACAAAACTCCGTTGAGCAGGGAATAATGCGAAACAAAGCCTATGCTGCGAGTGTAATCACCACAGGATTAACCTGGAAAATGGTGCCCAATGCAGCCTTTAAAGCAGATGTGCAATTTGTGAAAACCGAGGCCGACGACAAGGCCAAAGCAGCTTTTAATGCCGGCTTTGGTTTGATGTTTTAATATGAAACGAGCCCAGAAGGGTCGGGGCAGGCTATGAGAGTAACTTCTCACAAAACCTGTCCCGCCTTAGCGGGAGGGGAATGATTGTTATGGCGAGTTCCCCCGAATCATGTTCGGGGCAAGCTATGTGGCAAAAAAAATAAATTATAAACACATGAAAGATCAATTGTACATATATAATACCCTTTCGCGAAAGAAAGAACTTTTT
>JAGXIP010000104.1 GCA_024635585.1 Saccharicrinis sp. | reverse complement strand
TGGGTGGCCATTGCTTTTGTTATTGCCACACCCATTGCATATTTCGCCATGAACAAATGGCTCGAAAGTTTTGCCTATAAAACCAATTTGAGTTGGTGGATTTCTGCCCTGGCCGGCTTGTTGGCTTTGGGAATTGCATTGCTGACTGTGAGTTGGCAAAGCTGGAAGGCGGCGAGCAGGAATCCTGTGGAGGCGTTGAGATATGAATAACTAAGTTATGTTATTGACAATTTGTACGATACATTTAAAATCTTTAAGAATGAATACATTAAAAATTAATGTTAGAAGTTTTAGAAAAAATGGCCGGCTGAACCTGTTAAACATTTTGTCGATGGCAATAGGCATGGCAGTGGCAATTATTGTTTTGGGGTATGTTTATCAGGAGTTTAACTATGACTCTCAATATGAAAATTCCAATCGGGTATACCGTGTTTTAACTCAAAATGATAAAAATGAATTATCGGGAGCAGCAACTTACGGGCCGTTGGCACAGAGTTTAAAGTCCGATTTTCCTGAAGTTATAGATGCCTCCCGGGTAAGTTTTTACTTGGGCTACCTGGCGCTCACTGCAGGTGATAAAATGTTTAATGAGAATCGAGCCATTTTTGCCGATCCAAACTTTTTCAGCCTGTTTTCATTTCCTTTGGAAAAAGGTGATGTGGCAAGTTGCCTAAGTTCGCCCAACTCCATTGTTTTATCGGAAAGTGCAGCCAAAAAATATTTTGGTGAAAAGGATCCGGTGGGCGAACAGATAAAAATCGGCAAAGACAGATTATTTACAGTTCAGGGTGTTTTTAGTGATTTTCCAAAGAATTCCAATTTTCGCGGTGATATCCTTTTACCGTTGGAAATTATTTCAAAATTAACCCAGGTTTGGATTGAACCTTCCTGGAATTATCCAACAGACATTCATACATTTATTCTGACCGAAAACCAAACAGATGAGGAAGCTATTTCAGCAAAAATGTCAGATTACCTTACGACACGTGTGGAAGAAAATCCCGAAAAACTGGTATTACAACCGTTAAAAAGATTGCATATTGAATTGCAAACTGGCTGGGAATCGGTGCCGCAGGCAAACAAAAGTTACCTCTATCTTTTGGCCATTGTTGCTCTGATTATACTTTCCATGTCGGCAGTGAATTTTCTTCTACTCCACATTGGAACGGCATCGCAACGTGCAATTAATACGGGAGTCAAAAAAGTCTTCGGAGCCTCAAAATCAATTATTTTCGGCGATCAAATTCACGAGATATTTTCTTACATTTCAATAAGCGTGGTAATTTCATTCTTTTTTGTTTACCTGTACAATTCTATTCTTACAGTCAGGTTTTCATTTCTTCCAGCTGTAAAAGAATTTGATTTAACACTTATACTCTTTTTGACAGGAGTAATCATTGTTTTTGCAGTTTTGACTTCGTTTATTCCCGCGTTAATAATTTCTGGACAAAAAACGGTACGTATTTTTAAAGCAAATCAACAATCGCTGCACAAACAAACGAGAATGGTAAATGTCCTTATAATTGGGCAATTTACCATAAGTGTGGCGCTGATAGCGATTACAACTTTGTTTTATAAACAAGTTCATTTTCTGGAAAAACACAACCCGGGATTCGCCAGGGAGGAATTAATAACTATTCCTTTGAATATGTCGGTTGATGATGGAATAAACGGTAATAAATTTGATGCTTTTGCACAGGAACTAGAAAAAATGCATGGGATAAAAAATGCGACACTTGCTTTTTCTTCACCGTCGGATGTACAAACATCAGCCGATGATTTTCGTTGTGACGGAATGCTAGAAGGAGAAACGGTTAGCATACAATGGAACTCGGTTTATTACAATTATTTTGAAACGCTCGGTGTTAAAATGGTGGAGGGCCGTGGTTTTAGTTCCCACTTTAAAAACGACATAGTTGATTACGATACCAACAGGAAATGTGCCTATGTGATCAACCAAAAAGCGGCTGATGAGATGGGGATTGACAATCCTATTGGGAAAACATTATATGCTTACCAGGAAGGTACTATAGTTGGCATTGTGGAAAATTTCAACTTCAAATCGCTGCACAGTGAAATAACTCCCATGTGTTTTAATATGAATCCGTTTTACTACAATGAAATCATTGTAAGGATGAATCCCGGTGTACCGGCAGTGCTGGATCAGATAAAAACAGCGTGGGAAAAATTTGTACCGGAATATCCTTTTGAATATAGTTTTGTAAATGACCAGCTCAACAAAATGTACGAATCGGAAAGTAAACTAACTGCCAGTTTAAATGTATTTGCCGGAATTGGAATTCTGATTGCTTGCATGGGATTGCTTGCATTAACCATTCTTTCAATGCAGAAAAGAACCAAGGAAATTGGTATCAGAAAAGTCAACGGCGCTAATGTTTCAGAAGTAATGACGATGTTAAACAGAGACTTTGTAAAGGGGGTGGTTATTGCATTTGTGATCGCCACGCCCATTGCATATTACGCTATGAATAAATGGCTAGAAAACTTCGCCTACAAAACCAATTTGAGCTGGTGGATTTTTGCCCTTGCCGGCTTGCTGGCTTTGGGCATTGCATTGTTAACGGTGAGCTGGCAAAGCTGGAAGGCAGCTACGAGGAATCCGGTGGAGGCTTTGAGGTATGAATAGTATAATCTAAAAATAGCAATCATGAGTAATCTAAAAATAATATTGCGGAAAATCAGCAATGATAAAACCTTATCGATTCTGAAACTGGCCGGATTGCTATTGGCATTTTGCATTACTATTCCTTTAGTTTCTAACATCGTTTATCAAAAATCATTCGACCGATTTCATCCCGATTCGGACAGGATTTACAATGTTTACATTAACGAAACTTATCGCGGGACTAAGGATGTTTATGGTGAATGTCCCCTGGCCGTGGCCACGTATTTAAAGGATTTATTCCCTGAAGTTGAAAATACAGTAAGAACAAAAAGCAAATCAGATGTGACTGTTTCAGAAGACAATAAAACCACATTTGAAGAAGATGTAATATGGACAGACCCATCGTTTATTGATGTGTTTTCGCTGGATTTGATTTCAGGGAATAAAGCTTCATTTTTAAATCAATCCGGCGAAGTTTATATTGCTGAGTCTCTTTCTGAAAAAATATTTGGAAATAATAATTCTGTTGGGGAAATAATAAAAGTGAATGACAGAGATTATACCATCGCTGGTATTTTTAAAGACTATCCACTTAATTCACACCAGAAATTTAGTGCATTACTACCGTTAAAGGACTATGTTCATCAATATGATTCGTATAGTTGGGAAAGCTACGAGTATCTTACGTATATAAAAGTCAAAAAAGGAATCAATCAGCAAGCCTTTGAAAATAAGGCTCAGACACTTATTAGCAATTATTTAGTGCCGTGGTTAAAGACCCATTATGATATGGATTATGTTTTCGACAGCGAGAACTCCATGCGACTAGAACTTATTCCTGTAAGTGATATCCATTTACATGGGTCTTTTGTTTCCAGTTTTGAGGAGCAAAGTAATGTTTCGGTAATCTATATTAGTCTATCCATTATCGTGGTACTTTTGCTCATTGCTTACTTTAATTTGCTGGGATTTGCCTTTTCAAAGGGGAAAAAGCACCAGTCAGAACTTATTATTAAACGATACTTCGGAGGAACAAAAAAGGATGTTATCGGCACATTTATTATTGAAATGTTTGTGTTCACCGTCCTTGCTTTTAGTGCTGCATCTGTAATTTCTGCTTTTGTATTTCAATTAAACCTCTCCATTCTAAAAGGCTTATCAACTATCGTTTTAACAAACTATCTGATGCCGGTAGTCGGTTTGTTCATTTCGGCTTGTGTGCTGGCTATTATATCCGGGCTTATTTTAGGCATGTACTTTACGCGTACATCACAAGTAAAAACGCAAAAATACGCAACTTTCTGGCTAAACCGGGCCATGATAATTACCCAGCTAGCAGCAGCAATAGTGTTAATTATCATGATAACCGGAATCTACAAGCAATTGAAATACATTTCAGCTTTTAATCTGGGTTTAGACACAAAAAATGTAGTTGTAATTAAGCAGGCCTATAAAATAAGAAGTCATTACGAAGCATTCAAAAATGAACTGATAAAATCGCCGTTAATACAAGATGTAGCCCGATCGAACCAGATTCCTTTTTCAGGGAACACTACTGGAAGTTTTATCCCGGTTGATGCGCAAGACCAAACACCGTATCCGTTCCCTTATTATCAAACCGATGTGGACTATCAGGGTGTATTTAATTTCCAAATCATAGAAGGTCGATGGTACTCCGACAAATTTTCAAGCGATAAAGACGCCATACTTTTAAATGAAGAAGCTGTCCGGAAAATGGGGTTTTTCGAACCATTGGGAAAAGAATTTTACAACTTATCTAAAACTAAAAAGTTAAAGGTGATTGGGGTTGTGAAAAATTTTAATTTTCAGTCGCTGCATCATAAAGTGCAGCCACTTGTATTTTATTATCTGGGGCAGAGCGATTATTTCCGATACTTTGTTATAAAAGGTATCGCTGCTGATCGTGGAAAACTTCTGGCTGAAATTAATAAAGCATGGAAAATTGCTGTGGGCAATGAATATATAAACCACTATTTTTTGGAGGACCGCATTGCTGTTTTATATGAAAAAGAAGCAAATGCAAAACGTTCCATTGGCCTGTTTAGCTTGGTGGCTATCTTGATTTCCTGTTTTGGTTTGTTTGGAACGGTATTGAATATTTCGAATGAAAAAACAAAAGAAATCGGCATCCGTAAAGTTAACGGAGCAAAAATATCAGAAGTACTAATAATGCTTAACCGCGACTTTGTAAAATGGGTGGCTATTGCATTTGTAATTGCCACACCCATTGCATACTACGCTATGCAGAAATGGCTACAAAACTTTGCCTACAAAACTGAACTCAGTTGGTGGATTTTTGCCTTGGCTGGTTTGCTGGCGTTGGGTATTGCACTGCTAACAGTAAGCTGGCAAAGTTGTCGAGCAGCAACAAGGAATCCGGTGGAGGCACTGCGGTATGAGTAAGCCCCTCCCGACCTCCCCGAAAGGGAGGTGTCATGACGTGGAGAATTTGAAGCTTGGTTATGTCTAACAGGTTTTGGATGGTTAAATCTTAAATGCTGCTCATAGCTTCCCCCCATTTGGGGGGATTAGAGGGGGGCTTGCTCATAGCTTCCCCCATTTGGGGTTAATGGGGGAGCTTGCTCATACTTACAATTTTCGAAACTCCTTTTATCAATGCCCAAATCAACACTAAAGTAAAAATGATGATGGCGCCGGACGGGAGATTGTAGTAATACGAGCCTATCAATCCCATCAAAATCCCGGCAAATCCAAATCCTATGGAATAGAATATCATATTTTTGAAATCGTGAGTAAAAATACTGGCTATGGACTGCGGTATGGTAAATAGCGATAGTACCAGTATAATACCTGCAATGCGGATACTAAACACAATGGTAAGTGCTACAACTGTGGCTACCACGTACTTTATAAGCTGCGTTTTCAGTCCCGTGGTTTGGGCATATTCCGCATCGAATGCCGTATAAAGTACCGGGCGGTAAAACACAATGATGCCAATAGTTACAAGCACAGCCAGCACCGACATATAAATCAGGTCTGTTTGTGTAACCGTAAGTATATTGCCAAACAAAAAGCTCATTAGGTTGGGCGCATAGCCGGGCGTAAGAAAAACAAAGATGATGCCTATGGCCATGCCCAGCGACCAAAGTATGGCGATGGCACTATCTTCGCGCACATTGGCTTTGCTTGTGGCCCACTCAATACCCAAGGCAGACAAAACAGCAAAAAAGGCTGCACCCATAAATGGATTTAAACCAAAAAAATAAGCCATGCCTATACCGCCAAACGAGGCGTGGGTAATACCTCCGCTGATAAAAACTATTTTACGCGACACAATATAAGTGCCGGCTATGCCCGCCAAAATACTAGTGAGGAAACCTGCCGCAATGGCATTGGTAAAAAAGGAATACTGAAATATGCTGAATAAATCGTGCATCGAAATTATTAATTATGCTAATGATTGTGTAAAACCCGATGAGGTACATGTCCGTGTGTGATGAGCTCTATGGGGCAATGGTATGTTTTTAGTATCTCTTCTGAAATTTTGTTTGTATTATGATAATGCAAGCTCTCATTAACACAGGCAATTGTTTTTATAAAGGACGAAATGGTACCCACATCGTGCGATACCAATAGGATGGCCATCTTTTTATTGAGCTCCAGGAGCAAGTCGTACAATTCTGCTTCAAACTGTTTATCCACAAAATTATTGGGCTCATCTAAAATCAACACCTCTGGGTTATTGATAATAGCCCTGCAAAGATACACACGCTGCATCTGTCCGCCCGATAATTGACCAATGGCGCTATTGGCATACTTGTCTAACTTTACAAAATGCAACAACTCGCGAGCCTGCTCTTTTTCGCTGCGGGTATATGGTTTTATCAATCCTTTTTTACCCATCAGTCCGGATAAAACCACATCAATCACTTTAATGGGGAAGGATTTATCGCTACTGCTTATTTGTGGTAGATAGCCCAAGTTGGCCGGGGCATAATTCTGTTGAGTATTGAAGGTAATAGAACCTGAAAACGGTTGTAGCAAACCCAAAATTAATTTAAGTAGCGTTGACTTACCGCCTCCGTTAGGTCCAATGATACCAATAAAATCGTAGGGATAAACTTTGAGATTTACCTGTTTTAATACTGCTTTATTGGGCGAATAACCGGCATAAACATCGGTTACTTTAATAATTGGCTCCATGGCTTATTCTAGTGCTTTTTCTAACTTAGTTAATGTTTGCCTCATCTCATTTTCCCAATCTTCGCTAAGCGGATTTACCTGCATAGTGGGTATATTTAATTCCGAAGCTAATAATTCAGCGTTGCGTTTATCGAATTCCTCCTGGATAAAAATAGTTTTGATGTTTAGTTCTTTCCCTTTATCAATGAGCTGGCGCAGCCATTGGGCACTAGGCTCGTTGCCTTTATGCTCAATGGATATTTGTGTCATACCATAATCACGAGCCAAATAGGTATAGGCAGGATGGAAAATATAAAAACTCTTGTTGGCAAATGTTTCTATTTTCACCTTAAACTCTTCGTCCAGGGCGCGCATCTTTTTTCCCAATTGCAGGCCTCGCTGCAATATATTTTCTTTTTGTTCGGGGAAAGTATTTATCAAAGCCTCTTGTGTGTTCTTTAAAACGGTTAGCATGCTTTTGGGCGAAGTCCAAATGTGCGGATCTATGCCTCCCTTGTGAACATGCTCGCCGTGCACATAATCTTCACCATCGATAAAAGCAATTCCTTTGGAGGTGTCCACAATTTTAAGTTCGGGGTTTATCTCCGAAATACGGTCTGTCCAGGCTTGCTCAAAACCAATATGTCCGATACGTAAATATACTTTTGAATCCCCCAGGTCTTTAATCTGCTTAGGGCTTGGGGCATAAGTTGCCGGACTGCTTCC
>JAGXIP010000103.1 GCA_024635585.1 Saccharicrinis sp. | reverse complement strand
GCCGTGCTTATTTCTTCTTTTTCTGTTCGAAGGTTGAAATGTCCTTTTCATGGTAGTATATTTTTATATCTTTTCGTCAGTTTATTATTTTCGTTTTCGGTGTGCAAAAATACATCTTTATTTTCTTCTTCCAAAAAAACCAAGGTATAATTTCAAGATTTCTTCACATCGTCCATTTCGCATGAGCTATACTTTATAAAGTAAGGTGTATCAATTTTTTCGTATCAAAAAACTCCTCGCTATAATAGTCACTCAGCTCAACAATGGAAATCCTCTTTTTAAAAGGTTTTATTTCCTCTCCAAAATCGCCTCCTTTTAGATACAGTATGCCATTGCCCACGGAATTTATATTTTTGTCGCTCACCAAATGGCGGGTTAACGCTATAAATTGAGGGAATGCGGTTACTGCCCGGCTTACTACAAAATCATACTTACTTTGCACAGCTTCTGAACGAATTTGCTGGGCTTTTACATTCTTCAAACCCAGCTCATCGGCAATAGTTTGTACCACCTTTATTTTTTTTCCTATGGAGTCGATAAGATGAAATTGGCAATCGGGATAATATATAGCCAAAGGGATACCGGGAAAGCCTCCACCAGTACCCACATCAATAATGCTGGATCCGGTCTTAAATTTTACATATTTGGTAATGGCCAACGAATGCAGTACGTGACGGATATTCAGCTCGTCAATGTCTTTGCGCGACACCACGTTTATCTTCTCGTTCCATTGAGGGTACAGTTTCTCTATTTGGGCAAATAAGGCCAACTGCTCATTTGATAGTTCGGGAAAGTATTTCTGAATCAAATTCATGCTTAAATTCAACTTAGCAAAACGGTAATGCCGTAAACTAATTTACGTCGGTATTTTTTAGGGTATTAAACAGCAGTTCGCGCGCCCTGAACAACTGAGCCTTTACTGTTCCCAAAGGCAAATCAAGCTCTATTGCAATTTCCTCGTACGAAAATTCTTTGAAATAGCGCAACTCTATCAATGTTCGGTATCTGGGCTTTAGCTTTTTAACAACCGTACGCATTAAAACAGCTTTCTGCTGCTTTATCAAGCCTTCTTCCGGATCAGGCGTGTCGTCCATTATATGTAATGGCTTGTCATTTTCTTTATCCTCACTCAAATGTGTTCCGTCGAGCGAAACAATGTTATTACGTTTCTTTCGCAAATAGTCAATACAGTTGTTCGATGCTATTTTGAACAACCATGTACTAAAAGCATAATTTGGAGAGTATTGATGGATGTTTTTAAAGGCCTTTCCAAACGCTTCAATGGTCAGATCCTCAGCGTCACTTTTATTGTTAACCATCTTCAACAACATAAAGTAAATGGCATCACGGTATCTCCCCATAAGTTCGGCATATGCCTTTTGGTCACCCTTTTCAGCTAATTGAACCAGCATGAAATCGTGCTTACCCTTATCCGATAAGTTTGGATTTATGTCCATTTATTTTTTTTTGCTTGTCGTTTAACCCCAAAAAACAACATTCCTGTTGCAAAGGGCAAGATAAAATCTAAAAAAAATCCTCCAAAAAGCAAATCCGAATGTCCAAACCGCTTTACTAACCTGCGTTGTATTAAAATCTGAACAGCTAATTTACTAAAGATGACGCCTATAAAAATCAGGGCAAAAGTAGAAAAAAAAACAGACAAAAAAGCTATGACCCAAAATAATTGTCGCGACATGACTTCTAGCCCTATCAAAAATTTAATGTTAACCTTATAAAGTGGCGATGTGCTTAGGTGGCGACTTTTTTGTCCCATCCATTTCCCAAAACTCTTTATAGGTTCCGAAAAGGTAAAACTTTCGGGTTCGGTAACAATGGCCACGTTATCCTTATCTCCGGCATCACGAATAAATAAATCATCGTCGCCCGACAAAATATACTGATGCTTTCGGAATCCCCCAGCTTTTTCGAATAGGGATTTTTTATACGCCATATTTCTTCCCACCCCCATGTATGCCCGTCCTCTTAATGCAAAGGATAAATATTGTATTACAATTTGAAATGTATCGTAACGTTGCCACAGATTAACAAATCCATTTTGTTTTTTATAAGCCCCATAACCCAAAACAATATCCTTACCCTCTTTAAAACCCTGAGCCATAAGCTTTATCCAATATTTACTGGCTGGTTCGCAATCGGCATCGGTAAAAAGCAAATGCTCATATTTGGCAGCCTTTATACCAATGGTTAAGGCCAATTTCTTACCATGTTTAAATTTTTCGTCATAAGGAATAGTGGTAAAATACAAATTATCGTATTTTACCTTTAATTGAGCCAGTACCTCGGACGAATTATCCTCAGAAGCATCATTAACCACAACCACCTCAAAGGGGGCGGGATAATCCTGCTGTAATACCGCAGGGAGATTTTTGAGCAGATTTTGCACCTCATTGCGAGCACAAATAATAATCGAAAACGGCGGATAAGTATAATCCGTAGCGGCAGTTTTAGCTCCTTTTTTAATGTATCTACCTAAATAATTATAAAAAAAAAGGTAGTAGAAAACTTGAATAAAAAACAAAACAAGCAGTACTATCAGCACATACAGCCAAGGACCGCTTTGAGGTATTAAGGATATTATTTTCACGTGCCAAATATCAATATTTTTTAAGAATCTAACAAGGGGATTTTAAACCAAATTAGCTGCTATTTTGATTATTTAAAAATTAGAATAATAGGTTTAAATAGATACAATTGAAGCGAAGTACAGCACGAATATTTATATTTGCGCCTCAAAAGATGGTATAAATGGAATTTGAACTACAAATAACTGACCCCCAGAGTAGGGCGCGAACTGGAAAAATAACCACCGACCACGGCCAAATAGAAACGCCAATTTTTATGCCCGTGGGCACAGTAGGCAGTGTTAAGGGTGTGCATTTTAACGACTTGAGGCATGATATTAATGCGGAGATAATTTTAGGCAACACCTATCATTTATACCTGCGTCCCGGATTAGATATTATTGAAAAAGCAGGTGGACTGCATAAGTTTAACGGGTGGGATCGCCCTATTTTAACAGACAGTGGCGGCTACCAGGTTTTTTCGTTAAGTGCCAATCGCAAGATAAAAGAAGACGGGGCTATTTTTCGATCGCACATTGATGGTTCCAAACATTTGTTTACGCCTGAAAATGTGGTGGATACCCAACGTATTATTGGAGCAGACATCATGATGGCCTTTGACGAATGTGCACCGGGCGATGCGCCTCACGACTACGCAAAATCATCCATGGCACTGACACATCGTTGGCTAAAAAGGGGCATTGCACAGTTTGACACTACCCAAGCCAAATACGGCTATAAGCAAACATTTTTCCCCATTGTACAAGGGGCCGGATTCAAGGATTTGCGAATACAATCGGCTGAGTACATCGCATCGTTTGAGCGCGAGGGAAATGCCATTGGTGGTCTTTCGGTTGGTGAGCCGGCCGAGGTGATGTACGAAATGACCGAGGTGGTAACTGGCATTTTACCTAAGGATAAACCACGTTATTTGATGGGCGTTGGAACACCTATTAACATTTTGGAATCCATTGCTTTGGGGGTAGATATGTTTGATTGCGTTATGCCTACGCGCAACGGACGAAACGGTATGCTTTTTACCGCCCATGGCACTATGAATATGAAAAACGAGAAGTGGAAAGATGACTTTTCGCCGCTCGATCCTGAAGGAACATCTTTTGTGGATCACCATTATACTAAAGCTTATGTGCGTCATCTATTCGTTTCAAAGGAATTGTTGGCCGCGCAAATAGGCAGCTTGCACAACTTGGCCTTTTATTTGTGGTTGGTTAAAGAAGCCCGAAAGCATATTCAGGCCGGCGATTTTATTCTCTGGAAAAATAAAATGGTGCAGCAAATGTCGGGTCGCTTATAAGGTTTAATTTTGTCACCATTTTTTTGTTCATTTGTAAATCATTAAAGCACAATACTTTTTATGAGAGGAGTTCTACAAAAGCTCGACAGGTATATCATCCTAAAATTTTTGGGCACCTATTTCTTCGCTATTCTGCTTATCATCAGTATAGCAGTGGTTTTTGATATCACGGAAAAAATCGATGATTTCCTGGATAAGGAGGCTTCTCTACATGCCATTGTCTTTGATTACTATTTAAATTTCATCCCTTACTTTGCCAATCTTTTCTCTCCGTTATTTGTGTTTATCGCCGTCATCTTTTTCACCTCTAAGATGGCCGGCGACACCGAGATTATTGCTATTTTATCAGCCGGCGTAAGCTTTAGGCGACTCATGTTTCCTTATTTTGTAAGCGCACTGATTGTTGCTATTTTTTCATTTTACCTGGGGGCTTATCTCATACCACCATCCAACAAAACCAGGCTCGAATTTGAGTCGGTTTATATTAAAAATAAAAAGGACACAGGCTTATCGGATATTCATTTTCAATTGGAGCCAGGCCTATTTGTTTATATGGGCAAGTTTTATGGCTATCGCAACTACGGAACTCACTTTTCGGCTGAGCGTTTCGATGGTAAAAGACTGGTATCCAAACTATCGGCAGAAGGCATTACATATAATTCAGATTCTAGCAATTGGACGCTGACCAACTATATAAAACGAGATTTTATTGACAAAATGCACATTGAAATTACCGAGGGAAGTAAGATGGACAGCGTTTTTAACATGACACCTGCCGACTTTAAATCGGAACGCAACTGGTTTGAAACCATGAACAATACAGAGCTCACCGAATACATTGACGCACAAACAAAAAAAGGGGTAGGATCAATAAAACCATATATTATTGAATATTACAAGCGTTGGGCTAATCCTTTTTCAGCTTTTATTCTTACCTTAATAGGCGTTTCTCTAGCCTCTCGTAAAACCAGAGGAGGCATAGGAGTGCATATTGGAATTGGTCTGGGGCTAAGTTTCGGTTATATATTATTTATGACTGTTTCAACCACTTTTGCTATAAATGGCAATATGAATCCTATTTTGGCAGTGTGGTTGCCCAATATAGTGTTTGCAATTACTGGTGTTTACCTATATAAAAAAGCACCTAAATAAGCACCTTGCACATGCAAAAATCTAACAATAATAGTATAGCATAGAGCGGTTACTTTAAATAGATTTTTGCCATTGGTTTGTGTAACAAATTTTTTTTGTAATTATGCACCTTGAAATTGTGAGTAAGCCATTATTTTTAATGGCTTGATTTACATCAGGTTAATTAAAATCATTTAATTATGTCATTGAAAAAACACATCCTTGACCTTCGTAAAAGAAAGGAACAGGTTGAAATGGGGGGTGGCGAAAAGGCCATTGAAAAGCAAACGGCCATGGGTAAAATGACTGCCCGTGAGCGTATTCTTGCCATTCTTGATCAAAATTCTTTTACGGAGTACGATCTTTTTGTTGAGCACGAAGCCAAAGACTTCGGAATGGACAAAAAGCAACTTCATGGTGATGGTGTGATCATTGGTACGGGAACTGTTTACGGTGCCCCTATCTGTATCTTTGCACAGGATTTTACCGTAGCCGGTGGTTCGCTGGGGCTAATGCACGCCCGTAAAATTACTAAAATCATGGATCATGCGCTAAAAATGCGTGTGCCTTTGATTGGAATCAACGATTCAGGCGGTGCTCGAATCCAAGAAGGAGTTAACTCCCTGGCTGGTTATGGCGAGATTTTTTATCGCAACACCATTGCTTCGGGTGTTATTCCGCAAATTTCGGTGATACTGGGCCCTTGTGCCGGTGGTGCCGTTTATTCTCCTGCTCTTACTGATTTTGTTTTTGTGGTGGATAACATTTCTAAAATGTTTATCACAGGACCAAGTGTAATTAAATCGGTACTTGGCGAGGAAATTTCGATGGAAGAGCTTGGCGGTGCACGCGTACATGCCGAAATTACTGGTAATGCCCACTTCTTTGCCGAAAGCGAAAAAGAATGTTTTGACCAGATAAAAAAACTGATCACTTTTATCCCTTGGAACAATACGAAAAAAGCCAAGGAATTTCCTCCTAAAGAGCCTATTTTTAAAGGGAACTTAGAGGATATCATCCCATCTGACCCACGCAATCCTTACGATGTGAGGGATGTAATTAGAGGAATAGTAGATGAGGGTGACTTTTTTGAAATTCAAGAGCTTTTTGCTGCCAACATTGTGATTGGATTTGGACGTTTAAAAGGACAAACCATTGGCTTTGTAGCCAACCAACCTTTGGTACTGGCCGGGGTGTTGGATTGTGACAGCTCCGATAAAGCAGCTCGTTTTATCCGCTATTGCGATGCCTTTAACATTCCTATTGTAACGCTGGAAGACATGCCAGGGTATCTTCCCGGTGTTGACCAGGAACATGCTGGTGTAATTCGCCATGGTGCTAAAGTGCTCTATGCTTATTCTGAAGCTACTGTGCCTAAAGTAACCGTTATTTTGCGTAAGGCTTATGGTGGTGGATATATTGCCATGAACTCGCGCCATCTGGGTGCCGACTTTATGTTTGCATGGCCTACTGCGGAAATTGCCGTTATGGGACCCGAAGGTGCCGCCAACATCATCTTTAAAAAGGAGATTGACGAAGCCGAAGACCCAGATAAGATGCGTGCATTGAAGGTGAAAGAGTACAAAGAAAAGTTTGCCAACCCATATGTGGCCGCAGCCAAGGGTTATGTTGACTCGGTTATTGAGCCAAACGATACACGTAATGTATTGTTACATGCCTTAGAAGTATCTAAAGGTAAGGATGTGCAACATCCAGTTAAAAAACACGGTATTCCACCATTTTAAATCGACTGATGATGAACAAAAAAGAAGAATTGGTCGGTTTTCAGGTGCTAAGCATGATTTACAAAACCAAGACCACTAAAAAGTACTTGAACAGGAAACCATGGAAAGCACCAAATCCCTGTGAAATAATCTCTTATATTCCCGGCACGATTGTAAAAATAAACGTGAAAGTGGGTGATAAGGTGAAAGAGGGAAAATCGATATTGGTGCTGGAAGCCATGAAAATGCTAAACCAAATTGCCATGCCTTTTAATGGCAAAATAAAGGAAATTTGTGTTAGCACGGGTGATAAGGTTCCTAAAAATCATTTGATGATTATAATTGAAGAGTAAATATAAAAAGCCCCCCTCATTCCCCCCGAATGGGGGGAGGCTTAAAAACCGCTCTTTGAGCACTTCGGGGATAACGTGGCAATTGTATTTGAAGCAAGTTTTGCATATAACTGTAAACAAAAGATGGATGGTACTGCTTCTGAAT
>JAGXIP010000102.1 GCA_024635585.1 Saccharicrinis sp. | reverse complement strand
CTGTTCATCTGAAATAAAAGGCGTGGTGACAAAAGTTCCCCAATGTTTAAAACTAACCTCATCTTTTACAATAAGCTGCACCTTACGATACAGTCCGGCACCTGGATACCAGCGCGATGATTTTTCGTGGTTTTCCAAGCGCACAGCCAAGGTATTTTCTTGTCCTATTATTAGATACTCGGATATGTCAAAATAAAAGTAGCTATAACCGTAAGGCCTGTACCCCACTTTTTTGCCATTCATAAAAACCTGCGCCTCGCTCATGGCGCCGTCAAATGTCAGCAGTACTTTTTTACCCTCGGTAAACTGCGGTATTTGAAATTCAGTGCGATACCAACCCACGCCAATATACGGCAATGCACCTGTACGACCTGTCTTTTCGCTGGCTACTTTTTCATTGTTTTGTGTAATGGCAACCACTTGTTTGTCAATTTCCTTGTCGAAGGGTCCTTTTATGGCCCAATCATGAGGCACAGTAACCGTTTGCCAATCAGAATCATCGAAACTTATTTGCGTGGCTTCGCTATTATCTACTCGGGTAAATTTCCAATTTTTTTCGAGTGTGATTATAGTACGCTGGCTGGTAACAGCAAGCGAAAAGACAATAAAAATGATAAGAAGGAAGCTTTGTTTCATGATTGCTTTTTATAGTAAGTAAGAAACCTAACAGAGCCAGTTCCAATACATCGGAATCTTTAGGACCTGTTAAGCTTAAATGATTTAATAACACACAGTAAAAATATCATATTTTATTAAATTGGAAGTATTAAAAAAAACTTCAACTAAATTAACCACCTCAGCAGCTAGAAACTCACTTCATGTATAAACGGTATTTTCCATCCTTAATCATTGGCTAAAGCTTTTACAAAAGGGATATCAGCAGGAGCAAATTCGTAATCATTCAACTCTTCCTTTTTTACCCAGGCCATTCTATCATGATCGTATAATACAATGTCACCCGAGAGTTGGACGCATTTGTAGGCTCGTAACCGTATGCACTTCTCTTCATACTGATGCATGTTCTCCATGTAGAAGTCATTTACCTTAATGGTAATATCTAATTCTTCCTTAATTTCTCTAGACAGACACTCTTGCTCGGTTTCATCTGCATCTAATTTACCGCCAGGAAACTCCCAATAACCAGCCAAATGTTTACCGGGTCCCCTTCGTGTAATAAGGATTTTTGATGCCTTTTGTATTATAGCTGCTGTTACTATTATCATTATTTGTAGTAATTTTTAATAAGCCCTAACAGATTTTATAGACCTGTTAGGGCTTACATACGCGTGTAAAAATACAACGTTTTATTCTTATAGAGAGAAATATTTCTAAGAAGCTGAGCGTATTGAGATACTTACAGTCAGGTTAAATATAAATAAACTTTGAAAGAGATCTATTTTAAGGTTACTTTTGATTATCTCATCGTCATAATGAAGAAATATAAAAAACTATGACACGGAAAAAAATTATTAGCTTATCCATTCTATTGGGGTTGATTATTTGGGGAGGGATTCATACCGAAGTGCTTAGTTTTCTTCGTATTAAGGGGGATGTTTTTAACTCAAGGCTAAATTCAACTGTACCTCCTCAACCAGCGGGTTTACCAATTGCTATTGAGGATACCATGTTTTTAAACTTGCAGCAAAACTTCGATGCCAATTTTCAAAAGAAACTCGAAGAGGCCATCTATAAAAATAAGAAGTGGTCAAAGCTAATCAATGAGAAAAAGCTGGCGATAGGTGTTGTTGACTTGAGCTCTCCCACGAATGTGAAATTTGCCAGAATTAATGGCAACCATATGATGTATGCTGCCAGCTTACCTAAAATTGCAGTATTGTTAGCAATGGAAGACGCATTGGAAAAAGGAGAGGTTATTGAGAATGATGAAATAAAATCGGACTTACGACTAATGATGAGCCGATCGAATAACCAATCCACAACCCGATTGATTGATATATTAGGATTTGAAAAAATTGCCAGCGTATTACAGGATCCTCATTATGATTTATACGATAAGGAGTTGGGTGGAGGAATTTGGGTGGGCAAGAGATACGCCAAAACCGGTCGCAGGGTTCCTGATCCATTAAAGGGTATAAGCCATGCAGCCACAGCCACACAAGCATGTCGTTTTTACTATATGTTGGCCTATGGTAAACTCATCAACTACGAGCGATCAAGAGAGATGCTGGAATATATGTCGGATCCTGAGTTGCACCATAAATTTGTGAATACGCTTGACCGGGTTGCTCCAAAAGCAAGGGTTTACCGTAAATCAGGATCATGGAAACAGTTTCACTCAGATTCAGTTCTTGTTTGGGGCCCGGAATGGAGGCGGTACATCCTGGTTGCCTTAGTTGAGGATATGGAAGGGGAAAGCTTGCTAAGGGAGCTAATTGCGGAAATTGATAAAATGTTAGAGCCAAAATCATCCTAAAAGATTATATTTGAAGCAGTAATGCGTTAAATTTTTCTACGTAATGGTAATTAAAAATGAAGGGCGAAAGTACCTTGATTATCTTCTAAATGCTTTTTTTGACATAAAACCCGGTGAGGTTAAGAAGGTGTTTTTAATGCAGTTAAACATCTTCTTAACAGTAACCACCCTTCTTATCATAAAACCCGTTTCTAATGCCCTGTTTCTGGCAGAAGTAGGTATAAATAAGTTACCCTATAGTTTTGTGCTGGTGGCCATTGCGGCACTTGCTTTATCCAGGTTTTACTCCAAAAATCTCATAAAAAACTCTTTATCCAATGTTATCTCAGGAACGCTATTAACATCTGCTTCTGTTCTTGTAATTATTGCATTTTTCCTGTTGATCCAAAAATTCGAGATATGGATATTATACTTTTTTTATATAGGAGTGGCCCTTTTTGGTTTAATAGCCACTTCGCAATTTTGGATTCTCTCAAACCTGGTATTTAATACCCGTGAGGCTAAACGTCTGTTTGGAATTGTTGGTGCGGGAGCAATTGCCGGAGGTATTTTTGGGGGATATTTGACAACCATATTAGCGCCACTTGTATCTGTTGTGAACATGCTTTTTGTGGCAGCTTTTCTTTTAATTATCAATGTAAAGCTTAATAAGAACATATGGAAACGCTATGTTAGTAATTTAAACACCTACCAACATCACAAACGTGTAGAACCCGATGGGAAGCACCCCATTAAAATCATCAGGCAATCAAAGCACTTAACGTATCTTGCCGTAATAATTGGTCTTGGCGTGCTGGTGTCGAAGCTGGTTGACTTTCAATTTAGCGCCTTGGCATCGGCTAAAATTTCAGATCCCGATGAACTCGCGGCCTTCTTTGGGCTGTGGTTTTCCAACTTTAATGTAATTTCCCTTATCATTCAGCTTCTTATCACCCGAAAAGTAGTAGGAATTTATGGTGTAGGGAGTTCGCTTTATATTCTCCCCTCCTTTTTGCTTTTTTCCAGTTCACTCTTGCTCATGTTTCCGATTTTGGCAGTAGGGGTATTGTTAAAGATGAGTGATGTGTCGATAAAACAAAGCATTAATAAAGCAGCAACGGAATTATTGGCTTTGCCCATTCCTGCCGGGATAAAAAATCAAACAAAGAGTTTTATCGATGTTTTTGTGGATACCGCGGCTACAGGTATTGGGGGATTGCTGTTAATTTTTATTGTGAATGGATTAAATCTCTCCGTTCAAGCAATAAGTGTGCTTATTATAGCCATATTATTGGTATGGATTTACGTTGCAAGTAAGGTAAGGCTTGAATACATCAGCGCTTTTAAACAGAAATTGATACATAACGATATTAAACCATCCAAATCGGTATTTGATTTCCCAAATCACTCCGTAATAGAGGGTTTAAAAAGGGTGTTGGAGAAAGGAACCGACAAGCAAAAGATATTTGTGCTTAAAAAAATTGAAGAACTAAAAGACATCCGCCTTGCCGCGCAAGTTCTGCCCCTGATCGACAGTAACAATACCGATGTGCGAATTGAAGCACTGCGCTGCATATACTTTATGCCTATGATATTTAATGAGCAAATGCTACATAAACATCTAAAGGATAGTAGTTTAGAGGTAAGACAGTTAACCTTTGATATTTTATTGAGATATTCTACCGAAGGCAGGGTAGAATTTATACAGCGTTTTTTGCAAAATGAAGATGCACTGGTAAGCAGCGCCGCCTTGGTTGGGTTATCCATCGAGGCAAGAGACAACCCTGAAATGAAAAAGGTATTTCAATTAAATAATCTAATACGGGATAAAATAGATTATCTTAAAATAATAAAAGACAACGATGAATTAGTTGTGTATAAATCAATGATTCTACGTTCGATTAGTCATGGTAACGTGAAGGAATTTTATCCTTTCATAATTTCATGCTTAGAAGATAAGGAAAGAAAAGGCATTGTTGTCGAGGCAATTAGGGCTGCCGGAAATACAATGAACGAACATTTTGTCGCTCCCTTATTGTCATTGCTAAAAGAACCTGAATTTGAGGAATTTTCGTGCCAGGCTCTCGCCCATTACGGTCCGGCTATTTTTATAGAACTGGAAAGCTTTATTAAAAACCCGTCAAATGCGAATGAAGTAAAATTAAATATCCCGAGAATTGCGGAATTTATTAATTCCCCGGCATCCATAGATTTTCTTTTGCGACTATTAAAAATAGTGGATAGCCAAATCCACCTAAGGGTGTTGAACTCGTTGAATCAGCTGAGTGTAAAATTTCCAAATTTAATGGTCAATAAAAAAACTATCATCAGAATGATAGCTGAAGAAACCAGGTTATATCAAGAAACTTTGGCGGTTTTGTATACGCAGCAGAGTACTGCTATTAAAGAAACAGAAGCAATTGACGAGCAACATATTACCGAGCTTAAAACTGAATTAATAAAGCAATTAGAAGGTAAGTTGGATCTGATATTGGAAAGTATCTTTAAATTACTTGGACTCAGGTATCCAGCTGATGAAATTGGTACTGTGTATGAGAACATACAAAGCAAAAGCCAAGAGCAACAATATGCAGCCACTGAGTTTTTAGAAAATATCCTTGACAACGATTTGAAAAAAATACTTATGCCAATCATCGAGATGGCCATTCTCGATAAAGTTACAGATGATGTTGTTAAGGCCTTACAAATAAAAAAACTTAATGAATATGAATGTTACGATCTCTTGTTAAATTGTAGAGATGCAGCTATTATCCAATTGGTCGAGAAAATAATTTTGTCCTCTCCCACCCCTGATCTCAAACCATTAATACACAAATATAAACTATCCTAAGAACCTAAAGTTTTTTTCTGATGATTCTGTCAATGAAAGTGGCCAATGTTTGATGATCAACTCCTGAGTTCTTTTTTAATACATTCGACATCAGTGCCACAATATAGGTAGTACCATCAGGGTTTTCGACAATTGCGATGGAATTCATATAATTAGATACATTTCCCTTGTATTTTTCGCATTGATAACCTTCTTCGGGTTTACATTTATACAAACTGCCCGATTTAAAATAAACAGCCGAATTTATCAATGCCGGCGATGATGCATATCTAATCCTTCGGTCTGTCATGTAAAGCAATTTTTTTATTTCAAGGCTCGATTTTTCGTCAATCACTTTTCCCCTTTCAAGGGCAATTAAATAAGTGATTAATCCGTATGGCGATCCTGCACTGCCTCCTTTACCCGGAATGTAAGCACCTGCACCTTTCGTAAAAAATGTGCCCAACCTCCATTGTTCAGCCTCTATGCCTAAATCGCGTAGGGGTTCGTTTACCACAACTATTGCCTTTTCGCTTAATGCAGATTTTGGTGTGGTTTTGAAATATTCCTCAGCCTGCTCTTCAGTTAAGTTTGGATAATCGTTGCCAAACACATTCAACAAAATAGTTTCGCGCCAAACCACACTGGCTGCCCCGTTGTTACTAACGGAAAGCATGTGATCAAGCCATTCGTATAAGGTAAAAACATCATCGGCCTGTACCGTTCTTTTATTAAACTGTAGATTATCCGGATTAAAAAAAGGAACAGTATGTTCGTCATAGAGCGCCCACTTGCCAGCTCTTACTTTTTTTGTTTTCATTAACGCAACCCTTTTTTCAAAAGATTCGGGATATAAGCGCTGTAACTCTCTAAAGAAACCCGTTGCAACGGCAATTTTGCCTACACTTCCGGGCTGATATTGCTTATGCTCATTCAATCGGGCGTATCTGATAGGTTTGTTGTTTGAAATGTCAACAACAGCGATGGAATAGCTCTCATCGAGATTGGGAAAGAGACTAGCTATTGCTCTTTGTAACTTAACATCCGGGCTTGGTAGTTTTTCTAAGCTGTCCCCTCGTAATCCAAGCAAGTTCAATTTTATACTTGATGATGGACGAAGAGCACCTTGTATAGGTTTTACATCCTTAATACTTCCTTCAATAATTAACTGTAATCTTTTCAACCTTCTGATTCCTGTTTGGTCGTATCCATCAATGGGGTAAGGTTTTGAAGCCGAAACAATGATAAATAAGCTAAGGAATAGAACTATATATTTAAGTTGTGATATTTTCATAATCATCTATATATGTTAGCAATAAAATTTGTTGCTCGGCTAATTTTTATTGATTTGCTCGTTAAGCTGAATTAAATCAGAATCGTCGCTTACCTTGGTGCCCGTTAAGTATTCTGTGGCATGTGCATTCTTATTTTCTACAAATGGCCTAACCTGAAACAACCATATTTTCCCATCTTTAATACCTAATTCAATATCAAAAGGTACATTTTTTTCGATACCTGCCGATGTTCTTAATTTTTTAACGGCCAAGTCAGTCAAAGCGGTTAATTGATTAAGATCGGATTTGGATAAAACAGGCTGATCGAAAGATGCAAATTTCTTTTGGGTACCTCCGGTTTTTGGTAATGTTGTTTTTAACGGTTCGCGAGCTACCGAAACCAAGTGATGCTCTGCATCAGAAACCAACCATGTTTCTGAAACCTGACCTTCAACAGCCCCACCAACTCCTTTATTAAAGGCAATTGTTAATCCTTCCGAATTTCCTGTGACAATATTCTTAGTAATAATTACACCCGAGCAGTCCGCATCCACACTGGGGATAATAAGTATGGAAGGGAATACATTTTCGGGGTTTAACAGAAATCTTTGCCTCCATTTATAACTTCGTTCTGTGTAAGGTGATGCCCACACTTCCAGTATTCCTTGCATAATAGATTTTTCGTCGAGCACATTAAAAAGGGTAAGGTTAAGTCCGGCACCCGTAAAATCTTTCAGATCTTCCATGTTGGTATCACTTCTTAAAAACACAGGAATGGTCCCAATTTGTTTTCCGAACACCTGAGCAAATTTTTGCTTTAAATCACTTTCAAAAGAAGGAAGAAATGCCATATTTTTTATGGAGTTCCTAATCGTTTCAAGTTCTTTCAGAACAAAGCCCTCAATTTCTGGTTCGGTAGCATTATTCGATTTCATTTTCTGGGCTTCCGTAAAAACCTGATTCAGATATTGCCAATAGGACATCTGTTTTCCGGGGATGCGCTGATCCATATGACTTTTAAATATCCCGAAAGGAATGACCAAGCCTTCCACAACATTATCGGGAAACAGCAGCTTAAGTTGGGCCAGATTTGCAGCTTTAGGACCGCAATAAATACCTGAGTGCGTGGCATTCAAATCCCGCATGTTTAAAACAGAGGTCTGCTCCAATTTCATTTTATCAATAGGAACCCTTATTTTTTCTTGTTTGGTCTGATTCTTCAAATTAATAAACAACCCATTTTCTTGGGCAGACATTTCCGAAGTAAGCTTCATGATGATAGATCCGTCTTTTTTTACCGCATAAAAAACCTCTTTCTCATGGTAATCCTTCAACTCATTTAATAGCGAAGGGGTTATAACAGCATTAGGTATCCCCAGATTACGTGCCAGTAACTGAACATGCGAAACCATATTGCCCTCTGTGATGGTCATAATTCCGGCTACAGGTTTCAAATCAGACGGAGGACGGTTAAAAACATAGATGCTATTATTATCTACATTATCCAAGTCACTCAAGTTTGAAATAATAAACAATTTTCCTTTGGCATAACCAGGATTTAATCCTCTGGCCTGCGATCCATTAGAGGTGTTAAATATTTTATTCGAATTTTCCAGCTTATCCGATATGAGTCTGTTCAAAGGTTCTATCTGCTGACCGAACATGAGTAGACAACTGTTACGTATCTTCTCATCGATAAAACCTTTTGTTAAAGGCTCAAACTTGCTGAATTTTTCAATTTCATCATCATAAATTGCGATGAACTGGTTGCTACTCCATTCAATTGCAGACAAGGCATTTCTGTAAAACTGATGTAATTCAACTATAGTTAATGCTTCCTTGCTTGCAACATCTATTTCTTGTTTAATATTTTGCCATTCCCACTCCTCCAGGTATCCACAACCGTATGCTGCATCGCAAAACAATTGTATAGTCAGTATTTGATCTCTTACGGTTTTTAGGCTTAACTTTGAGGAAACGTTTCTAAGTCTATCTTCTAATTTCAATGATAAATCGAGCAGGATAAGTTTATCTTTTGCTACAAATTGATTTTTCATTTGCTCCCTTATAAAAACAAGCATTTCAACCGTAGTTTTAAAATTTTCCCAAGGCGTTGTTGCTTTTTGTATGAAGGTACTATATTGATCGGTCAAACTTTTTAGGCTACTAGAAGATATTTTTCCTGATAACTTTTTTATTAAAGCAATATGGTCCTGATTATACAACTCATCCATATTTCGGATAAGCTTATCCAGTTTTTGGTTGATGGATGAAGGAAGTTGGGTTTTGTTTTTTTGCATATAATTACGAACCTCAACAAGATCGTATTCATCCGGTTGACCATGTATTTTTACCCTAATATTAAGAAATGAAGGAACAGAATCAGATATTTCTTTTGAAAGTAAACGAATGGTTTGGGTCAGGTTGTCATCGGTCCGGTGAGGGATATCTTTGGCAGCCTGACGAATAAGAAAAAACTGCTGTTGCACCTTAGCTTCATCCGAAAGGATATGATGAAAAAAACTGATACCCCAGGTATCCTCATCTTCAGCCTGATAAGCACCCCGGTAATATTGTGCTTTCCTATTAATCCACCCATTATCTATACTCCTGAGGTACTTTTCAATTTGGTATTGTTTTAACCTCGCCTGACCATATTCACTGTCCCAAAAATCTTCAATCGGTGTGGTGGACAATATTTGACCTAAATAAACATGATGATTCCGTTGTAAATCTGTTACGTAATCTTTATAACGTGCCCTTTGCACGCCTCCTTTTTCAGGGCATCTCTCCTGGGGTGGTACTACAGAACCATCCGGACAAAACCAACGGATATCTTTATAAGGTCCTTTGGGATCGGCCTTATATTCCTTTAATTTTAATGAGATTTCATTGTTATTTTGAGAAGTAACCGAAGCAAATATACCAATCGCTAATGCAATAAAAGTTAAGTGTAATCGTAAATATAGTTTCATTTTAAAATCTAATTAATTTCTATATATAATGCATATGCAAATCGAAGTCCAATTTAAGAAGTATTGTATAATATGCAAGCTTAAAAGCAGTAAAGTAATCACTTTTAGAAGTGCCTTGTGGCCCAACCGTAAACTTTAAATCCCTGCATTAATAATTCGTTCCCGGATGGGCAGATATTTAGATAATCCCGGCCAAAAAACTCCTTTGGATTAAATTTGCAATACGTATATTTGATAATTCATTTAAACTTAATAAGATGATACAAAAGATTTTATTAACCATTGGTATTTTATTAATGACTATAACTACATGGGCTAATCAGCCTAAAACGTTACGCCTAGGCGTAGCAGGACTAACCCACGGACATGTAGGCTGGATTTTAGGTCGCAAAGACCTTGGAGATATTAAAATGGTGGGCATTGTGGAAACCAATAAGGAATTAGCCCAACGTCTGTCGACACAGTACGGTTTTTCCATGGATATGGTATACGATACGATGGAAGAAATGATAGCAGCCACCAAACCCGAAGCAGTAGCTGCATTCGGGAGTGTTTTTGATCATTTAATGGTTGTGGAGGCCTGCGCTCCCGCAGGAATACATGTAATGGTGGAAAAACCTTTAGCGGTAAATCTGGAACATGCAAAAAAAATGAAAGCACTTGCTCAAAAACACAACATACACTTACTCACCAATTACGAAACATCATGGTATCCCACAAACTTTAAAGCTCGCGAGCTACTGCAAGAAGGGGCAATCGGAAACCTAAGGAAGGTGATTGTGCGCGATGGGCACAGCGGTTTTAAAAATGTTAAAATCAGTGATGAATTCTTCCAGTGGCTTACAGACCCCGTTTTAAATGGAGGCGGTGCTATAATGGACTTTGGTTGCTACGGCGCTAATTTGATGACCTGGTTGCAAAAGGGAGAACGACCAAACTCTGTTACTGCTGTTACCCAACAACTGCAACCCGAAGTAAACCCCAAGGTTGACGACGACGCTACCATTATACTCAAGTACGATAATGCTATGGCTATCCTCGAACCTTCCTGGAACTGGCCTATAGGAAGAAAAGATATGGAACTTTATGGCACAACCGGGGTTGTTTACGCTGACAACCGCAACCAGTTACGGGTGAGAAAGGCCGAGGGTTACGATGGATTTAGTGAAGAAACATTTCAATTAGAAGAACGCCCGGCACCTTTTAACGACCCATTTGCAGTACTCGCAGCGGTTATAAGCGGGGAGGTAGAATTGGAAAAATACGACCCTTATTCTCTTGAAAATAATATGATAACTGTAGAAATTTTGGATAGTGCCCTGAAAAGTGCAAAAAGTAAGCGAACCGTACTACTAAAAAAGTAAACTTTCACAGAAGTTGTGCCAGAATAATTATTTAATAAAATTTTCACGAACAAACCTAACAGGATTAATTGTTTCTCACTTAATAATCCTGCTAGGCATTTACTTGTCTGGAAATTCGTTTCTGAGGCCTCGTCAGTTCACCACCAATAAGGGAATTTTTATTCCATGACGAACTGAATCTACCGTGGTGCCAAATATGATATCTTTGAGTCCTTTATGTCCGTGGGCACCCATCACCAATAGGTCGATGTCAAGATCTGCTATAATTTTTATAATCTCCGAAGCGGCATTACCATGGCTAATTTTAATATTGACTTTATATCCCAATGCTTTCAGCTTTTCCTGGTATTTCACCAAGCTCACCTTATCTATTTGCGTTTCGTAATCCATTGAGTTTTCGCCCAAATAAAGCGCGGCAGCACTTTCTACGATATGTATAAAAGTATAGGTTGCCGATTTGCCACCTTGATGTAATGCACTACTAATTATTTGTTGATCATGACCAGAGAAATCAACGGCTACTGCAATATGCTTATATGCTATCACATCAAATTCGGCAAAATCAATGGCCACTCCATGGGGCAATTGAGCTATTCTTTTTGTAGAAGAACTTAAAAATGGATGAACAAAAATATAAGCTAAAAGTACAAGACATGCCAGGGCAACAGGAATCACTACCGTATAAACAACAATCTTATTTTCGCCTTCAGCACCAATCCATCCTTTTATTTCGTTCACCACCAAATGAATATTAAGATATACGATAATGGCAGCACTGAGCCATGCAAGAATCTTAACCCAAGTTTTAATAGTAAATTCTTTCATTAGCTTTTTATCCGAATTAAAATGGATAAGCGGGATAATGGCAAAACCCAATTGCAGACTTAAAACTACCTGACTTAAAATTAACAAACTACCCAAAGCCTCCTCGCCAAAATAAACAATGGTAATCATGGCGGGTGCAATGGCCAATAAGCGAGTCATCAGCCTTCGTAGCCAAGGTTGTATCCTCAAATTTAAGTGACCTTCCATTACAATTTGTCCGGCAAGGGTTCCTGTAATGGTAGAGCTTTGTCCGGCAGCAATCAGTGCAATAGCAAAAAAAGTAGGTGCTGCTTTACCAAACAAATTTTCGAGTAATTGCGAAGCATCCTGAATTTCGGCCACATGATAAAATCCATTGACATAAAAGGCCGCTGCCGCCAAAACCAAAATGGCAGCATTCACAAAAAAGGCCAGATTCAGCGCGATAGTGGTATCGAATAGATTCATTTTTATCGCACTTTTTATCCCGGCAGATGTCCGCTCAATTTTACGTGTTTGAACCAGCGACGAATGCAGATACAAATTATGTGGCATCACGGTTGCACCTATTATTCCAATAGCTATATAAAGGGAACTATTGTTTAATTTTGAGGGGATAAAACCCTGCATCACATCGCTGTACACGGGTGACACGATAAACATTTCTACCAAAAAGGAAACACCAATGATAAAAACAAGAGATACAATAAAAACCTCCATGGTACGCATTCCCTTATTCAGCAGAAAAAGAAACAAAATAGTATCCAGCGCTGTGAGACTGATACCCCAAATCAAGGGTAAACCGAACAACAAATTTAGTCCAATAGCCATCCCCACAATCTCGGCTAAATCACATGCCGCGATAGCTATTTCGGCTAAAATGTACAAAGGAATATTTGCCCATTTGGGATAGGCATTTTTTGATGCTTGTGCCAAATCCAAGCCCCCGCAATTCCCAGCCGAGCACTTAGCGACTGAAGCAGTAAAGCCATCAAATTTGACATGAGCAGCACCCATATCAGCTTGTAACCAAATTCGGAACCTCCGGCTATATCAGTAGCCCAATTACCCGGATCCATGTAACCCACACTTACCAAATAGGCTGGCCCCAAGAATGCAAAAACTTTTCTCCAACCTTTTTTATCGGTGCGTACGGTAGAATGTACTTCGCTTAATGATTCTGATTTCATGGATTGTTGGATTTAATCGTCAATTTATTTAAGGTTTTAGACCAACTACTGCCATCCACCGCCGAGTGCGCGGTATATTTCAACCATTGCATTAAGTTGAGTAAACTTGGCATTGATCAAATCCAACTGCGAAAACAGAGCGTTTTGTCGTGCAGTAATCACTTCCAAATAATTGATCATTCCGTTGTTCAGCAACTCTTCGGAGTAGCCTGTGGCCAAATCGTAGGCCTCAAATTCCTGCGTTTTTATTTCTATGCGTTCTTCTGCCGCTTCAAAAGTATAAAGTGCATCCGACACTTCTTTACCGGCATTCAATATACTCAAGCGAAACTTAAGCAATGCCTGCTCTTGTTTTGTTTTGGCCACTTCGTGTTGGGTGCGGATTCGTCGGCCATTGAATATGGGCTGTGCAAGCGAAGCAACTGCAGAGGAAAACAATGAGTTAACATCGAACAAGTTATCCAAATCCAGACTCTGCAAACCACTATTGGCCGAAATATTTAGACTGGGATAAAAGTTGCTCTTGGCTACGTTGGTCAATTCAAAGGCATTGATTAAATTATACTCTGCGGCTAACACATCTGGTCTGTTACGCAACAGTTGAGATGGAAAGCCCACCTTCACCTCATTTAAAACGTGCTGCTCCTTCAAGGTGTTTCGTTGTATTGATTGTGGCGCTTCTCCCAACAATATCGACATGGTATTTTCTAACAACTTAATGTTTGTTTTAATATCCACCATTAAGGCCATTGTGTTATAAAGCTGCGCCTCGGTTTGCTTAACGCCAACTTCGTTCACATAACCCGCATCTTTTAAGGCTTTGATTGTCTCCAAGCTGCTTTTTCTGTTG
>JAGXIP010000101.1 GCA_024635585.1 Saccharicrinis sp. | reverse complement strand
GTCAAAAATGATTGAATCCTATCTTGACAGCATCACTAAACAGAACGTGGAGACAAAAACATCAATCACTCCGCTTGTTGAAAGTTTGAGTGGGGTAATTGATTTACCTTCGGAATTTGACTATAAGAAAGAATACCGTGACTATTTAGAAGATAAATATAAATGAAACCGGCATGGCCGGAGCAGATAATTAGGTCGTTTAGGATGATGATTGAAAATTGCACTGGTTACCAAGTTTCTGATATTTTTGAACCATATGAAACGAGCCATGAGAGTTGCTTCTCACAAAACCTGTCCCGCCTTAGCGGGAGGGGAATGATTGTAATGGTGAGTTCCCCGCCTACCGGCTGGCAGGCATGTGGCAAATAAAATCAATTATAAACACATGAAAAAGTTGTTTGTGGATACAAATATCGTGATTGATTTATTATCACGCCGAGAACCGTTTTACGAAGAAGCTACAGTTCTTTTTTCGTTAGCGGATAAAAAACAAATTGAGTTGAGTGTATCCGCTTTAACAATTGCGAATACGAGTTATGTTTTATTGAAACAAATAAACTCGGCAAAGACAAAATCTATACTCCGAAAACTTCGAATGATAGTTAAAGTATTAGCACTGGACGATAAAATAATTGGACTAGCCTTGAACGATGAAAAATTCCCCGATTTTGAAGATGGTCTTCAATATTTTACAGCCTTAGAAAATGCACAGGATCTGTTCCTTACTCGGAATTTGAGAGATTTTAAAAATTCCAGATTACCCATCATGACAGCAAAACAATTTATAGAAACCATATAGTAAAACAATTTTCTTACAAAATATCATGATAAAAAAACTTGTCCTCATATCCTCCATTTTCGTATTTGCCTGTCATTTTATAAATGCACAGCCCATCCTTAATAAAACCTATAAGCCTTCCATTAAAACGGTGCAGTGCCATAAACAGGACTGGCCTCTATCCTACCCTATCATCAATTTAAACGGAAGCGATTTCATACAACTTTCATTTGACGACTTGGTGGGTGAAACTAAAGATTATTATTACAGCATTATACATTGCAACGAAAACTGGGAGCCATCGCAATTAATGGAAACCGAATACGCTAATGGGATAAACGAAGTACCTCTTTTGGATTATGCATACTCCTTTAATACATCTATCGACTATGTGCATTATAAGCTTACCTTTCCTAACAACGATTTAAGTCCTTTAATTTCGGGTAATTATGTGATAAAAGTTTATGAGAATGCCAATGACGACAATACGGTTTTAACGCAACGTTTTATGGTAACTGAACAACTGGTTAATGTAATTCCGCAGGTAAAATACACCATGAATTCCGATTTGCGTAAAGCCAAACAGGAGATTGACCTGACGATATTACACCCCAATTTTGAAATGAGCAACCCGTTAAACGATGTTAAAGTGAGCATTTTACAGAACGGACGTACAGATAATGCCATCACACAGCTAAAGCCCCAGTTTATAAAGCAAAACGAATTGGTATATAATTACAATCGTGAAACAATGTTTGAAGGCGGCAACGAATTTAGATGGTTAGATTTGCGAAGCATTCGTTTTCAGAGTAGTAATATTAAGGATATATCTTTTCACGACCCTTACTCGCATGTAGAGTTGTTCCCGGATAGAATACTAGCTGGCCAATCGTATTTTTTTAATAACGATTTTAACGGGAGATATGTAATTGAGATACAGGAAAAAAATGAACCGGAAATTGAGGCCGACTATGTATTTGTTCATTTCGCCCTACCGCAAGCAGAGCCCATGGTAGGCGGCGAAGTGCATATATTGGGGGGCTTAACGGGTTGGAAATTTACCGATGAATCGAAAATGGAATATAATTTTAACTTTAAGCAGTACGAGGCTTCCTTGCTTTTAAAGCAAGGCTTTTACAACTACCAATTTGCTTTTAAACCTAACAATTTAGAGGAGGCTTCTGTAAGCATGTTCGAGGGTTCGCACAGCAAGGCCGAAAATGATTACCTTATACTTGTATATTATAGTGGCATGGGCGATTATTACGATCGACTCATAGGTGTTAGCCAAGTTAATTCAGTGAGCAATAGGCAGTAATCAGTAAGCAGTAATCAGTAAGCAGTAATCAGTAAGCAGTAATCAGTAAGCAGTTAACAATAATCAAATAGCAGTTTGGTTAAGGGGTAGGGCTTAGTGCTTGTTAACAGCCTAGCTGGGCAAATGCTAATTTGAAACTTTTAACTTGAAACTCGGAACCTTCAACTTTTAATTCTTAACCAAAGACTCTAGTTACTAGCGGTCAAAAGCAAACCATGATACTATTTCGCTAAAAAATGTCAAATTAATTTTTAAATATTTGTTATTAATATATATTTGTTGCCCAATAAAAAACCCAGTAATAAAAAAGGGTGACCTGAACTTAATCATAGCTCAACTTTTTGATGGTCGGGGGTAGCATAAAACCAAAAAATATAGAAATGAAAAAAAACAGACAGGTTGTTAATTTTACATTGTTATTAGGATTGGCATCGATGATTTTTGCCTCATGTCAGACAGAAAAAAGCTCAGGTGATCCTACCCTCAAAAGTACTACTGATGCATTAAGCGAAAATAGTACATTTCCTGTTGCTTATATTGACACAGATTCTCTTTTGCGCCAGTACGAATTAGCTCTTCATTTGCAGGAGGAATTATTAAAAAAAGAAGAAAAATCAAGAACAGATTTCAACGAACAAGCAAAGAAATTGCAATCGCAAATGGGCGAGTTTCAGCGTAAAGTGCAAAATAATGGTTTCTTAAATCGTGAAAGAGCTGAGCAGGAACAACGTAACCTGATGGCACGCGACCAGGAGCTACAAAACCTTAATGCAAAATTATCGCAGGAGCTTATGGGCGAGCAAGAAATATTGAACCGCCAGTTGCGCGATACGCTATCAAACTATCTTGCAGAATTAAATGCCGATGGAAGATATAAGCTTATACTAAGCAATACGATGGGCGATAACGTGTTGTACAGCATACCTGGGGTGAACATAACACAACAGGTAACCGACGCATTAAACAAACGTTACGAAATCAGTAAAAACAAAAAAGCTACATCAAAATAACAAAATAGATAGTTTTGGAAATAAATAAAAAGGCAGGTTCCGAATAGAATCTGCCTTTTTTTAGTTTAATCAGACTATTGCTCAGTAAGGTGGTAATGGGTTTTAGAGTTTAGAGTTTGTAAGTTCCGCGATCTGTACCCTAAACCCTTTTTGAACCCTAAACTCTAAACCCTTTTTTCAACTCTGAACTCTAATCATTTTTCAACCCAAAATACATTTCAACCTAATCTATTAATCCATCATCTTTTATCTATTATCTCACTGTCTATTATCTCACTGTCTATTTAATCTGAAAATGCAAGCATTTAAAAAATACCTAAGCAAACATCCAGCTTTTACTACTTTTAATGCAGACACCATTAAAAAGGCCGAAACGTTGGTCGTTATTCCTGCCTATTTAGAGGATGATTTAGCGCCTACCTTAAACTCTCTTTGTGCCTGTAATGCAGTTAATGGCCAAGTAGCTATTTTAATAATTGTAAATGCGTGCATCAACGCATCAGAGGATGTTATAGCGCATCAGAAAAAAACTATTCGCCAGCTTGAAGAATACACCTGCCTTAATCCAGCTATGACCATTTATACCATTGAAGCTTTTAACTTGCCCAAAAAGCATTTTGGCGCAGGGTTGGCTCGGAAAATAGGAATGGATTTGGCCGTAGCACATTTTTCACTTACGGATAATAAGGATGGAATCATCGTTTCGTTGGATGCCGATTCAGTGGTGGAGTCCAATTACTTTGAGGCAATCTCTGAATTTTTTGACAATACCAAAAACAATGGCTGCTCCATTCGCTTTGCACACCCCACTCAGGGAAACGATTTTGATGAAGCTATTTATACCGCCATCACACAATACGAATTGCATCTAAGGTACTACGTTCAGGCCTTACGCTTCATCGGTTTGCCATATGCGGTTCATACCATTGGCTCCTGTTTTGCCTTTAGGGCTTCTACCTATGTAAGTGTGGGCGGAATGAACAGACGACAAGGTGGCGAAGAGTTTTATTTCATTCAAAAACTACTGCAACAGGGCGCTTATGGCGAGATAAATAGCACCTGCGTTTATCCCTCTCCCCGTATGTCGTCGCGCGTTCCATTTGGCACGGGGCCTTCGGTTAAAAAAATGATAGAAGATAAGGAGCTGGATTATATGACGTATAATCTCCAGGGATTTATCGACATTAAAGAATTGTTGGATAAAATAGAAGAGTTTTATCAGATACCCGAAGAAAAATACAATGAAATAATACTGACTTTGCCAGGAAGAGTGAGGAGCTTTTTAGTGAATTCAAATTTTTATAGCGACCTAAAACCGGTGAGCGATAATTGCTCGACCATAGCAGTTTTTAAGAAAAGATTTTTTGAGGTGTTTAGTGCTTTTAAACTGGTTAAATACATCAACTATACCCACGAGCACTTCCTGGAACGCATGCCTGTTTTTGACGCAGCCAGTGAGTTGCTTGAATTAATGAACGTAGTAACCGAAGATATTTTTGAAGACAGTGAACTACTGCAAAAATACCGCGAACTGCAAAGGTAAGCAGTAAACAGTTAGCAATTAACAGTTAACAGCTTGCAGTACCTTAGTCGCGAAAAATAGCATATCCATTAATCGTTTTTAATCATCTTAAACTTTAAGTTCTGAAACTACTGAACTCTAAACTTTTTAACTTAAAACTTGTAACTAAAAACCTATCGCCTATACTTACGAAAGCTCACATATAAATCGAGGGTTGCGGTAAGCAACACGCCAATTACCCAATAGCTCCGGCTATAATAAATAGCTACAATTGCGGTTGTTAAAAACAAGGCACTCACCACCATTATACCGTTCAATCGTTTATTTTCGGGTCTGGCGTTTATGAAATTAAACAACCGCACCCCCAAAAAAGGTGTAAGGCCAACTAATAAAAGTATAAAGGCATAAGGTACGTCGTTCAGTTGAAATAGTATTCCTACAAGTATCAATATCATTCCGATATAATAGGCTGCGCTAAGGGCTTTGTACATAAGTAACTATAATTGTATAGACGCACGGTCGTGCATCTCTATGGTTCAACAATGATAAAAATATCTTCGTTTTTCTTCTTCATAAGATATTCTTCGCGAGCAAATTTTTCGAGACTTTCTGGGCTTTCTTGTATTTCGCTCAGCTTACGTTCATTCTGCTCTATCTCAATCTCGTAATGGTGTTTTTGCTTTTCTAAATGATTTATCCTCGATTTGAGTTTCATCTTATCCCAAACGTTATTTTGATCGAAAAACATAAGCCATACACCAAATACCGCAATAGTTAGTATGTATTTGTTTTTTAGATAAGGAGGTATGTTCACTTTAGGCAGTTTCATTGCACCAGTATTTTGTGCAAAGATAAAAAATTAGCACAACAATGGCAGCACATACAAATCTGTTTTGCAAACGGGATACTTTTAATATTATACAAGTACCACCAACTACTTCTTTTAAGCAAGTGTTTATCTTACAAGTCCAACCTATGAATGGCTCTTGGTTTTCAAATTTAAATGAAAACATAGCTAAAGTTAAACTCGAAACTAAAGAATATATAGATAAAACTCTACCTCTTAGCCACTCCCGTTATTCAGAGCCTCTCATGGGAGTTGAACCCACGACCTGCTCATTACGAGTGAGCTGCTCTACCACTGAGCTAAAGAGGCATATAAATTAATGTAAAAGTATCATATTATTCACAATATGATACTTTTAACCCTGACATATTTCATTTTAATAACAACACCTTCCAAATAATTTACATTAAAAAAATTACGAACAGCGAAGCCTTCACGCAGGCTAGTGATCACATATCTGCGAAAACGAGAAACAATTCTATAACTAGATACAGGTCCCCGGTAAAGCCGAGAATAATGAAATATAGCGTATTTTCTTCCTGACACTAATTGCGAGACATCATGGCGGCTAATCCACCACCATTTTGCACATTTACATATCCTCTCTGCATCAACACTTGCTGTGCGTAGGCAGAGCGTGCTCCGGTTGCGCAATAAACAAGAATTTCGCGATTCACATTACTACCAAGATCAGCTTTATTTGCCATTATATCGTCTAAAGGAATATTTACAGCATTTGGAAAAGCCCCACCAGCAAACTCTCCACGAGTTCGCACATCGACTATTACCGAGGCCGAATCATTAGCCGTTTCTACCTCTTTAGTTTCCTCTTCCTGAATCACCTCTTCACCTATTACTTTTTCTACAATTGGAAGTAGATTTATGTTAATATTCTTAAATCCAAGCGTAATGGCATGACGCTGAAGCGATGTGTGCCCCCCAGAAATATTGGTAACATCTTTTAATCCCTCTCCTATCAGAGTGCGAAGTGCCTGATGTCCTTTTTTACCGGTTTCATCATAAACGATAACAGTTCGATTTGTAGGTATTGTGCTAATGTTTTCCGGCAATAATTCAAGAGGTATGTGAATAGCTCCCTTTATATGGCTTTTTTCAAAGGCAAATACATCACGAACATCTAAAAAAATAGCATTTTTACCTTCAACAAAAGCATCAAGTTCCGAGGCAGTAACAGATGGACTAAAACCCGACATTCTGTTTTCGGCTGTGTAAGCTGCCATGTTAATAGCATCATTTGCTGTTCCTATTGGAGGCGAATAGGCAAAATCAATATCTGCAATTTCGCTAACTGATAACTTTGCAGCTGTTGCAGTTGCTATGATATCTAAACGCTTATCAGCGCCTTTATAACCAGCCGTTTGTCCACCAAGGACAACCCCAGTGTTACGATCGTAAACAACCAATGCTGTTACCGTTTCAGCACCCGGATAGTATGAAGTATGGTGTTCTTTATGAACAACTACCGCATCGGCATCTATTCCTATAGCTCGTGCTTGCTTTAATGATAATCCGGTAGTTCCGGCAACTGCTTCGAAAACTCGCACAACAGATGTTCCGATTGCACCTTTATAGCTATGATTTCCTCCGAGTGCATTTTCTGCGGCAATTCGTCCTTGACGGTTTGCTGGTCCTGCCAAAGGAATACGCACTTTTTTGCCATTTACCCGGTGTTCAATCTCCACCATATCACCTGCTCCATAAATATCTGGATCAGATGTTTGTAACTTTTCGTTTACCAAAAGACCACCGGCTTCGCCAATTTCCAAACCAGCATCTATAGCGAGTTTTAAAGTAGGTCGAACACCAATTGAAAGCAATACCATATCGGCATCCAAAGTGGTTCCATTGTCCAATTTCACAGAGCTTGAATGAATTGCAGCAACTCCAGTTCCGGTATGAACACCTACTCCATAGGAAAGCAATTCACGCTCAATAAAACCAGCAGTTTCAGCCTCCATAATAGCCATTACATGAGGCATCATTTCAACTACATTTACATTCAACCCTCTTTTTACCAAGGCTTCTACCATCTCAAGACCGATAAATCCGCCACCTACAACAACTGCATTTTTTGGATTTTTCTCTTCCAGATGATAGGTGATTTTATCCATATCTTCCAATGTCCATAAGGTAAAAACATGATCATGACTGGCACCCGGCAAAGTTGGTGTTATTGGACGCCCACCTTGCGCTAATATTAATTTAGTGTATTCAAATGTATTAGTTTCTCCACTGCGGCTATCAATCGTTTTTACCAGATGTTCTTTCCGATCGATAGATAACACAATCGTATGTGTATGAACTTCTACTCCATATTGATCGTTAAAACTTTCAGGACTTTGAAGAATAAGTTTCGATCTACTTTTTATGTCTCCAGCTATATAATAGGGTAAGCCACAATTGGCAAAAGATATATCTGGCCCGGCTTCGAGCATTACAATTTTAGCATTTGGTGAAATCCTTCGGACTTTTGCTGCGGCAGTTGCGCCTGCAGCAACCCCTCCAACAATTACAATTTTTTCCATCTTATATATTTTTAAATTATTTATCTGAATTATGTGCTGACAAAACTACTTCTTAATGCTAATGCAGCAAAACTTTGAAGCCTGAAGCATATCCGCTTATGAGTTGATCTACGACAAGTTTTTTATTGTTCAGAACCTGATTTTGACTTTAACCCAAGTTATTATATATAATTCGTAAGGTCATCACGATGATTTAGTAGCAGTCTGAGCATTTATTTTTTGGATACAAGGGATTTATGAGAGCAGCTGTCTTGCGAAGGTATAAATATAAATCGTTCCAAAATGAATGCCGACTACCACAAGATACAGCATTTCATTACCGATAAATACTAAGAAGCTAGCCCAAATAATTGGCTACACCGAACGTTGTTTCAAGAATTATTTCTACCTCCGGTAGCGACTAAGTTTGACTTCGTCGATTTTCAATTCACTAATAATTTTTTTCAAAAATTAAAGTTCAGCTATGTCGGGGTTAATCCCGATAAGGCGGAACAGGCTCTGAACTTTATTCATATTTTCGAAAATTTATGAATAGTTCAGGCTAGAGTTGTCATGAATTTTATGGTCTACAAATTTTATCGTGAAATGACCGATGATAGGATGCTGGAAAAATTACAACAACGTTACAAAAGAAAACAGAGGGACATAGACTACTATTATTCAAAACGTTAAATCTGTCAAAATAGAACTAACTCCTCTATTTTTTCTTTTTCAGCTCAGGATAAACAACCCTGGCATGATAAATATTTTTTAGTTTATCCTTAAACACCGCCTTGGCTTGGGTTATTTCTCTAAACGTGATAGGAGCATTCACAAACTGTCCTTCCTCAATTTGGGTATTAATAATGCTTTCTACCAATTTTTCAATGGCCTCTTCTGAATATACCTTTAAGCTTCGGCTGGCCGCTTCAATGGAGTCGGCCATCATTAAAATAGCTGTTTCCTTGGTAAAAGGTGTTGGACCAGGATACATAAAATTAGCATCAATCACCTCTTTATCAGGAAATTTATTGATAAACGAGTTATAAAAATACTTTGTTTTCGTAGTTCCTTGGTGCGTGGCTATAAAGTCAATTATTTTTTGCGGTAGCTTATGCTTATGCGCAATCTTTACTCCACCTTCGATATGGTCAATAACCACTTTGGCACTATCTTCAAACTCCATATTATCGTGAGGGTTTATTCCGGATATTTGGTTTTCAGTGAAATAAAGAGAATTGGCTGTTTTTCCTATATCGTGATACATTGCTCCAGCCCTGACCAAAAGCGGGTTGGCATTAATTTTATAGGCTACTTCTTGAGCCAAATTACCTACCTGAATTGAGTGTTGGAATGTTCCTGGAGCGGTTTCGGCAAGTTTACGCAACAAGGGATGGTTTGTGTCCGATAGTTCAACCAAAGTAACATCCGATAAAAAGCCAAAAAGTTTTTCAAAAATATAAATGAGTGGATAACATAGTAATATCAGTAATCCGTTGATAGCAAAATAAATATAATACACATAGTTAATTGTTTTTATATCACCATCCTGTAAAAGATGCAAACCTGTGTAATACAATGAGTAGGTTAAGAATATCAAGAATGCAGAGCGAACAATCTGTGCCCTCCGTGCCATTTTATACAAACTAAATATAGCGGCTATGGAAGCTGGAATTTGTAAAAAGATAAACTCGAAACTGTTGCTGGCAAAAAATGAAGCCATAAGAATGGCGATGACACTAAAGAAAAACCCAAGACGCGAGTCCATGAAAGTCCTTACTATCAGTGGTAAGATAGTGAATGGGATAATATAAATAGAAACGTCGGGAATGCGATGCGATAAAAAGGCCATTACTATAATCGTAGACAAAATAACCAATAAAAAAGTTATATACTTTAGATTGCCATACACATCTATTCTGAAAAAATAAAGGAATAGAAATAAACCAGCCATAAACAACATGGTAACCAATACCTGACCACCAAACCTGATATTGTATTGTGATAGGGTTCCTATCCTCGATTCATATTCCTTTTTGTACGAATCCAACTTTTTGAGTCCGGCCGCGTCAATTATTTCTCCCTTTTCAATCACACGTTGACCGGCCATCACCATCCCATTGGTAAGAGCCATGCTCTTTAATGTTTCCTCCTTTTTGCTCTGGGTTCTGTCTGCATCCAGATTTATATTTGTAAATAAAAATTCATTTATAGGCAATTCGGATATAAAATTCTCCAAAGCATCAAAATCATTGGTTGTATGAGCCAGTCCTTTGGCCAACTCATTTACAATAAATTTGTAGGCTGAACGAAGCGTGTAAAACTCATTGGCCATAAAGGGCTCCGCCAAATTATCGCGCACCAACATCAATACCAATTCATTTTGTTTATCCATATATTCGTCAGGTATTCCGATTACGCCTTTGGTGTAAATTTGCTCAAGTGCTGTATCAATTAGCTGCACCACTAGCTGACTACTATCTGGCTTGTTTATCTTTAATTTTAAAAACGGATACTTTTGCCTATAGGTAGTTAGATTATTTCTAAACTCACTCTTAAACTCCTGTCTGGCAAGGCTTACAGCAGTCGTATCATAGACAAAATAAGGTCGGAATTTTTTTAAAATACTGTCCCTTTCAGTTTGCACTTCCATCTGGGTTTTAAAAATCCTAAAATCGAAGGGTGCAATTAAAATTTCGTATCGCCAAGGTTCCCCTTTGTTATACTCGTATTTAAATTTTTTTTCTCTGGGCATTAGGCTCGATATAATTACTGCCGCGGTAATAAATAACAAAATCCTGTACAAAGCCTCCGAATATTTTTTTAAACGCTCAATATATGTCTTCATATCTTTGATTATCAACTCATTTAAAAACAAAATGGAAAATAGGTATTTTTTAAAATTTAAAAAAACTCCCTAAAAAATCACCCCCTCCATTACAATAACAAATATGCGTAAAATCAGTTACAATATACGGCTTTCGTCACTCCATAAAGATAATTTTATCCACTCAAATTTTTGTGTTGGTATATTTTGGTATATTCGCAGCTCTAAATTTTAAAGCATATGAGCGGTTCAATAAGTGTATATAGTTTTATTCCAGTAAGAAAAGAACCATCAGAAGCCTCTGAGCTTGTGACACAAATTCTTTTTGGAGAGACTTTTATGGTACTTGACAAAAAAGAAAAGTGGGCATACATAAAAATGGACTTTGATGGTTACGAGGGCTGGATTGATGCCAAACTAGTTTTTTCGGTAGGAAGCAGGGAGTATGATCTTTGGAAAAGTGCCGATGCCTGGATGGTTCCTACACCAAATATAAAAATTGTTAAGGACGGGAGCACTGCACCTATCACAATATTGGCTGGTAGTCGCATCGTTTTTAACGGTCACGACCGTAACAACTTTTCAATTGGTAAAAATGATTACTTTATTTCCGGATCGTTACCTTCGCCCAAAGAAGTGGGCATCAGAGAGGTTGCTTCCGCATTGCTACACACCCCTTACTTATGGGGAGGCCGCTCCTACTTTGGTATCGACTGCTCGGGACTTACTCAAATAGTGTATAAAATAAATGGCATTAGCTTGCCTCGCGATGCCTACCAACAAATAGAACATGGCTTTAACGTTAATTTTGTGGAAGAAGCACAAGTTGGCGATCTTGCTTTTTTCGATGGCGAGGAAGGAAACATTTCACATGTGGGTATATGCTTAGGCAGTGGAAGAATTATACATGCACATGGCGAAGTACGAATTGATACTTTAGATCATCAGGGTATTTATAACCACGATATCAATAAATATTCGCATAAGCTGAGAGTGATAAAAAGAATTATTCCAGAAAAATAATGAGTTTTACCTACGACTATCCCCGTCCGGCTGTAACCGTGGACATCATCCTGATTACAAAGGATGAGTTGCCCAAAATCCTGTTGATACAACGAAAGCATGCACCTTTTAAAGGAACATGGGCTTTGCCGGGTGGTTTTTTAGATATGGACGAGGATTTGCCAACTGCTGCCCAGCGCGAGCTCAAAGAAGAAACAAATATCGAAAACATGATTTTAAGGCAATTTAAAACATACGGAGACGTGCATCGCGACCCAAGAGGAAGAACCGTCTCAGTAGTTTTTTATGCCTTTGTAGAAAACGAAATGAAGACTTTAGCAGGCGATGATGCGAGTGAGGCCAAATGGTTTAAAATTAATGAACTACCAGCACTTGCATTTGACCACCAACTTATACTTGATGAGTTTAATGCTGAAGTGTTATTAAATTAGAATCATTGTATCTGGCAGATAATCAAACGCTAATCAATTGAATATTATCATAAATTTATTCCGCAAATACTTGAAATTGTTTTTAATTGACATCCATAGTTTGTCACAAGAATATTAGCTGACCTTCATCTATACGGAGGCGTAAGTATTACAATATGAGTTGGTTACAAAAGAAACAATGAAAAAGGTCGTTGAGGGATGTTATGTGCCATGTTCCGACGTAAAGTTGTGACAAATATATAACGAGAACTGTGATGCGTCGCCTGCCTGCCGCAGGCAGGGATTTGCATGGCGTTCTTTCCCCGGGTTGAAACCCGGGGCTATTCATCTTTTACCCCTCCAGGGTAAGTTTGTTTTGCAACTCACCCTCGATAACTACCTGGCAGGCAGGGACTATTGGATATGCCGTTTTTCGCGACAAATGTACTATGGACTTCAAACTTTTCAAGCTACAGAAAAGTTAAAGCAGGCTACAACCCTTTATTTTACTGCTGTTTGCCTAGTATTCTTATACATCTTTAGAGATATTATTTTTTACATTATCCTTTTACAGCCTTTAATGAATAAATCATTGGTATTTTATTTTCTAATCCTTTTATCTGGAATTTCCTATCATCAATCTTAACTGTATTTTCAAAGCAATCGTAGGGCGAATAATTATATTCCTTGAAATCTGAATTGTAATGAATTTCTGTCTTTTGATCCCAAAGTCTTTTATTAATGTCAATATAATCCATCAATCGTTAATTATGTGTTATTTAGAACTACCTATAAGTTAATAATTTATGCTAGGCCATATAAAAGATAAAACCATAATTTTACAATTATTTTTATTTCCTCACAATACTATCCTCCAAATAATCAATAGCTTCGGGTCCTTTGTTAAAAATTAAATCGATAACACTTAAATTGGGTACAAAGGGAAATCGCTCATTAAATACCTGACGATATGTTAAGGCTTTAAAACCAGGATCTTCTAGTTCAACATCTTTTTTAGGGTGAATTATTTCGCGGAAGTCATGTATATTCCTGGCATCCTTGGTGATATAATCGTGGGTAGTTACTATTGGGATAGTGATATCCAAGGCGTTAAGAATAACCTTTAGGAGTTCCAGGTTGAAATCGAATAACCAACGATACTTTTTTGTATAAAAGGGCTCAAAATCGGCTGCGTAATACTCGAAAAAAGGGGAGGAATTATATGCCGACACGATGGAGCGCCAATGTAAGGCCTGCCAACGTTCATCGTACGCAATTTCCAGATCCTTGGTTTTCACTTTCAATCGCCGCCCCTTTGCTACTGGCACGGTAAGCGCAATAACTCCGTTGGCGCCCATAATATCGCAACGGTTGCGGTAAGTTTGCTTTACGTAGTTATCGTGCATTTCTAACATAACGCTATCCGCCGCAACCATATGTGCCATATACTGCACTGGAGGCAAATAAGCGACCGTAAAAAGGGCATTAAATTCCGTCATCCGAACTTCTATCTCTTACCTTTTCAAAGGGGATGTCACCGCTTATGTCTTTGTTGCCCACAACCTTTTTCTTTCGCATAGCCAAACCGTAATAAAGTGCACCCACCAAAGCTCCAATAATAAAAGCGATAATAAGCAAAATGGCCAGCGAAATTTCCCCTTGCCAGGTAAAGAAAGAAAAAGGCACGGAACTAGCATTTTGAACAGAAAACACCACGACCAGCACGGCTACTATCATCAAAATCCAAAAAGAAGTTTTCATATGTTTATTTTTATTTTCAAAGGTCATATGGAACGCCACATGTTTGAATAATCATCCTCCTTTGTGATTTAATAATTATTCAAACATGCTCTGTTTTCATGTGTTTAAAATTTTATAAGACACTAATATTTTGCAAATTAAGAACACAGAGACACTGAGGCACAGAGTTTTTCCTCTAATCTTTATCCTCCCGTTGAGGTGGGACAGGTTATGTGATTAGTATTCATATTGCCAACCACGAACCCTTGGTGACTCATTTTATTGTGTAAATTTTAATATTTACGTTAGTTTATCTTTTTCAAATATCTGCTTTTCCTGAAGGAAAACCAACCTTTTTTACTGATATCTTTCGATAAAATAACTCTTTCCACCTTTCCAATAATATGATTTTCGGGCAGGAAACCCCAAAATCTGCTATCGAAGGAGTGCGGCAGATTATCGCCCATTACCCAATAATAATTCATTTTAAAGGTATATTCAGACACCTGTTTTTCATTTATCCAAACTTTATCACCAACCACTTTTAGTTGATTTTGCTCAAATACATGGATAGCTCTTGCATAAAGATCTAAGTTCATTTTTGTCAACTTCACGGTATCGCCTTTTTTAGGCACGTAGATTGGCCCCATGTAGTGCACGTTCCATAGCAAGTGGCTATTAAAAGGAAACACCAGTGGATCAGGAAAATTCTTTAGCATTAAATTTGGTTTAATACCTTTTGTATCTTCTCGTAAATGTTCGTAATCCTTTAGCAAAAGCTCCCAAATAATCCCTTCATCAGTAAGGTATTCGTTGTATGGAATAATGCCTTGCTCTTTTAATAGTTTTGCCGTTTCGCTATCCAAAACATACCTATCAATACCCTCTTTAGGAAAATCAATAACTCGACCATTGGCATACAGCTTACCGTAGTCTATCTTTATCGAATCTCCAGGCAAACCAAACACTCTTTTCACAAAACGAGGACGTTCATCCACCTCCAAATACTTAAGTGCGCTTTTATCTTTTATGCCCATACCTTCCTGTCCGTACAATCGCCTCAAATAATGGAAGCTCTCAGTAGGCCTGCTTTGCAAAAGGGTATCGGCTTCAGGAAAATTAAACATAATTACATCGCAATAATTAAGCTTGGCTATACCTGTACTTCTTTTATATTCTGAAATATCATTACAATTATGCCTTGGTCCCGGAATCAATTTATTTACCCACAATACATCAGCCACCTGCAATGTTTGGTGCATGGATGAAGTATGAAAGGTATAAATACCAATAAAATTATTCTGAACAAAAGTTAAAAGCCATATGGCCATAGAAACGGCTACTATCCATTCGATAATAGATATTTTTTTTGCAAGGCGTTCTTTTAACCAGCTCCACACTTTTTGATAAAAAGGTACTTCACGGAGCGAATCGAAAAAAAACAAAGCAACAATATATGGCAAAAGACTTTTAGACCATATCCCCAAAAGGATAAAGAGAATAGCAAACGTTATTTTTATAATACCTTTTTTCCTCATTTCGCTTGAAATAAAAAAGCGGAAACCAATATCATATTATCGTGTCTCCGCTTTTGTTAAACCTTTTATTTCTTAAATATCGTATCCTACTCGTTAACCACCCATTTAAAAAATCGATTAAAGCGTATTTTACCACCAAACAACGATTTATCTTTATTTAAAGATAGCCACACCAAAATTGGACGACCCACCACATGATCTTCGGGTACAAAACCCCAATATCTGGAGTCGGCTGATTGATGGCGGTTATCACCCATCATAAAATAATAATCCATTTTAAAGGTATATTCATCAGTTTTTACGTCGTTGATATAAATATCGCCATGCTGCACTTTTAAAGTATTGCCCTCATAAGCCGTAATAACCCGATCGTAAATTACCAAGTTTTGTAAACTAAGCTTTACGGTAGCTCCTTTTTTAGGGATATAAAGTGGTCCATAATTATCCCGGCTCCATTTATAATCGGTACTGTAGGGCCATACTTGGGGCATGGATGTAGAATCAATTTTGTCTTCGTCCATAACCATTTGGCGTACAAAAGGATAACTTTTCATTTCTTCGGCCTTCTTTTCGGTTAATGGAATCATATAATAACCATTACCCATGTTCATGCGGCTGGCATCCTCATTTGAAATTTCCATTTTATCTAGGAATCTCGCATTTATGGCAGTCCCATCCGTCATTACATTATAAAAATGCTGTAAGCCCTCCGGATTTTCAACTTTAACTCCATTAATATACACTTGATTATGCCGTATCTCTAAAGAATCGCCCGCTATGGCCACACATCTCTTTACATAGTTATCTCTACGATCTACCGGACGGTATACTACTTCGCCATAATATTCAGGATTAAGCACTATTTGCTCCTTCCCCAGCTCTCGCAACCTATTGTTAATTTCCCATTGGCTTGCATTTTCAAGTCCTTCCATCAGTTGTTTGTTGGAACTAGCAAGCGCCATACCTTGGTTACGAGATACGATATAAATATCTGGGTTTACATACTTGGTTGGCACTGTATCTCCCGTAGGAAAATTGAACACCACAATATCGCCGTTCTCTACTTCACCAAAACCTTTTAATCGTCGATATTCCCATTGGGGCCATTCGGAGTACGATTTAGTATTAAGGATAGGCACCGTATTTTGCAACAAGGGAAACGAGAGAGGAGTTTGGGGTATGCGTGGCCCATAACTTACCTTGCTCACAAAGAGATGATCGCCCACAAGCAATGTTTTTTCTAAGGACGAGGTAGGTATTTTATAATTTTGGAATAAAAATAAGTTAATAAAATAAACCGCCACTAAAGCAAATATTAGGGCATCGGCCCACTCTACCCAAGCTTTGGGTTTTTCACCATCTTTGGTTCTTTTCCAAAAATCCCAGGGCACTTTTTTACTGATGTAAACATCAAATATAATGGCCAAACCAATTAGCAACCACCAGTTACCTACCCAGATAACCCATAACGAATATACAAGTGCTGCAATAGAAAACCGAATCCATGTAGCAACAGAAACCTTTGGCATAATTATTTATTTAAATTAAAATTTAAGCATATCGCCCATTCCGAGCATACCTTTGTTTTTAGCGGTAAACTCAGCCGCCAACACAGCTCCCAAGGCAAAGCCTTTTCGTGATTTAGCACTGTGGTGAATCTTTATTTCATCTACCTCCGACTCGTAAATAACCGTATGTATTCCCGGCACCTCATCTTCTCTGAAGGCCTGAATATATATTTGCTCATCAGTTGGGGTAGTATCTTCTGTCCAACTTTTTTTACCGTCCAAGTTGTCAATGATACCCTGAGCGAGGGTAATAGCTGTTCCGCTGGGGCTATCCATTTTATGGATATGATGGGTTTCTTCCATCCTGACTTCGTACCCAGATACGCTGTTCATTAATTGAGCCATTTTTTTATTTATCTCGAAAAGAATATTAACCCCAACGCTATAATTGGAAGCATAGAAAAATGTTTGCCCATTATTTTGACATTGATCCTTTATGTTGTCTATTTTATGCAGCCAACCTGTGGTGCCAGATACTACTGGTTTATTGCGCTTAAAACACTCCACAAAGTTATTGTAGGCCGCATCGGGCATGGTAAATTCAATGGCAACATCAGCAGCAGAAAAACCTTTTCCATCAAAAGTATCATCGGTCTGCATATCAATTTTGGCAGTAATGGTATGACCTCGTTCAATGGCAATTTTTTCGATCTCCTTGCCCATTTTGCCATACCCTATTAAAGCTATGTTCATTTTATTTTGAGATTATTAATTTATGAGACTTTAGATTAATAGATTAGAATAATTGAATCGCAAATATAAAAAAGATAGTTAGCAATTCCGTATGATTACAATTTTAGTGTTGGTTTTTATTGTTGAGAAATAAGGATGAACCTTATTCCAAATGTGAATTGTTTCTGCAATTTCCAGATAATCACTTCCTCACTATCCTATTTCAATGTATTAGCTTATTTGAAATTTGGTCGTAAAAAAATACTTATCTTTACAGACATAGAAAAATGAGCAGATGTGGCAGTAAATATGCATCAGTTACTATGTTAGCTGTGCTTAAATAAGCCATTCATACATCACAAAAACAATTTGAAAAAACGATTCATGATGAAACATCTTTTTTTAACATTTTTATTTTCATTGGTAGTTATTGTTAGCACCAATGCACAAGAGGATTACAAGCACAAAGATTTAAAAAAACATTTTGAAAACACGGAGTTTTATACTGTTGCCGATCTCCCTCAAAACGCTAATTTTAAAAAGAAACCTAAAAACATCATTTTGCTTATTGGCGACGGAATGGGTGTAGTACAGGTTTTTTCGGCCATTACAGCCAACAAGGGCAAAATAAACATGAGTCAGATGCCTTATGTTGGTTTTAGCCAAACCCAAAGCGCCGACAATTATGTGACTGATTCAGGAGCAGGCGGAACGGCTTTATCAACCGGACAAAGAACTTATAATGGAGCCATTGGGGTTGATGTAAACAAACAGCCTATACCAACTATTTTAGAATTAAGTGAGCAAAATGGATTGGCAACAGGTTTGGTATCTACATCGTCAATTACCCATGCCACACCGGCTTCGTTTATTGCCCATATTCCGGATAGAAACTTGTACGAAGATATTGCAGCAGATTTTCTGAAGGTTGAGGTTGATGTATTTATTGGTGGCGGAAAAGATTTTTTCGCCAAACGTAAAGACGAGCGCAACCTAGTGGATGAACTTAAACAAAAAAACTATCAAGTATATAATTCTCTTGAGGAATCGAAAGATGTTGAATCAGGTCTGCTGGCTATTCTAACATCCGATAAACACAACGAAGTATATCCCAACCGCGGTAACATGCTGCCCGATGCAACGCAAAAGGCTATCACTATTCTTCAAAAAAACAAAAAAGGATTCTTTTTAATGGTTGAAGGATCGATGATTGATTGGGGTGGACATGCAAACAATACTGGATACATTGTGCAAGAGACACTTGATTTCGACCGTGCCATCGGTAAAGCATTGAAGTTTGCAGCAACTAATAAAGAAACCCTTGTGATTGTTACTGCCGACCACGAAACAGGAGGCATGACCATTGAAGGAGGAAGCATGACCGAAGGTAAAGTGGATGGAAATTATACTACCGGAGGCCATACTGCTGTAATGGTTCCCGTATTTGCCTATGGTGCAGGTGCCGATAAGTTTGCAGGCATCTATAATAATACGGAAGTGTTTGCAAAAATGAAAGCGCTGTTTGGTTTTTAGGATTAGTAAATACTGTCTTGCCTAAGCTCCATCATATACCTAAATCAAAGTCCTATTATTCGCGAACAATACCTTATCTATATTTAATTCTTTGTACAACCCCATTACATAAAAACAGACTGCCATAAATGACAGTCTGTTTTTTAATAATTTGGCAATACCTATTTCCAAGGATCGTTCTGCGTTAAACTTGGATTTGAATTCAGCTCTAGCTGAGGGATTGGGAAATGTGCATGTTTAGCCTCATAGCCCCTCGAACCCAATTTGGCAGGAGCATCGCCCCACCGCACCAGGTCGTAATACCTGAACCCTTCAAAAGAAAGCTCTGCTGTTTTCTCATATTTAATATCTTCCATTGTTAGCGAAGTTACTTGGTCATACCCTGCCCGTTCTCTAACTTTATTAAATTCAATAACCGCTTTTGCTTCCTGACTATCTTTTAAATAAGCTTCCGCTGCCAATAACAAAACTTCAGCATATCTCATAACACGAAAATTTGTTCCATAATTTAACTCCGGAGTAGCATCCATATCTGTTTCGTCCTTCCATGTACCATATTTGAATCTAATTTTACCCTCAATTTGCCAACCATCAGGAGTCTTTGATGTTGGGTACAAGGCTCTAAAATCAAGCGTATCCATTAAAGAAACATCCCTACGAGGATCATCAGTTTTAAAATAATCATAAATAGCCTGTGTGGGTTGATTATGCCCCCATCCGCCAAGCAAATCAGATGTTCCACCATTTAAATTCCTATACCCACAAAGCTGCCAGTGAATATTATTTTCCTGAGTACGATCTTGTCCCCACTGAAAGGTTCCGTTACCCCAAGTATGACCTTCGGTAGTAACATACCCCAATTCAAACAAGGACTCTTTACCATATTCATTTTCATGTCGTAGTACCCGATCAAAATTATCCACTAAACCATATTGATTCAATGCTATTACCTCACCTAAGATAGTAGCTGCTTCGCCATATTTTTCCTGGAACAACAATGCTTTCCCGTGCAATGCCATAGCAAAACCTTTTGTAATCCTCCATGCATCAGGAGTATCCCTGTCTCTTATACACATCT
>JAGXIP010000100.1 GCA_024635585.1 Saccharicrinis sp. | reverse complement strand
TGAGTATAACAATAATAAACCCATTAGCATAAATTACGGGAGATCCAAATTGCAATGAAATACCTATATATTGCCAAAAAAATCATCGGTAACAACTCCGCTAACCAGACCTATAATAATTCCAATTAACAATAAAAGTAGGACATTAGGGATTTTTGTCTTTTCAAATAACTCATTGAAAACATGAGACAAAAAAAATGAGTAGTCCTAAAATTATTATGGTTATATAAATATCCGTACTTCAATCTATTTTTTCCAAAAAGCAGGGCTAAAAAGTATTATTACCGTATAAATCTCAAGTCGTCCAACAATCATAAGAAAGGTTAAAAGAGATTTGCCAGCAACAGATAAATGTGCAAAATTACTTGCCGGGCCAACTGTCCCAATTCCGGGACCAATACCCGCCATACATGTTGCAACAGAGCTTGAAGCCGTTTTGCCATCGACACCTAATACGACCATTACAATAGTACCCACAATAAAAACAATAATATAAACAGATATAAATGTCAGAATAGAGTTATTTGTATCATTGTTTATTGTTTTTTTATTTAACCGAAGGGGAATAATGGCATGGGGTGATATCATTTGGCGAAAAGTCCGTCTTGTATTCTTGAAAAGAATAAGGTGTCTAACCATTTTAATGCCACCAGCCGTTGACCCAGTGCTACCACCTAAAAACATGGAAAGAAAAATAAGTATCCATGCAAACACCGGCCATTGTAGGTAGTCGGTAGTGGCAAACCCAGTACAGGTAATAATTGAAATTACCTGAAAAAATGATTCCCTAAACGATAATTCCAACGACCTGTCTGTCATAAAAAACAATCCTGCTGTTATGATAAGGCCAATACAAAAAACGACAATCAAATAAAATTTAAATTCTTCATTATCAAATGCTTTTTTATATTGAAACTTTAGAAGGTAATAATGAACCACAAAATTAGTGCCGGCCAATAGCATAAAAATCATAATAACATACTGGATGTAAGGTGAATAATCTGCAATACTGGTGTTTTTGGGTGAAAAACCTCCCGTTGCAACTGTTCCAAAAGCATGACATATACTATCGAATAAATTCATACCTCCCCACATGAGGAAGATAACCTCTACAAAAGTTAACAGCAAATAGATTATTAATAAACGTTTCCCTACCGATTGTATTCGAGGATAAATTTTATCTTGTAAGGATGATTCAAGGGTAAACAAATTGTATCCACCAATCTGTAAGGTTGGCATTATAATTATCACTAATACGATTATTCCAATTCCACCTAACCAATGGGTCAAACTCCGCCAAAAAAGAATAGATTTTGGCAAGGATTCAATATCTGTTAAAATAGATGCTCCTGTTGTTGTAAATCCTGATGCCGATTCAAACAAGGCATCAACAACAGAAGGAATTGAGCCAGAGAAAAGGTAAGGTAGGCTGCCTATAACACCTATCATAAACCATGTTAAGCTTACTGTAAAATATGCATCTTTTTTGCCTACGACCTCGTTTCTACTTTGCTTGCTGGTTACGTAATGAGTAATTATTCCCAAGGCAAATGATATGGCAGATGTCCAAATAAAAGGTATAAATGATTCACCGTAAATAAAAGCAACCCCTATACAACTCAATAAGGCTACAGTCAAAATGAATAAGTTTCTGCTAATAACTTTAAATACAATACCAAAATTCACAATTTGATTCATACCCCAACTATTCTGTTTTTGATTCTTTTGATTTCGTTTCCAATACTATTTTCTCAAAAATCGCCTCCAATTTTTCAAGTTCATGATTGGTTTTAATTTCAATTTCTTTATTAAAGTTGATTTTGTAGAATTTAATCATTCTAGCGGTTAAGTTATCAATGGGATTTATGAGCAGCATTGGAAGTGTAATAAGCAAGACACTTAAAATGGCTAAAGTTGCAATTCCAACGTTCTCTTGTATTTTTAAAATTCTTTGTGCTGAACCTTTTATGGTTTCGTTTTTACTTTCAAGTAATTCTACATTCAAATTGTGTATGCTTAAAATATAACTTCGAAGGTTCGTATACTTTTCATTAAATGCAGGTTGATTCTTTATGTATTGTTCCTCATAAACGCCTTTTTCGTAATTTGTAAAAGCATTATTAAGCAACTCAGTCAGTTCTTTTTCTCCGGCCTCAGTGATATTATTCTGCTGTAATTGTATATTCTGCCTAAAATTAAAAAGCAAAAGACTGTCTTTAATTAAATTATCATTGTGCATAAGACTGTCTGTCGTAGTAATTTTTCTGATTATCAAACTTAGATTCAACTCATCTAATATGTTCAACATTGCAAACGAATATTTAACTGATGGATAATTGTCCTTAAGTAGAGATTGGGATTTATTGATTACACCTTGGTTAGATCCTATATTGACAATTATTACAGTGAACGAAACAATGAATACTGATAATATCGCAATAATCATTTTTGTTTTAATACTTTTCATGGTTGCAATTTTTAATTGGTTAATAAAAAACAGGCAAGCTGATATAAAAACAACTTCCTTTTCCAAGGGTGCTTTCTGCCCAAATACTACCATTTTGTTTAGACACAAACTCCTTTGAGATAGCCAGTCCCAGACCAGTTCCTTTTTCTACTGAATTAGGAATCCGGAAGAACTTTTTAAAAATCAACTCTAAATATTGAGGTTCCATACCTTTCCCAAAATCCTGAACTTTATATATAATATTATCACTTGCTTTTGTAGCTGAAACGATTATCTTGCCTTCCTTATAGGAATACTGAATGGCATTGTTGATAAGGTTAATTAATACCCAGGCCGTTTTTTCTGAATCAACAAAAACAGGAGGAAGGTTAGGCTCTACCATAAACTCAATTTTGATATTTTTGGACTTGGAATGATTTTCAGAGGTTTCTCTGATGTACTCAAAAATGTCTGAAGAATTAACCTTTTGAAAATTCAACTGGATATTCCCCGTTTCAACCTGTGCCAAATCGAGCAACTCTGTTGTTATGGTTAGCATTTTTTTGGTTTCGGATTTGAGTGCCTGCACAATTTCATGCTGCTCGGTATTCAATGACCCTATTCGCTTATCATCGAGCAATTTCAAATTAAGGCGTAATGATGAAATTGGGGTTTTCAATTCATGCGAAATTGTTGCCATGAAATTGGTTTTGGCTTCATCCTGTTCCAAGAATTTGGTGACATTTTTAAGAATAATTACCAACCCTGCTTTTACTGCATGCTCTTCGCCAGTCTTCTTTATGTTTACATCAAGCACCTCTCTTGTGAAAAAACTAACTTTTTCATCATTCTCAATGCGCAGAGGTTTAAAGTCTTTTACTTCTATAATATCACGACCAACAACATCGTATATTATCTTTTGAAATACCGCGTTATTTAATGCTACATCGGGAGCATATTTTCCAATAAGAGCCGATTCGTTAGTACTGAGAATCCGGCACGCATAGCTGTTCGAAAAAATTATTTTGTTTTTGTCATTCAACCCAATGATTGCATCCTTCATATTATTGATTATAGTATCGATACGCCGCTTTTCAAATAACAGCTCAGAAAGGTTACTGTGCTCGTATTCATCAAGTTTGGCCGCCATTGTGTTAAAAGCCTTAGCTAATTCGCCCAGTTCATCGTTCGATTGAAATTCGAGACGTTTGCTGTAGTTCCGATTAGCTACTTCCGAAATACCTCGTATTAGTTCGCCTATTGGGCGGGCTATTTTTTGGGGATAGCGGAAAAAGAATAACGCTGATAAAATAAAACAGATAGTACCTATAAGTGAAATAAAGAGAAAAGCGCTATGTGCAGTGCTTTTCAGCAACTTGTTTTTGTTACTGATGGCATCCATGTTCATATCCCAAAGGGTAACAATCTGATTCCGGGTTATGGAATATTGCGGAATTAGTTCGCGAAAAAATACTGTAGAATCTGGTTTTGTGTTTGATTTGAGTTTTTCGAATGTCAGTTTGTAATTTTGGTAACCAGCAGTCAATTGCCCTATTACCGATTGTTCACCTTCCTCTGTTATATTATTCTGAACAGCCTCCAAATTTGCTTCAAATATGTTTTGACTGTTTTTTAAAATACTGTCATTGAATGTAAATTTATCACCAAAACAATAGTTAATTTGTTGGGTTTTTATTTCATCAATCGACTGCAAAAGAAATTTGGTTGATTCAACCGTTTGATAATTTTCTTTTAACATGGCTGCCGAGCGGTTCGATAGGTCGTAAATAAAATATGTGCTAATTATCCATATCAGGACTATCATAAAAAATAGAAATCCGAATCCTATAAATAATTTGCTCTTTAAATTAATGCGTATCATTTCTGTTTCCGTTTAAAATTCAAAACAAAGTAGGGATACAATTTTCACTTTTTTACTTAACAAACTATTTTTAACAGCAAGTAAAAGTGTTGTTCAGTGTTATTTTGTAATGAATATAAGCCAAAGGCTGTACCAAAATATGTCTGAAATTTTAATAATGACAGTATTTAGTTGTTTTACAGAAAGATAAAAATCTAAAAAAATAACTTTCTGAAAGTTGATAAGTGGAGAGTGTTCTATATTGAAAGGTTTATTTCTAAAACAGAAGGATTACTATTTTATGCCATATAGCTCTAACTTCCTGTATAAGGTTGGCACACCAATCCCCAATTTTTCGGCTGCTTTGGTTTTATTGCCGTTGGTGTAGTTCAACATTTTTTGAATATGAATTTTTTCCATTTCATCTATGGTTCCATATTGATTATTAAAATTTATATTTTTAAGCAGCAACACTTCAATGGGCAAATGTTCGTGCGATATTTTTCCATTATCAGCCAAAATAACAGCTCGTTCAATCACGTTTTTTAGTTCTCGGGTATTACCCGGCCATGCATAGGCTTTTACCTTGTCGATAAATTCGTTTGAAACTTCCGTAATTCGTTTATTTATCTTACAAGAATAGTATTCAGTAAAATTATCGACTAAATAGGAAATATCTTCTTTTCTGTCGCGTAGTGCCGGAATCTGTATTTTAAAAACAGATAATCGGTAATACAAATCACTGCGAAAGTTTTCGCTTTGAGCTTCACTTAACAAGTCGCGATTGGTAGCTGCAATTATTCGCACATTAACTTTGGTGGGTTTAGTATCTCCAATTTTAGTAAAGGTTTGGTCTTCCAATACCCGAAGTAGTTTTGCCTGCAAGTCGGGGTGCATTTCGCCTATTTCATCTAAAAACAATGTTCCTTCGTTGGCTTCTTCAAACAATCCTTTTTTGTCGAGATTGGCACCCGTAAATGCACCTTTTTTATAACCGAAAATTTCCGATTCGAGCAAATCTTTGGGGAAAGCACTACAATTTACAGCAACAAAAGGTTTGTTTTTGCGCGGGCTTGCACTATGTATAGATTGAGCAAAAAGCTCCTTGCCTGTTCCGGTTTCTCCTTCAAGCAATACGGTAGAATCGGTTGGAGCAACCTTTTCTGCCAAAACAATGGTATTTTTAAGTAATGCTGATTTACCAATGATGCGATCGAAGCTGTATCGGGTTTCTAACTTGTTTTCAAGTTCAAGTATACGTTTCTGCATATTTGCTTTCTCTACAGCTTTTTCCACTGTTACTATAATCTGCTCATCGCCGTCACCTTTGGTAATATAATCGAATGCACCTTGCTTCATGGCATACACACCATCGTGTATTGTGCCATACGCCGTAATTAGTATAACCTCACAATATCCGTTTTTAGCCTTTATTTTTTTTAGAACTTCTAAACCACTAAGATCAGGCAACTTTACATCACAAATAACCAACACAAAATCGTTGTTTTTTTCCACCAACTTCAATCCTTTTGAAGCATTTTCTGCCTGTAAAACTTCATACCCCTCCAATTCAATAATCCTTGAAAGGGCTTTACGAAGCTGGTCTTCATCATCTATTACAAGTATTTTACCTTTGGTCATTGCGATTATACCCTATTAACTTTTCATATAAAAAAACTCCTACTTTAAGATATTGTATATCTTAAATGAAAATGCCAAAGCTATTCTACCAAACTCATTTTATAATCATTAAAACCCTAAATGTAAGTACAAATATTCATTTCATCGAACGGTGTGTAGGCAAAATTGCACTCTTTGGCCCAGTGACCACATAGCTGGGATAAGTGCCAACTTTTATTTGCTTCATACCTTAAGTCGCTTATAAATAATGCCTTAGCTATGAGGCGAATTATGTACAAAAAGCAACTTTATGTATTAAATTTACGCAGCACACAAAGCGTATTCTATTAATATACTAATATATGCAAAATTGTTGGCCGTTTTAGCATCGATGTGGTCACTGGGCCTATAAAAAGTAGCCCTACTCACTTTAACAATTTTCAAAACTTCCGATATTGTTCTACTTTGATCCTCCCATAACTGGTAACATGCATATGTTGTTCTTTTGGCTTCAGGAGATAATCCTTTTTTGCGGCCACCTATGCGGCCGCGTTCGCGGGCTGCTTGCAGACCGGCCATGGTGCGCTCCCGGATTAGTTCGCGTTCAAATTCGGCAAAGCTGGTGAAGATGTTGAAAGTTAAATGGCCCTGGACGGTGGTAGTGTCGATGCTATCGTTAAGGCTGATGAATTCGATCCCCTTTTCACGGAAATCGGAGACCAGGTTTTGTGAGACTAGTGAGATCTTAGAATTTGATTGCCAGGAGTATTTATTTTATTTCGTATAATTCGTTATCAAAATCCGCCATCAAGTATATCTTGTCAAAACCACTATTAATATCTAATCTTTCAATTGGTTTTTCTATGTCAAAGGAGTATTCTGCAGCTCCACCAGTAACAAGTAGTAACCATTGTTCTAATCCAGTATTTTGTCTATACGATTTAACTTTATCTTCCTTTTTTATAATGAATTCAATGAGTGTTTCAGTATCTAAATCCCTTACCATATATGCACCAAAATTTGCATTTAGATTTTTTTTGGAATGAGGCATTTTAAATATTTCACTAATCAATGGGTTTTCCACTAAGTTGTCATTTAAAACGTACTCGGTAACTGTGTCTTTTACAAGTTGAATCAGCATCTTTTTGTCTGAATTTTTAAATGAAAGATTATCTCTTAAATAGCAGTTTGCTAAAAAAGTTGGTATTGAACTCTCATTTCGCAAATCCCTTTCTGCTATGTGAAAAATATTTTCATAGAATCCTTGATAACTTTTAGTTACTGGGTCTAAAATAGTTTGGTGTTCTATAGCAATTCTCTTTTTACCATCTGATATTATAAAATCAGGTTTTTCTCTAACCTCTTCAATCGAGAATTCAGGAAAATAAGTCACAAGTAATTTCCCTAATTGGCATATTTCTAATTGTTTTTGATAGTCAGATTGGTTATAGCTATCTAAACCATTAAGGTGCTTCCTTATCCTTTTCTCCATTTCAAATTCAATGGTGCGTAGATTGAGTTTTGGTGCTGTAAGTTTTTTCATATTACTGGTAATGTTGTTATATGTTCAAAGGTTTTGTGAGACTGGTTTAGTCTTAGAATTCGATTACCCAACGTAATTTTATAAAAATCCATATTTGTCAGCTAAAAATATCAATAATAATGATAATGACAAAGCAACTATTGGAGCTATTAACCACATTAAAAAGAATCTTCTGACTTCAGTCTTTTTGAAAATATTCTTAGTCCCTAGTTTTGCAACACCAATCCCTAATATTGCGGCAACATTTAATTGAACCAATGAAGTTGGAATCCCTTTTGTTAGTGATGCTAATAATAATAAACTTGCAGATACAAAAGCTATTATTACGGCTTCAAACTTTCCAAATAATACAATTTCTTTTCCTGTATTTTTCACAATTTTGTGCCCGAAAATTGAACTACCAATCCCAAAACTTGGAGCAACAATCAAAGTGGACAATATCATTATCAGAAGGAAGTTTTCGTTTCCTGAAATATTTAACTCATTCGCAGTCATTGCCGCAATTGGCCCCGCAGCATTAGCCACATTATTTGCTCCAATTGAAAAAGCAACATATAATGAAATTAATACTAATAAACCATTCCAAACAGGTTTCATATTTTCGTTTTGGGCTCTTTGCATAGTAAGTCCTCTTCTCCTCATAGGACGATAAACATATTTACCAAAAAATAAACTGATGAAGAATGATATTATTGGCAAAATAAACCAAGTTGGTATTATTTCTAAGAATAATTTGTCTGTATTTAGGTCATTAAAATATATTGCTACCGCTGAGACTGATAGCACTGTTGATTGACTTGTTGATTGAGGTATTCCTGCTAAATTAGCAATCAATAAAGAAATTGCAACTGAAAAAAGAATAATTGAAACGACTGTAAATGAC
>JAGXIP010000099.1 GCA_024635585.1 Saccharicrinis sp. | reverse complement strand
GACGATTCAATCAAACGGCTTATTTGTATGCAATAGTCAATGTTCAAGCCATCCATGCTATCCACTGTAACCGTTATCTTATTGCCCGTAGAAACCTTAACCTCAACTATAAAGCAGTCATCAGCTTTAATTTTTTCCGCTATTATTTCTACTATCTTTTCCTTGGTAATCATTGCTTAATGGTAATAAAATAGGGGACAAAAGCCCCCCATCATTAAGATATTTAGTTAAATCCGCTGCAAAGATAGTTATTAAGCTTTAAATATGCAACCAACTTTAAATATTATTCTTATACTCGTAGTGCGATTATTTGCGTATTAAACTTGTTCCGCCCATGTGTTTTTTAAAAATTCGGAGAACATCATTAATTAGCAGTCTGTTTATAGTCGACACAATGGTCTGTGATTAAAACGCTATCTTGCGACCGTGGAAATTATTGATATAATTTATGATAAAACAGAACTACACACTCAACAAACTAAAAATCATTAACGATCCGGTTTACGGGTTCGTAAAAATCCCCTTTGAAATTATATTTGATTTGTTGCAGCGCAGATATTTTCAGCGTTTAAGAGGTATAAAGCAATTGGGGCTTACCTCATTGGTTTATCCGGGAGCCATGCACAACAGGTTTCAGCATGCGGTGGGAGCTATGCACCTGATGTCGCAAGCGGTGGATGTACTTCGCTCCAAGGGCATCGAAATTACGGACGACGAATCGCAGGCTGTGCACATCGCTATTTTATTGCACGATATTGGGCATGGACCATATTCGCATGTGCTCGAAAATACGGTGGTAAGAGGTATTCATCACGAGATAATCTCCTTGCTTTTTATGGAGCGATTAAATGAGGAGTTTAAGGGTAAATTAAGTCTGGCGATAGATATTTTCAAGGGAAATTATTTTAAAAAGTTTTTGCATCAGTTGGTAAGCAGTCAGTTGGATATGGACAGGTTGGATTATCTTCGACGCGATAGTTTTTTCACGGGTGTAACAGAAGGTATTATTGGCTCCGACCGCATTATCAAAATGTTGCATGTATGTAACGATGAGTTGGTGGTGGAGTCGAAAGGTATTTATTCAATTGAAAAATTTTTGATAGCCCGCAGGTTGATGTATTGGCAGGTTTATTTGCACAAAACTTCGGTGGTGGCCGAAAAAATGCTGGTGCTTGTTTTGCAGCGCGCAAGGTTTTTATTGCAGAATGGAGGCGATGTATTTGCTACCCCTCATTTATTGTATTTTTTTAGGGAAGATATTACCATTGATGATTTTAGAAAGGAAACGGCTGTGCTCGAAAAATTTTCGATGCTCGACGATGGAGATATCATGTCGGCCATAAAAGTGTGGACAAACCACGATGATTTTATCCTATCCACCTTGGCCAAACGAATGATTAACCGCGATCTGTTTCATATTGAGTTGCAGAAGGAGCCTTTTGACAAGCAAAAAATAAAAAGCATTAAAAATAAAGTAAAGGAAGAGATGAGTCTAGGGAAAGGGGAGGTAGGGTATTTTGTGCATACCGACGTTGTGGAGAACCATGCCTATAGTTTAACCGATGAAAAAATAAAGATACTTTTTGCCGATGGCCAATTAAAGGATGTGTCGGAAGCTTCAGATATTTTGAACCTTTCGGTGTTGAGCAAGAATGTGAAAAAAAACGTATTGATATATCCTAAATCCTTGCGGGAATTTGTTAGAAGTATATGAATGAATCGTTTGGAAAAGATACGCACGTAAAATTTAAAATGCTTTGTTTTTTTGTTACAAAAGAGTAAGAAATAATAAAACTCAAAAGGTTTAAGCCCCGTAGCAGAATTGAAAAATCGCACTGCTTATTGGGCTCAATAATGATAATATTATTAGATTTGCAGCAAATTATTTAAAAAGATGGAGCTATCAGCGAAACAAATTGCAGAATTAATACACGGGGAAATCGTTGGAAACCCGGATGTTACAATCAGTAACGTATCTAAAATTGAGGATGGTAAACCCGGAACTATCACCTTTTTATCTAACACTAAATATACCCATTACATATACGAAACCAAGGCTTCACTGGTGATAGTGAACAATAGCTTTGTACCCGAAAAAAAGGTGAATGCCACCATGATCAGGGTTCCGGATGCTTATACCGCAGTGGCTACCTTGATGCAGATGTATGTAGATTCACAACCACGTAAAACGGGTATTGAGCAACCATCTTTTATATCCAAAACGGCAACAATTGGCGATTTCGCATATATTGGTGCCTTTGTTTATATTGGCGAAAACGTAAAAATTGGTAATAATGTAAGCATATATCCTCATACTTATATTGGCGATAATGTAACTATTGGCGACAACAATATTTTGTATGCAGGTGTTAAAATATACCAGGATTGTGTAGTGGGGAATAATTGTATCCTACATGCAGGTTCGGTGATGGGTTCCGATGGTTTTGGTTTTGCCCCTAACGAAAACAACGAATACACCAAGATACCTCAGTTGGGAAATGTGGTTATGGAAGATAACTGCGAGATAGGTGCCAATACTGCGATAGATAGAGCTACGATGGGTTCTACGGTATTGAAAAAAGGCGTGAAACTGGATAATTTTGTTCAGATAGCGCATAATGTTGAGATAGGTGAAAATACGGTTATTGCAGCCATGTCGGGCGTAGCAGGTTCTACTGTTATTGGTAAAAACTGTATGTTTGGCGGACACGCTGGAGTAGTAGGGCATTTAACCGTGGCCGATGGGGTTAAAATGGGGGCTTACACTGGTATTGCCAGTAGCGTAAAAGAAGAAGGTGCAGTAATGCGGGGTACACCTGCATTTGAGGCCAGGGCTTTTACACGTTCGTGGATCAGCCTAAAAAATCTTCCCGATTTGGTAAAAGAAGTACGTGTTCTCAAACAAGAGATTGAGAAATTGAAAGGTGAAACGAAGCCATAAGAATGTTTCACATACAGGAGAGGTCATTATTGGCAAGTTCCATCGAAACGAAGTTCTTTCGAATACCTTATAAAATCAATTCCTCGATGAGGAAAATACCAATAAGGAACAAATAATTATAATGAGATGAACAGTAAGGCATTTAAGTGAGAATACCTACTTGAAAAACTATAGTCTATTGAAATGGTAGAAAAACAAAATACACTTATAAAGCCGGCAACATTAAAAGGTACGGGCTTACATACTGGAGCAATGGTAACATTGGTAATGAATCCGGCTCCCGAAAATCATGGCTTCAAATTTAAAAGGGTTGACCTGGAAGGACAGCCTATTATTGAAGCACATGCCGAAAATGTTACTTACACACAACGAGGTACTGTTTTACAAAAAAAAGATGCAACAATTAGTACCATTGAGCATTGCTTGGCCGCTTTACGAGGTTTGGGTGTGGATAACTGTTTAATTGAAGTGGATGGGCCTGAGGTGCCTATTTTGGATGGCAGTGCAAAGTTATTTGTGGCAGCTATTAACGAGGCCGGCTTGCAGGAACAAGAAGCTGAAAGAAAGTACTTTGTAGTGAAGGAAAAAATGGTTTTCGAAAATAAGGAGAAGGGTATCAGTTTAATAGCCTTGCCTGATGACTGTTTTAGTATCGATACCATGATATCGTATGATAACTCGATATTTTTAGGAAGTCAGTTTGCCAGCCTTTCGTCGTTAAAGGATTTTGAGAAGGAGATAAGTGCATCGCGCACCTTTGTGTTTTTGCACGAGGTAGAAATGCTCATGCAGCATAACCTGATTAAAGGAGGTGATTTAGAAAATGCCATCGTCATCATTGATAGAGATGTGACCCAGGAAGAGCTTGATAGATTAGCAGATTTATTTCAGCAGCCAAGAGTAGAGGCAAAGCCCATAGGCATTTTAAATAATTTAGAGCTGGTTTACCACAACGAGCCTGCACGTCATAAATTATTAGATGTAATTGGCGATTTGTGTTTGGCTGGTTTACCCATCAAAGGCAAGATAATTGCTATACGCCCCGGGCATCAGAGTAACGTGGAGTTTGCTAAAATTTTACGTACCGAAATAAAGAAGCAGGCCAACAGACCCGAGGTGCCTCATTACGACCCTTGTTTGGAGCCGGTGTTCGATATAAATGCGATTATCAGTATATTACCCCATCGTTTCCCCTTTTTATTGGTAGATAAAATTATCGATTTGCAGGAAGATTTTGTGGTGGGTATTAAAAATGTAACACTGAACGAACCGTTTTTTCAGGGACATTTCCCCACCGAACCGGTTATGCCCGGCGTCTTACTGGTAGAAGCAATGGCTCAATGTGGCGGTATTTTCGTGCTTAATCAAGTGGAAGACCCCGAAAATTACTCTACCTATTTTATGAAGCTCGATAATATCAAATTTCGTAAAAAAGTGGTGCCCGGCGATACCGTTATATTTAAACTGGATTTGGTAACACCCATGCGACGTGGTGTAGCCAACATGAAAGGAACTGCTTTTGTGGGCGACTCTGTTGTGGCCGAAGGTGAATTTATGGCTAGCATTATGCGTAACAAAGCATAAACGTTTAAAACGAATAGTTGCTGGTTTTAATTAAATATTGATACAAAGCTGTTTGAGGTGATAAATAATGCTCAATTGTTTTTTTATTAAAATTCTTGAATTATTTTCGCAGCGCAAAAAATAGATAATAATAATATCATTTTTTTTGACAATACATCCCATTAAATAGATGCCATTTGTTGCTTAGGAGCTTTGCAAATGCGACGGACAAAGTAGGAACGGAACTGTCAGAGATAAGTAAATAAATACAAATGAAACAACCATTAGCATACATACACCCCGAGGCTAAAATAGCACCCAATGTGGTCATTGAACCTTTTGTTACCATCGATAAAAATGTGGTCATCGAAGAAGGAACCCGAATTGGTTCTAATGTTACCATTTTAGAGGGTGCGCGAATAGGTAAAAACTGTAATATCTTTCCGGGAGCCGTAATTTCGGCCATTCCGCAGGATTTAAAATTTGCAGGCGAAGATTCCTTGGCTATTATAGGTGATAATACTACTATACGCGAGTGCGTTACCGTAAACAGAGGTACCGTATCACGTGGTAAAACAGTGGTAGGTAGCAATTGCTTATTGATGGCCTATGTGCATATTGCCCACGATGTGGTTGTGGGTAATAATGTAATTATTGCCAATGCAACACAAATAGCTGGTGAAGTACGTATTGATGATTATGCCATTATTGGCGGTTCGTGTGCTGTTCATCAGTTTGTGCATATTGGGGCTCACGTAATGATTCAGGGCGGAGCACTTCTGGGTAAGGATGTGCCACCATACATTAAAGTGGGTAACACAAAAATGTCGTACGGCGGAATCAATTCAATAGGTTTGCGACGCCGGGGCTTTACAAACGAGCAAATAAACGGTATTCAAAATATTTTCCGTGTGCTTTTTCAAAGTGGACTAAATAATTCAGATGCCGTTGAAAAAATGGAAACGGAACTTCCAGCTTCTAAAGAGCGTGACGAAATAATATTATTTGTAAAAAACTCGCAGCGCGGAATTATCAAAGGATATCTTTCGAGTACAGATAGGTAAATCTGGCTAATGACTTTTAGCTAATGGCTTATAGCTTATGACTACCTGTCCGGCCTTTGACGGAATGGCAATTGGCTAAATAGAATGGGGAGACTAATTACCTGTTTGTTTAAAGCAAGATACTAACTGAATAGTTGCTTCTCATTCTTAATACTTGCTATTTATTGTCTCTTATCTTATCGTCTAAAAACATTAATACTCAATACTTTTGCAAATTAAAAACCGGACTAATGAAAACTAGTTCGGTTTTTTTTTATGGAATTTAGGTGACAATTTCATCATGCTTACAGAACTAATTTTAAAAATTGTAAGTTATGAAGACAAATCTTTTCATCATCGGATTTTTGGTATGTATGTTTTTTGTGCAACATGCACAGGCCAATAAAATTATTACAGGCACCGTTTACGATAAAAATAAACAAGCACTACTGGGAGTTTCTGTGCTCGAAAAAGGCACTAACAATTGGACAATCACCGATCTACTTGGTAACTATACCCTCACCGTTAAAAATGAGGACGCTATTATTACATTTTCGTTTATTGGTTTTATAACGAAAGAAATAGCTATTAAAGGGAAAAGCAAGGTGGATGTTATGCTGGAGACTGAGGTGCTGGAATTGGAAGAATTAGTAGTGGTGGGTTATGGCGTACAAAATAAGCGCGACAGAAAGCAAAGCAACCAAATGATGATTCGGGGTACATCTTCAGTAAATCAAAACAGTGCTTTTTACTACCCACCTCAACCGTATCCAG
>JAGXIP010000098.1 GCA_024635585.1 Saccharicrinis sp. | reverse complement strand
TCACTATCGTCTGCTGGTGCCGGAGTGAATCCCAATATTTTCATTATCCCTTCGTGGGGTATTCGTCGTAATATTGGTCGGCATTTTAATTACGAGGTGGGTTTTGGCGTTGGATACAGTTGGATATTCAAGGAGTATTATCCGGTTTTTGGAGGTAATGGAAATAAAGTAAGCTATACAGAAGGGAGTATGGCTACGAGTATCCGTTTAGCTATTGGATATCAATTTTAAACTGATTATTATGTCGTGTTTATTACATTGCACTGAAAACCTAAAAAGGCTACTCCATTTTTAAACAGAGTAGCCTTCTTAAAAATTCAATTTATCACTCGTTAAACTTTTTTCAATTACTGTTATTCAAATAAATGAAAAAGAACCAAAGTACACCAAATTACTGAATTAGAGAATTTTACAAATAATCCAAATGTCTAATTTCTAGTGTCTATTATCTAACGTTCTATTTTATTATTTTCTACGTTTACTTCCGCTATAGCTTCCACCGTCTTTGCTACGGAAACCGCCTTCACTTTTTCCACCTTTTTTGTTGTATCCACTGCTGCCACCAGAGCTACGGCCTCCTTTGCTGACACCGCCTCCTGAACTGCGGCCTCCTTTGCCGGAGTAGCCACCTTCGCTGCGGCTACCTCTGTTGCTATAAGCACCTTCGGTTCTTCTACCTGCGCTTTTTTCGACAGGTCGTGCACTGGCTATTTCGGCGTGTAGTGTTTCACCCTCAAAATCTTTTCCAATAACAGCCTTAATCACGTCGGCCTGGGTGCCTTCCTCTACTTCAAAAAACGAGAAGTTACGGAGCACTTCAATTTTACCAAAGCCAACCTTCAAACCGTTGGTGCTTTCGTTTACTAAACCCATCAATCGCTGTGGGGTCATTTCGTGCGCTTTACCAATATTCAGGTACAAACGTGCGTAATTATCGTTGCCTCTGTCGCTACCTCTTCGTCCGCCACTTTCTCTTGGGCCGCGTTCCACATCTTTGCCATAAACATTTAAATCCTTGGCATCTTGGTAGTATTTTATGAAACGGTTAAATTCGGCCGATACAAAACGCTTAATGATTTCTTCTTTGTCGAGCGACGCAAATTTTTCAATTATTTGTGGTAAAAACTCTTCAATCTCACTATGGTTTACCTCAACATTTTCTAGTCTTTCAGTCAGATACATCAACTGCTTACCACATATCTCGTTACCGGTAGGTATCATTTTGCGCTCGAACTTAACGCCCGAATTACGCTCAATCATCCTTACTCTACCTGTTTCTTTGGTGTGTATAATAGCTACGCTAATTCCTGTTTTTCCGGCTCGTCCTGTTCTACCACTTCTGTGTGTATAAGCTTCAATATCATCGGGTAGGTTATAATTGATAACGTGGGTTAAGTCGGTTACGTCTATACCCCTTGCTGCCACATCGGTAGCTACCAGTATTTGTAGGTTGCGGCTTCTAAAACGTTGCATCACTTGGTCGCGCTGTGCCTGCGACAAATCGCCATGTAAAGCATCGGCATTATAACCATCGTTCATCAATTTTTCGGCTACTTCCTTGGTCTCCTGTCTGGTACGGCAAAAAACAATACAGTAAATATCAGGGTTGATATCGGCAATTCTTTTCAATGCTAAATACCTATCACGGGCATGTACCATATAATAGATATGCTCCACCGTTGTTGCTCCGGCATTTTGCTTGCCAATTTTAATTTGCATTGGGTCGTTCAGGTATCGCTTAACCATGCTCTCGATTTCGCGAGGCATAGTGGCCGAAAACAATAAAGACTGACGGGTGTCGGGCATGGTTTCGATAATGGAATCCAGTTCTTCCTTAAAACCCATGTTAAGCATCTCATCGGCTTCGTCTAAAACCAACCATTGCAGTTTGTCCATTTTAAGCAGACCACGACTAGCAAGGTCATTAACCCTACCGGGCGTGCCCACTACAATATGGGTTCCTCTTCTGAGGTCTTTAATCTGTTTCGAAATATCTGCACCACCATAAACCGCAGTTACGTGCAGTCCTGTTACGTACTTACCGTAATTCTTAATATCCTTTGTAATCTGTAAAGCCAGTTCGCGCGTTGGACAAAGCACCAAGGCCTGAACGTTAGTGTTGGAAATATCCAACTTTTCGATGATGGGCAAACCAAAAGCCGCTGTTTTTCCTGTTCCGGTCTGTGCCAAGGCCACTAAGTCCTGGTTGGTATCCCGTAATCCGGGAATAGTTTTTTCCTGTATGGGAGTGGGGTTTACAAAGCCTAATTCAGTAACGGCTCTTAGAACTTCTGGCGATAAGCCAATTTCTTCAAATGTAATCATAAAAATGTTTCCTCTTTAAACCAGTTTGCCCCGCCACATTGTCCACAAATTTAACTGGAAAAAAGAAGCCCACTGATTAATCGTTTTAAAATGAATGATTTATGCCTTTGCACAAAATCGAGTACAAAAGTAGTGTAATTTTATTTGTGTATTTGCGTACCAATATTTTTTTAACACAATACTAATCACTAAAGCCTCATTATCTATTACTTACATCATTTTTATCTTATAAAATTAACATTTTAAGTGATTTAATATTGGCTAAAGCAATTGGAACGACCATGTTACGTACCTTACGAGACGGATGTTCATGATGCTCAATTTTCTACCCATATTAGTTTCTAAGTGAGACAAGGTGAAAATATTTAATGAAATTTCACATGCAAGCTAATGTATTTCTTATACTTTTGTACACCTTATGGAAAAGGCATCTATCATATTCAGACGTTTTTTGGTTTGGCGAGTAAAATACATCGACCAACGTAACTTTATACTAATCTTAAGTTTAGCTACCGGTATATTGAGTGGTCTTGCTGCGGTATTGCTAAAAAACACCATACATGCAACACAACTTTTCCTCACCGCCCAGTTTAATACTGAAGATCAAAATTTATTATATTTAGCTTATCCTGTAGTAGGTATTTTAATAGCGGTTCTTTTTGCACGCCTATTTATAAAGGACGATTTAGGACATGGTATATCCAAGATACTATATTCGTTAAGCAAAAAAGGGGGTAATATCAAGCCCCATAACACCTTCTCGTCCATTATAGCCAGTACCTTTACCATTGGATTTGGCGGTTCGGTAGGGGCCGAGGCTCCCATCGTGTTAACAGGTGCATCCATTGGTTCTACTTTAGGTCGCCTTTTTCATCAAAACTACAAAACTATTACCCTATTAATTGGCTGTGGAGCTGCTGGAGCCATATCTGGAATCTTTAAAGCGCCCATGGCCGGCTTGGTGTTCACCCTTGAAGTACTCATGCTGGGTTTGAGCATGGCCTCACTGGTACCTTTGATTATTGCTGCCTTTAGTGCTGCCACAATAGCTTATCTTTTTATGGGTGACGGTGCCGAGTTCTATTGGCATCTGGAAAATCCTTTTATTCTTAACAACATTCCATTTTATATTGCACTAGGTATACTTGGCGGACTCATTTCGCTTTATTTTAGTCGTATCTTAATATGGAGCGAAAACCAGCTTCATAAAATAAAAAACCCTTATTTACGCCTTTTGCCCGGTGGTATTATTTTAAGTGTGCTCATTTATATATTGCCCCAATTATACGGAGAGGGTTACACTACCATTACCGCATTTTTAAACGGCAACAAGGATATTGTTTTCGATAACAGTCTTTTTTATCAACTCCGCGAGCATGAGTGGGCCTTATTAATTTTGTTGGCCATGCTCATTTTGTTTAAAGTATTTGCATCGGCAGCCACAACAGGTAGTGGCGGTGTGGGCGGCGTATTTGCTCCCTCCTTGTTTACAGGTGGTGTAATGGGGTATTTTTTCGCACGTTTAGTAAACGCAACAGGTCTATATGTTTTGCCCGAGAGTCATTTTACCCTGGTGGGCATGGCGGCTGTTATGGCTGGCGTATTACACGCTCCTCTTACAGCCATTTTCCTTATTGCCGAAATTACACATGGGTATGAACTTTTTGTACCTTTGATGATGGCATCTACTATTTCATATCTCACCATACAATATTTCGAGCCGCACTCCATCTATACTAAACAGCTGGCTCGTCGAGGTGAGCTGCTGACACATCACAAAGATAAGGCAGTACTTACCCTTATGCGTTTGAATAAAGTAGTTGAAACGGACTTTTTACCCGTAAAATCAACGGACACATTGGGGGGCTTGGTAAAAGTTATTGCCAAAGCAAAACGCAACCTTTTCCCCGTTATTGGTTCTAAAGGACAGCTAAAGGGTATCGTACTACTGGACGATATACGCGAAATAATGTTTAATCACGATTTATACAATACCACCACGGTTGAAGATGTGATGCAGGTGCCACCAGCATTTCTTGATATAAACGAGAATATGGATTCGGTAATGAAAAAATTTGAGGAAACGGGTGCATGGAATCTACCCGTTATCGAAGACAATAAGTATATGGGCTTTGTATCTAAATCAAAAATATTCTCGGTATATCGCAGGGTGCTCATGCACTTTACCGACGAGTAATTCTATTGTAAACCATGTATTAAAATCAACTTGAACATGACTACATCTAACACAGAAAAGAATCTGAAACTATTCAAGAGTTTTGCTTTATTGCTGTTTATTGCAGGAGCTTTATTAAAAATATGGCATTATGATACAGCTGGTTTTACAATAGGAACTATAGGCATTGTGTTATGGTTATTTGCTTTAGTCCTAATTAAAACAAAAAGCAAAAAAGCCTAGTTTTACTGATTTGTGGTTTTTCCGCAAAACCGACTTACTAACTTTTATATATTACAGGTGCTTAAACTATCTAAACATTATCTTATAAATAATAATTTTTTTATGAAACGCGACGATAAAATATTTGAGTTAATTGAAAAAGAGCATCAGCGCCAATTGAATGGCATTGAGCTAATTGCTTCGGAAAACTTTGTGAGTGAGCAGGTAATGGAAGCTATGGGATCGTACATGACCAACAAATATGCAGAAGGATATCCCGGAGCGCGTTATTATGGCGGTTGTGAAGTGGTGGATCAAAGTGAATCGTTGGCCATAGATCGCTTATGCAAAATTTACGATGCCGAATATGCCAACGTGCAACCCCACAGCGGCGCACAAGCTAACATGGCCGTATTGATGACTGTGCTAAATCCCGGTGATAAATTTTTAGGACTAAACCTCTCGCATGGCGGTCACCTTTCGCATGGTTCAGAAGTAAACAGCTCCGGCATTTTATACGAACCTATTGCCTATGGAGTGCACGAGGACACAGGGCTAGTGGAGTACGAAATGATGGAAGAAAAAGCTCGTGAGCACAAACCCAAGCTTATTATTGGTGGTGCTTCGGCCTATTCGCGTGAGTGGGACTACGCCCGTATGCGCAGGCTTGCCGACGAAATAGGAGCTCTTTTGATGATTGACATGGCGCACCCTGCCGGACTTATTGCCGCAGGCTTGTTAGATAACCCTGTTAAACATGCCCACATCGTTACATCTACAACCCATAAAACATTACGAGGTCCACGTGGAGGTATCATTTTGCTGGGTAAAGATTTTGACAACCCATGGGGAAAGAAAACGCCTAAAGGTATGGTACGCAAAATGTCGTCCTTGTTGAACTCTGCCGTTTTCCCAGGAATACAAGGAGGTCCACTGGAACACATCATTGCTGCCAAGGCTGTTTCGTTTTTAGAAGCCCTGCAACCGGAGTATAAGCAATACCAAACACAGGTGGTGAAAAATGCCAAAGCAATGGCCAAGGCATTCATGGATAAGGGATATAAAGTTATTTCAGGAGGTACGGACAACCACTCGATGCTAATAGATTTACGCACCAAATTCCCCGATTTAACCGGAAAAGTAGCCGAAAACACCTTGGTAAAAGCCGATATCACAATCAATAAAAATATGGTTCCATTTGATAGCCGCAGTCCATTCCAGACTTCCGGAATTAGAGTGGGCACAGCAGCCCTATCGACCCGTGGTTTAAAAGAAGAGCACATGGCTCCTATCGTGGATTTGATTGATCAGGTTTTGTCGAATACCGATAGCCAGGAAGTTTTGGATCAAGTGAAGGTAAAAGTAAATTCGATGATGAAAGCTTTTCCTTTGTTTGCTTACTAGGCTTTGAGTACAAAGTATCAAGATAAAAAGGGTGTTCAGATTAAATCTGAACACCCTTTTTTTGTACATGATTTTATAGCGGAAAGGCTTTACAACCGCCCCGCTGTAACTCACAACCCATACGATGGGAATTTACTCCGCTGTAAACCATATTACATTTTTTACCCCGTTATGCCTGAATAGCTCAAAGAGCTATTTCGAAGCCCTCCCCTATTTGGGGGAGCTGGTGGGAGCTTCTTCCGGCTTTTTAACTTCGGCCTGATAACCTAACTTATCAATGGCTTTTTTAATTCCTTCAACGCTGTTTTTATCTTCTCTAAACGAAACGGTTACCAATTT
>JAGXIP010000097.1 GCA_024635585.1 Saccharicrinis sp. | reverse complement strand
CTGCCAATGCATAAAAAGCGTTTGGAAAAACAATTGATGACGTCGTTCAAACTTTTTAAAAGCATCAGGCACGAGGATTTGCCGGATGTGCTGAAATCTTATCAAAACATCGATTGCGAACTGCTGTTCGGAAAGAATAATAAGCTAAAGGATGTTATCCTCTTTGATAAATCAGGCTATGTTTTTAGCGCCCCCGAAATCAGCGGTACATACGATTTTGCCGAACATCCGCAACTGAAAGGCAATGAAAGCGGGAAAACCGTTATCGATACGGATAGCAAGCAGTTTGTCCTGGAAGTTAAAAAGCTTATCAAGGAAGCCTTCCAAACATCCTATTTGGGTGCCGACAAGAACAACATGCTCCTTTCGGAATTTACAATGACCAAAAACCTCAAGGATCTGATGCCACAAATAGCTGCCTCCGAACGATTTTCCTTCATGGGGCATTACTGTGATAGAAACAACGGTAAAACGGTATTAAAAGCGTTGCAAGAGGAATTCGAGGACACCCGGCAAGAACTTAGCGAGACGGAAACAAATAAAGAGATCAGAACCTTGGAGAGCAGGGCCGGGATAATTAAAAAAATAGTGGAAAGCAAAGTATTCGATTCGAACGGGAACAAATGTATCCCCTTTCATTTAGTCCAGAGCCTTGGCCTTAAATATGGCGGTGGAAAAGTGTCCTACAGAAACTCCGATGCACATTCCGTAAAAATGTCCATTGAAAATTTTAGGCATCCGGAAATGGACACGTCCTATATTTCCACCGGCTGTATCGGCCAAAATGAAAAAGTCCTAAAAATGCTTACCGGCGAAGAAGGGTATAGGGACAATGATCTGAACGCGACCTCCTTCTTCCTGCCGTTATTATTGCCCGTTCTCTTTAATGCCATGAACGATGAATATCGCAAACGTTTCGAAGCTGCGGGTTTAAAGGTATATATAAAAACAGCGGAACGGTTCCATATCGATTATGAAAAATCTCCCTTGGATTATATCCGATTGTTCAATGCAAAAGGATTTTATTTGGGGCAAAAGGAGGGCAGGCTTCACATGGGTTCGATATATTCAAAACATCCGGCCGGTATCCCGCTCCCTACAAAAACCCAAGCCTACCTTAAGTCGATTGACAATTTGGACAGTGTACTTTTTGAACAAGAAAAGCGTATTGAAAGCATAACGGAAAAGGGTGAAGGCGAACTTGTAAACTTGTGGCTCAGTTATTTGATCGAAAGAAAATTATACGGTAAGGCGGCCTATGTCATGGTCCATGAAGGAATTCGTCCGAATCTGGCCGCAGAACCTTTGGAACATCATCTGGAGAATGGGCTGCGCCAGAAGATTTTGGAAGTTTCCGAACGAAAAATCGGCAACCGGCAGGCTGCTATCCTGCGGAAAAGTGTCTATGCGTTCAGTTCGCTTTTAGGTGGAAGCCGTTATAAGGAAGAGGAGGTCTTCAATGGATTCAAGGATGAGCTAACGGACTTTAGTAAATTCAAGGGAAGAAATATGTTTATTTGAGCTTTTGTTCGAATACAAATACAACATCAAATGTAGAATATTGTTAAAAATAGGGAAAGCTTTGTCCTAATAATATGCCCTTTTATCCTTTCCAAGCTAATTCGGCGGATTGAAACGTGCATAGGTCGGGGTTATTGCCCCGCTTCTTTCCTAAGGTTTAGTCTACACACGAGGATGCGCACATCTATTCACTTCCATGGTTTCCAACGCTATCCCAGTAATGCTATCTTAATGCTGATGGATGTTAATCGATACGGCAATATCCCAAGACAGGGATGGGAGCGTCTGAAGGTTGGAAGGCAGTCGGGATAAGTATATTAAATATGATAATCGAGCATACCTAACCTATCTTACAGACAGAATTAGTGGGTTGATGGTGGGGTTGTAGTGTAAGGTTCGTATTATAAAATAAGAATGGCCATTAAGTTGGGAAAATAGCTACGGCAACATTTGAATACCGGTATATAGACAAAGTTCTTCGATTTCGAACATTGTTCTATTTCCAGCATTTTTTTGTCTTGCCAATTCTGTAAGGGACAGCAGCTCTAAATCCTTTAAAGTACTTTTCGAAAGATCAATACCTGCCATACGCTGCAATAAGTTCAACGTACGTATTGATATAGGTAGGTCTTCAATCTTCATATCTTCGGAGACACTTAAAAACCTTGAAATGGAAGCTATATCCATTTGAACTTCCGTTTGATGAATAGCTATTTGTTTACTGTATAACTTTACGGTATGCAAAGCTTTACAGTATTGTTCATATGAAATTTCACTTTTTTGTGATAATTTGGCCATAATGTAGGATAGTTTAAATAGACATCGGAGCTGGGTGGTTCTAGTTTTATAGTAACGGTAAATATTCGAGACTGGTATATCTACAAGAGGGAGATGTGCTTATCAAAAACCTTTTGCTCGCGTTTCTTGAGGTGCCTTCCGTTGTCGAACTCTTTACAAAAAGCGGATTTTGTAAAGAGTTATTATTTTTAGATTAGGTTTTAGCGAGTTTAATTGGAGGGCTGAAAGTAAGTTCGAGAGGTGTAATGTAAAGAGTTCTCAAAAAGAGACATGAACTTCTCAATAAGTATTGATACTAGATTTTTCCTACAGTCTAAAAAATGCTCTATTTTAGAAGACTGAATCACACTACCAACCATTAATGAATTTCAACGAAGACTCCAGGGTAAAACTACCGGCAATATTGCACCTTACGCAGTTAGGGTATAAATACCTTTCTTTAAAGGAGGCAAAATGGGATGAAGAGACTAATATTTTTACGGATATCTTCAAAAAGGCAATCAAACGTATTAATCCCGAATTAGCGGATGATGATATTGAGCGCTTATACCAAGAAATCTCATTGGATTTAGAAAATGAAGATCTGGGAAAAGCCTTTTTTGAAAAGCTTACTAATCGCTCTGGTGTAAAACTCATTGATTTTGAGGGCTTTGAGAACAATAATGATTTTCATGTTGTTACGGAGTTACCTTATAAAAATGGTGAGGATAACTTTAGGCCAGATGTCATTGCCCTCATCAATGGAATGCCACTGGTTTTCATTGAGGTTAAAAAACCAAATAATAAAAACGGTGTCATCGCTGAGCGCTCGCGCATTAATGAACGTTTTCAAAATAAGAAGTTTAGAAAGTTTGTAAACATCACTCAGTTCATGATATTCTCGAATAACATGGAATACGATGATAACGAAATAGAACCTTGGCAAGGTGCGTATTACGCGTCACCATCCTATGTGAAACCACAGTTTAATTATTTCAGAGAAGAAATTGGTTTTAATTTATCACAGGTTTTGAAACCATTAGACGAAACTGTTGAAGACTGTCTTTTAAAAGACACGAACTACATCAGTGTTAAAAATAGTCCTGAGTATAAATCGAATAAGGACCCAAATAAGCCAACCAATCGCATTTTAACCTCAATGGTGTCTAAGGACAGACTTAAGTTTATGCTACAATATGCTTTTGCCTATGTAAAGGAAACCACAGGTTTACAAAAGCATATCATGCGCTATCCGCAACTGTTTGCTACCAAGGCTATTGAAACTAAATTGGATGAGGGTGTTCGTAAAGGGATTATTTGGCATACACAGGGGTCTGGCAAAACGGCTTTAGCGTTTTACAATGTTCACTTTTTAACCGATTACTACCAAAAACAACACATTATCCCGAAGTTCTATTTCATTGTAGATCGATTGGATTTGTTGACTCAAGCTAGAGATGAGTTCACGGCGCGTGGTTTAAAAGTGCACACGGTGAGTTCGCGCGATGAGTTTGTCAAAGATTTAAAGAAAACCTCTGCCGTTAATAACGATAAAGGCCAACGGGAAATTACCGTAGTCAATATTCATAAATTTAAGGATGACCCTACGGCAAGTACTACCACAGATTACAATATTAATGTACAGCGTGTGTACTTTTTAGATGAAGTACATCGCAGTTATAATCCCGAAGGCAGCTTTTTGGCAAACCTTAATGAATCTGATAGAAACGCCATTAAAATTGGGTTGACTGGAACGCCACTGATAGGTAATGACGTTAAGTCTAAAGACCTCTTCGGTGGTTACATTCACAAGTATTACTACAACAAGTCGATTGCGGATGGTTACACTTTAAAGTTAATCCGTGAAGAGATTGAAACAGAGTACAAGATTAAGTTTAAAAAGATTCTCGATGATTTAGACATCAAAAAAGGGGATATTGATAAACGTCAGTTGTACGCACATCCTTCATTTGTAGCACCCATGTTGGACTATATCATTAACGATTTTCAGAATTTCAGACAACTTAAAGGAGACTCATCTATTGGTGCTATGGTGATTTGTGATAGTAGTGATCAAGCAGAAGAATTATTCAAGATTTTTAATAGAACGTATTCTGATGCAGCCGATAATTATATAGAACGACCTCAAGCTGCAGAACCAGAACCCGAATATTTCAAAATACTAAAAGAAGACCACCGCGTTAAAAAAGCGGCCTTAATTTTATATGATGCAGGAAGTAAAGATGAACTTGAAACTTGGCGAGACGACTTTAAAGCAGGTAAAATAGATATCCTTTTTGTTTATAACATGTTATTGACCGGGTTTGATGCCAAACACCTCAAGAAAATTTACTTAGGTCGTGTGATTAAAGCGCATAATTTATTGCAGGCTTTAACGCGTGTGAATAGACGCTATAAAGATTACCGCTATGGGCATGTGGTAGATTTTGCAGATATCTCTAAAGAGTTTGATAAAACCAATAGAGCCTATTTTGACGAATTACAAGGCATCCTTGGTGATGAAATGGAAAGTTATTCAAACCTGTTTATGTCTCGGGAAGAAATGGAAACCACCATTCGTGATATCAAAGAAGTATTAGCCGATTACGATTTACAGAATGCCGAGAATTTCTCGTCTCAAATTTCGCAGATTTCAGACCATGGCGAAATGCAACAAATCAAAAAGGCTTTAGAAGATGCCCGTTCCCTATATAACATCATTCGTTTAGTGGGTGAATATGAGTTGTTGGAACGGATGGATTTTAGAAAGCTTAATCACTTACGTATAGAAGCGGTAAACCGTTTGAGTCTTATCAACGCCAAAGATGCTTTTGAAAACAATGAAGAGGTAGGCAATTTGTTAAATATGGCACTAGAAGATATCATATTCGATTTCCATAAAGTTGGGGAAAGTGAACTTGTCTTGGCAGGTGAATTGAAAGACACCTTGAAAAAAACCCGCGAGGCTCTTGGTGGAAATTTTGACCCAAAAGACCCAGAATGGATTAGCTTGTATGAAGAATTGCGCCGTTTGTTTGATGATAAAAATCTCAACGAAGTAACCCAAGATGAAATGCAGAAGAACATTGCATCGTTGCGTTCTATTCACGAGCGTATTAAAGAACTCAATCGCCGCAACGATTTATTAAAAGACAAATACAAAGGCGACCCTAAATATGCACGTGTGCAAAAACGATTGATTGAAGCTGGGAAACCTAGTAAATTAAAAACGGTGATTATTGAAGCCTTACAAAAAATAAAAGAGCAAACAGATTTGGCGGTACTTACCAGAAATGACAGTCTAAATAACGAAAGTTATTTTGCCAGTCAGGTAGCGCGTTTGGTGTTTGCAGAATTTCAGAAAACATTGGACACCAAAATGGATGTACCTACCACCAAATTTATAACCCAACTCATAGTAGACGAATACCTTAACGAATACCACGGAAAATCCGCATGACAACAGAAAACACACAAGTATTTACCGAGCAGACCAAAGAACTTATTGATGAACTTAAATCGGTATGTAGTAGTTATGGCCTCAGAAACTCAACAGGAGAATTTGATATTATTAGTCAAATATTCCTATATAAGTTTTTGAACGACCGCTTTGCTTATGAGATAAAACAACTAAAGCCCGAATTAGAAGGCACGGACGATTGGGAAGAGCAATTGGCGCAACTACCAGAAGAAGACTATGCGGTGTTACAATTTCAAATGAATGCGGCTACTGCCTTTTTACAACCACACCAGTTATTGGGCTATTTGTTTCAACGCCAAAATGAACCTGACTTTGCCAAGTTGTTAGATGATACCTTGTTGGATATTGCGGCCGATAATATCGAACTTTTTGCGGTAAAGACTGAAGATGGTCAAAAAATACAGCTCTTTGACCGTATTACAGAAAATGTAAAGAGCAAACAAGATGCATTTGCGAAAGCTTTGGTGAATAAATTGGTGATTTTCAATTTTGAAAACATCATGGAAGAAGGCTTTGACTTTTTCTCTACCATTTTTGAATACCTCATTAAAGATTACAATAGTAATGCAGGTAGTAGTTATGCCGAATATTATACACCACATGCTGTCTCTAAAATAATGGCAAATATTTTAGTGCCAGAACCCATCAGCAATGTTACTATTTATGACCCAAGTGCAGGCTCTGGAACTTTATTGATGAATTTAGCCCATGCTATTGGCCCAGATAAATGCACGGTATATTCACAGGACATCTCACAGAAATCATCGAATCTGTTGCGTCTCAATTTAGTGCTGAACCAATTGGTACACAGTATTGAAAATGTGATACAGGGCAATACAATGACCGACCCATATCACAGAAAAAATGGCGGTGTACGAAAGTTTGATTATATCGTTAGTAATCCACATTTTAAATTAGATTTTAGTGATGACATCGATGTTTTAAAAAAGAAAGAAAATAAAGCCCGTTTTTTTGCAGGCATACCTAACGTACCAGCAAAGAAAAAGGAAAGCATGGCAATATATACCTTGTTTTTGCAACATATTATGTATTCGTTAAAAGTCGGCAAAGGAAAAGCCGCTGTTGTGGTACCTACGGGGTTTATTACAGCACAATCTGGTATTGAAAAAAAGATTCGAAAAAAAATGGTGGATGAAAAAATGTTAGCAGGTGTGGTAAGTATGCCCTCAAATATTTTTGCCACCACAGGGACTAATGTCTCGATTGTATTTTTAGATGCTGCCAATACAGGTGACGTGGTTTTAATAGATGCTTCTAATTTAGGTGAGACCGTTAAAGAAGGGAAGAACCAAAAAACAGTATTGACCAAAGACGAAGAACAACACATCATAAACACCTTTACTCAAAAAGAGGCTGTAGAAGACTTTTCGGTAGTGGTAAGTTATGACGATATTAAAGAAAAAAACTATAGTTTAAGTGCTGGTCAATATTTTGAAGTGAAGATTGAGTATGTAGATATTACTCAGGAGGAATTTACTACTCAAATAAAAAAATTTGAAAATACCTTAGATATACTTTTTGAGGAATCAAAAGAGTTGGAAAATAGTATTAATGATGGACTCAATTCTTTAAAGTATGACTAAACTTAAAAAATATAAGTTCAGCGAATTATATGAAATGTCTTCTGGAATTTCTAGTAAACCTGAACAAGCAGGACATGGTGCGCCATTTGTTTCTTTTAGTACTGTCTTTCATAATTATTTCCTTCCTGAAGTATTACCTGATAAAATGGATACTTCTGAGAAAGATCAAGAAAAATGTTCTATAAAGAAAGGTGATCTTTTTTTAACAAGAACTAGTGAAACACTTGATGAATTAGGTATGAGTTGTGTCGCTATTAAAGATTACCCTAAAGCGACTTTTAGTGGGTTTTTAAAAAGGTTTAGACCTACACAAAATAACATTACTTATCATAAGTTTCTGGCATTTTATCTTAGAAGCAAACTTTTTCGGAAAACTATGTCCAATAATGCTATTATGACATTAAGAGCTAGTTTTAATGAACAAATATTCTCATACTTGGACCTTCTTCTACCTGAGTATACTGAACAGGTAAAAGCTGGAGATCTACTTTATCTATTTAATGACAAAATAGAACTCAACAACAAAATCAATGCAGAGTTAGAGGCCATGGCCAAACTCATTTATGATTATTGGTTTGTGCAGTTTGATTTTCCAGATGCTAATGGTAAGCCTTATAAATCATCTGGTGGAAAGATGGTTTACAATGAAGAGTTGAAAAGAGAGGTTCCTGATGGATGGGAAGTGAAGTTAATCGGAAATTGTTTCGACTACTTGGAAGGGCCTGGTATAAGGAAATTTAATTATTCAGATGATGGGCATAACTTCATTAATATACGTTGTATAAAGGGTGGAGATTTGGATGTTTCAAATGCTACAAAAATCAAAAAGGAGCTAATAGAAAACCTTACCCATTTTTTGTTAGAAGAAGAAGATGTGGTTGTATCGACTTCAGGTAGCTTAGGTAGGTCTGCTGTGGTTAGGAAAGAACATTTGCCTCTTTTGCTAAATACTAGTGTAATAAGATTCAGACCAATAAAGTCTAATTATCATTCTTTCATGGTCATCTATCTAAAATCTCAATATTTTTTAGGCAAATTGACACAGCTTGCTACAGGTAGTATTCAAAAGAATTTTGGTCCAACTCATCTAAATGAAATTAAAGATTGTATACCACCAGATGCAACCTTTACTGAATTTCAGAAAGTAGCTTCTCCTATATTATCTAAACAGCTGATTAATAAGAGTGAAAATCAAAAACTCGCCGAGTTACGCGATTGGTTATTGCCTATGTTAATGAATGGGCAGGTTACGGTTGGGGAGGTTGAGAGTGAGTTGGGTATGGTTGCGGACGAAGGAGAGGCGTATGGCAAATAATCTAGCTGTCATATTAGGAGCTGGATTTTCTAGACCAATGGGTTTGCCTTTGGCTAATGATATTAAAGAACGTTTTGATAGAGATCAATTAGGTAAACTCTTGAATTTTAGTTCTGGCGAATGGATGTGGTCAGACGGAAAAAGAGACGTTGACAAACATAACGGCTCTATTTACCCAGAAAGCAAAGTATATGCTTACATCTTAAATGAAGTAATAGACAAATACAAAGTAGATAAGGGTGTATTTAATAATTATGAGCTTTTCTATCATTGGGTTCATGATATATCTAAAAACAAAGTCCTTAAAGAGGAGATTTATAAAAAAGCAAAATCGAAACTACTAAGCGATTATCCTTCGATAAAGAATTATGTACCAGAATATGAAGGAGATACACATCCTCTTTTATTCCGCTTTAAAAATGATTCTGACCTTTCAAACATAACAAACATTATTAATTATTTAATAGCCGATTTATTAGGTTTTAGCCAATCACAATTCAATAATTCTATTTCTGAATATGCTCAATTCATTAACTATATTAAAGGCTTTGATGAAGTTGATATTTTTACTTTAAACCATGACCTTCTTTTAGAAAACGTATTAGAACATTTTGAAGTTGATTATTCACGTGGTTTTACCAAGAGAAGTTCAGAAATCCGATATCAAGATAAAGACACACCTATAGCTGTCTTTAAAGACGCTTTTTATCAACCCATAAGAATTCATAAATTACATGGAAGTCTTGATTACTTTTGTTTCGAACACTATGAACAGGGTGAAAAAATATATTTAGAACCTACTGGAAACTATAATTATTTTACGACTAGAAATTATAGAGAGAAGCATTTTGCTATAAGAGTAAACCCAGATACAGGTGAAATGTTGCAAGATCTTAATTCTGATATAGTTCCAAAATTTATAACTGGCACTGATAAAACAAAAATTATAGAAAATGATTTAATGTACTCTAAACTTTTCAACCATTTTGAGCAATGTATGTTTATAGCACAAACAGTTTTAATCTCAGGGTATTCTTTTAGTGATGAACACATCAATAATGAACTTCAAAAACGAAAAGATTTTGAGGTAATTAATCAAAATCCTGGAACGAAATACCAGTATAAGGCGTCTAAGGTTTTGAATATTCCAACGCTCAATCATTTAATTCTTTAATTAACTTATGTCAAAAAAGTTAGAACTTATCATTTCCAAAATAAAAGAACAGGGAAAAGACTATTCAGATTTTAGAGGGCTTTTGGCAGAAATTGAAAAGTCTGGTGGATCTATTTCCAAAGATGAGCTTTCAGAGTTTTTAAACAATGATTTTCGCATTCAATTACACACTACGCCAAACAGTGTTGCGAAGTTAATCGCAGAGATCGTACAACCTCTCAACGCTAAAAATGTATTGGATGTGTGTTGTGGTACAGGCAACATTCTTTACTTTTTACAAAACAATATTGATGATTTAACAGGTGTTGAGATTAAAGAGGACATCGCAGTGTTGACCAAACACTACATGCCGGATTTAAAAATAATTACGGCAGACACATTTCAATACCCTTTCAAAAGATTATACGATTTGGTTGTCGGTAATTTGCCTTGGGGTCCGCAAATAAAGTACGAAGGTGAAAACCTTAAACTGGAAGAGGCGTTTATTCGAAAAGCCATTGAATTATGCGATGATAAAGGCGATGTTATAGTAATTGTGCCATATAGTATATTAATTGGGGCATCATTTGATAGATTTCGGAAGGAATTTCAAGATAAATTAAAAACCATTATAGGCTTCCCTAGTGGTTTTGTCAGACATTCAGGTATTAAAACGGCTTTGCTGCACTTAAAGAAAAATGGATCTGAGTTTGTGAAAATGGGTCTTGCTGATAATATCCAAGATTTAGAAAACCCCCTAGGTGATATTTTACATATTGAATTAAAGACTTCGGATATTGAAGATCGATGGGACCCTGAATTTTACTCAAACAATCAAATCATTGATAAACAACTTTCTAGACATGACACAAAGCAACTAAGTGAATTAGCAGAAATCATTTCTGGTCGCCAAATCAAAAAGGAAGAGCTGTCAGAAAAAGGGGATTTATTATATCTGAGACCTTCAAACATTAAAGAGGGCATATTACAAATAACGGACTCAAGTAAGTTTGTTTCTGAAAACAGCCTTAACGAACGAGATAAAAAAGCAATTGCACAACCCAATGATATTATTATCTCCACTATATTCAATACCCTAAAGCTTTACATTGTTAAGGAAGAAGACCCACCACTTTTTGTTTCTAACAATATGGCAATTATTCGTTCAAGTTTTGATGATTACATTTTAAGTTATTTAAAAAGTGAGCAAGGTGTGGAAGTCTTCTCGAACCAAGCAGAACGGTTACGGAAAGGCGTGGTGATTCCTCATGTTACCTTAAAAGATTTAAGAAGCATCCAAATCCCAATATTACCTTTATCTAGCTTGAATAGTGTTGGAGACAAGGCGATTGAAAATGCTTCTAAATCGGACCTTGAAAATTTAAAGACGCTTCTAGAAAGCTACAAAGAAGAAAATACTCAATTAAAATCTGAGAACGAAGACCTAAAGTCAATAGATTCCTTCGCTGACAACAGGCTATTTAAAATTGAAAAACAGTTAGAATTATTAAATTTAAAGGTAGATACCTTATTAGATTTAGTAAAAGACTTAAGTACTGATTTTAATAAAATTAAAAACTTACCACGAGAGGACGAAGAAAAACTATTTAAGCTATGCCAATCCATTGATCAGAAGATGGCAAAAGTACTCGAGGCAGAAACAACCACTATTGAAAATTATGTAGAAGAAACAAAACGTTGGCTAGATCTCTGGGACCTTCTTAATGAAGACAGTAAAAAGTTTTTACCGATTGCGGAGCTCATATTTGATGAATTATCTCAATTAAAAGAGGCTGATTTTTCACCTTTTATAGTTCAGTATTGCAGAGCATTGGAGAATGAAAT
>JAGXIP010000096.1 GCA_024635585.1 Saccharicrinis sp. | reverse complement strand
CTACTATACGATGCCATCCATAAGCTATCAGAAATAGACAGAGCCATTATAATGCTTTATTTAGAAGAAAAATCATATCTGGAAATCGGTGATATTATTGGAACAAACCCAAATAATATTGGTGTTCGTGTTACGAGAATTAAAATAAGATTAAAAAAAATATTAGATGGAAAAATCAATTGAAAATATATGGAAAGAAGGATTTTTAAAAAGTGATGCTCTTATAGCCCCTAAATTGAATAATTTATACAATCAAAAATCAATTCATATCATTGATAAATTTAGAAGAATGTTTCGGTTAAATTTGATTGCAATTGTTGCATTCTCGTTCATCTTTTTAATTGTATCCTATTTTTTAGGAATACTTTTAATGGGCGCTATATTCTTTGTAGCCCTTACCGTGTTGGTTATTATTAATAAGCGCTTATTGAATGCTTTAGAAAGCATAGATAAAGGTGAAAATAGTTATCAATACCTCAAAGAATTTAACCAATGGATAAAAATGCAGATAGCCGTCAATAAGCGAATATCAACATTTTTGTACCCTATTATATTTATGTCTTTTATTATTGGCTTTTGGTTTAAAGATGCAGATGGTATTTTTTTAGGCGAAAGACTTGTTGCAAAGATTCTAATACGTTTTCCTGATATTCATCTGGTATATGGCATTCCGCTAATTGGAATTATTGCTGCTTTTATAATTTTAGGTTTATTAGCTTTTTTTGGTGGTAGAATTTACCAATGGGATTTGAACATTATTTATGGAAGAGTCCTCAGAAAATTAGAGGAGTTAATGGCTGATATTGAAAGTTTAAATACCTAACCTGGACAAGTCAGAAAAGTATCAACATAGGTATCGAGGTAAAAGTATCGAGTATCAAGTCTTTTTGTATTCGCCGTTAATATTCTGCCAAAAATAGCACAACCTGCTCCCTGCCTACCGTCTGTCAAGCGTTTTCACTGAGAATCATACTGGTAAGATACTAGTAAGATACTAGGTTTTCCCCTGTAGGAAAAAGCCCTTGCTCTTCCGCTATAGATTCGGCGGTACGCGGACGGGAATACTAGGCAAGCATGTTAGATATCGATTAATTAAACCTTACCCCCTCTCCTCTAGCCGGAGGAGCTCTTCATTTCTTTTCTTAATAAAAGAAACGAAGCAAAGAAAATCAAGGCTGCCCGAAAAATATCATTTGTCTCTTTACGATGCCTAAGTGCGGCCGGGTGATCTCCGAACAAGTTCGGAGCTTCCCGGTCATACTAAGGCATCGTTTTGAACCCTATAATATGTTTCGGTTAGATGCCTATCTCTATTTTTTTTGAAAAAATCTGTTTAGCATGTAATATTTTTTGCTTTCAGCCACTAACCAAGAAAACACTTACAATTATGACATTACAAGAAGCTTATAACTTTTTCGAAAGTTTAAAAACAGAAACAATTAAAAAGTCTGAAATCAAGGTGTATGAAAAATTCCTTCATATGCTAACCAAACTGGAAAGTAGAGGATTCTCAGAAGATGAAATTCAATCCATTGAAGTGGAATTGGATAGCTTAAATTTAGATTCAAATCCTGAGAACAGAAAAAGATACTTTACGAAAGCACTGCGCAAATTTGAAAAGTATTTAAAGGATACATTTTCCTTAATTTCCAAAGGGCATTACACCAATTTATATGGCGCTTTAGGATTATCATTTGGTCTGCTATTTGGAGTTGTGTTTTTGTCGAGTTGGGAGCGCTCTTTGGGCATATCCCTGGGTTTGATTATCGGAATGTTAATTGGGCTAACTATTGGCCGATCAATGGATGCCAAAGCCAAGAGTGAAGACAGGGTGTTAGATTAGTCCTTTCTCCTCCAATGATTCTTTTAGTTGATCATGGCCATCCCAAAATTGATCTTCAATTTTTTGGATCACTTCCTTGAACTCCGGATGATTTTTTAGCGGTTTAAAAACCGGATCCGATTCCATGAATAATATGATCCAGTACTGGTAATTTCTTTTGGTTGCGAAAACTTTAAGTTGTGCAATGGCTTCGTCAAATTTACCTTCGTGTGCATATAGAACGGCCATACTGGCCGACTTGTAAATAGATTCGTCTTTTTCGCAATATTCGGCATAGGAAGCAAAAAGTTCCGCAGCTTTTTCATCAAAGCCCATCTTTTCGTACACCAAAGCAATCCTGATATCCTCATGAGAATACATATCCAGACCAAATTTTATTCTGGCCTCAACAAATTTTTCATAATATAAAAAAGCATTTTCATAGTCTTCTTGATAATAATGCAATTTCCCCACTTCTTGCAAAATATCAAGGCGAGTGCTATCCTTTTGTAATTCTTTTATTAATGCCTTTTTAGTTTGTTCAATATCTCTATCCCTTGCATACAGGATATACGCTTTTAAATATGGAGCAAAATAATTATCGGGATTATAGTTTAGAGACTTACCAATATACTCTTTTGCTTCTTCAGTAAAACCATTTTGGATAAAGGCATTACTCAGGTGCAGATATATATAACTTTTGGTGATGGAATCGTTGGCAGCGATATCAAGCTGTATCCCTTTTAGCGCATAGGTTAGATATTTTGCGGTATTGGGAATGGAATTGGCATATAAACTAGAAAGCATATTAACCACAGATGATGAATTAGGATTGTATTCCAGCGCTTTTTCTAGGTGAGGCAGCGCCAATCTATATTCCTTGATATGCATATAATATAGCGCCTTGGCGATAAGGCTCTCGGCAGATTTGGCATTATACAACAAAGCCTTATCCGCATTATTGTTAATAAGCTCTGTGTATTGTTTTTGTTTTTGCAAAAAGTCGATATAGTAATAGGAGAAAGCAATATAGGCATAAGCCAACGCAAACTGTGGATCTTCCGCTATGGCCTTTTCAAACAGTGAAATGGCTTCCACTAACCCTTCCTTTGTTCCCATGTTATAAGGAACAAGCGCTTGGAGGTAATAATCATAAGCTTCTAAGTTTTCTGTGGGTTTTTGCTCAATTTGTTCCATCTCGGCAGCTGTTACCTTTGCCTTAATAGCATCGGCAATTTTTTTGGCCACTTCATTTTGCAAGTCAAAAACATCCACAACTTTTTGATTATATTGCTTAACCCAAATAGGCTTATCCGTTGAAGCTTCAATCAATTGGATGTTCAATAAAACCTGATCTCCAACCCGCTGACCGCTGCCTTCCACCAGATAGTTTACATCCAGTTCTTCTGCTATCTCAGGAATACTCTTATTGGTATGTCTGTATTTCTCTACAGAAGTTCTACTAATTACCCGCAGATCTTCTATTTTCTGAAGGTTGTTTAAGGTGGATTCCATAAGCCCATTCACAAAGTAAAGGTTGGAGGAATCACTGCTCTCGTTTTTGAAAGGTAACACCGCTATAGATTTTTCAATTTCTATTTCTGTAGAGGTTAACTTTTTATTGAAAATAAAAAGTGATAAAACGAAGACTGTCAGAAATCCAGCAACAATGATTTGTCCTTGGTATCGCTTCAAATAATGAGTTTTAACACTTGCTTTTTCCTCTACCAAAGTTCCTTTTCCAAGCTCACCGGGTGGATGCCCATAATACTCGCGAAAGCATTTAATAAAATAGGAAGTACTCCCGAAGCCAACTTGAAAAGATATCTCGGAAATATTTAAAGAGGTCTGCTGCAGCATCTGCATACTCTTTTTTAAACGTACCTGACGAATGAACTGGCTTGCGGAGAGTTGGGTATTCTTCTTGATCTTCCTAAGCAAGTTAGAACGGCTCATGTTCATAATTTCTGCCAGTTCAGAAACTCCGAATTGCTCGTTAGACAGATTCTCCAGAATAATGGATTCTAGCTGATCTATAAAATCTCTTTCAATATTTGGTGCGTTTGACATACTGTTTTTTGCTGCCTTCCAAAATTAGTAAAATTAATACACATATATCCGATAGGTGCATCTACACATTTGTGCAATAAATGGATTTTGCGCCATAATTTACATTCCTGCATCATAGTTTTTATCGTTTTCTGAAACTTAACACTTTTTGCCGCATAGCTGTTGAGTACTGCCTTGTGGTTCGTCCCACCTTTGTATCGACAGAAATTTTAAAATTAAATCTTAAAAATTACAATCATGAAAACACTAAAAATTAATTCAATTCAGAGCGTGGTAATCATTCCATTCCTTATCCTTTTATTAACAAATGCTTGTACACAATCTGGCAATAAGTCAAAATCGGATGCGAGTACCAATATTAAGTCAGTTGTCGCTAAACCAAAAACAGATATTCATACGGCAGTGTTGTCTGGCAACCTTGAGGTGATTAAACAGCACATTGAGGCACAAACTGATATTAACGAAAAAGAAGCCATGAGTGGTTCTACCCCTTTGATTTCGGCAGCCTCTTTTGGCAAAAAGGAGATTGCTAAAGCCCTAATAGATGCCGGTGCAGATTTATCGCTTACAAACAATGATGGAGCTACAGCTTTGCACACTGCTGCTTTCTTTTGTCGTGTCGAAATTGTACAGATGCTTATTGATGCCAAAGCAGATAAAACCATTCGAAATAAATATGGTGCTACACCTAGAGAATCGGTAATGGGGCCTTTTGCTGAGATTAAACCTTTCTATGAAATGCTTCAACAGCAATTAGGGCCAATTGGCTTACAAATTGATTTGAATGAGATCGAGAAGACTCGTCCTGTTATTGCTATGATGTTGCAGTAATTAGTGGCTATAAAAAACGCCAAATACTGCGTTATTCTCATCTTAAAAACAGTCATCCCGTAAATGATTGTGTTGATTTTTAAATAAAAATCTTACAAAAGCTATCACGGGACTCCTTGATTTTCAAGATTTCAAAAGCCTTGTCTTTGGCGTTTTTTTATCGAGCCACATAAAAATATCCAAGTAAACTAAGATGCACTAATTAAATTAAAAATCGTATTGAAAATGAAAACAGAAAGAAGACACGATATCGATTGGCTACGCGTAATTGCCATTGGCTTATTATTGATTTATCACATAGCCATTATTTTTCAACCGTGGGCAATGTTTGTTGGCTTTATTAGAAGTGAGGAATCCATAGATAATTTATGGAAACCAATGACTATGCTTAACGTCTGGCGGATTCCATTCTTATTCTACATTTCGGGCATGGGCTTATATTTTTCCATGAAAAAACGAAACTACTGGCAGTTGCTTTTTGAACGTACAAAGCGAATTCTGTTACCCTTGATGTTCGGGATCGTGGCCATCGCACCACTCCACATTTTTATTTTTCAGAAATACTATAACCTACCCTTAAGCTATTACCCTCATGCCGGCCATTTATGGTTTTTGGGAAATATTTTTGTCTATGTGCTGTTGCTATCGCCACTTTTTCTTTATCTTATGAAAAAAGAAGAAGGGAAATTTAGAAAAGGACTATCCTCCTTCATGAGCAATCCGATGGGGCCTTTGTCGATAACCGTCTTTTTTGTTATGGAAGCAATAATTGTCAAACCTCAGATATTTACACTGTACGCAGAAACGTTGCATGGTTTTTTCCTTGGCTTGCTTGCTTTCTTTTTTGGCTTTCTGGTTGTTTATAGTGGAAAAGTGTTTTGGCAAACGGTTTCTAAATGGAAATGGTTGTATATTGGCTTAGCTGTTGTTTTATTTATTATTCGATTGCTCGTATTCAAAACGAATTCCCCGGGCTATCTCATGGTCATTGAATCAAATTGTTGGATATTTGGCGTTTTTGGCTTCGGCTACCAATACCTAAACAAGCCAAGTGCTGCGCTAAGCTATTTAAGTCAAGCAGCTTATCCAGTGTATATTATTCATATGTTTGCCTTATATGGCGGCACTTTAATCATTTTGCCGTTGGAGATACAGCCTATTATGAAATTCATGCTTATAACAGCGTTCACCTTTACCGCGTGTTATATTATGTATGAAATTATTATTAAAAGGATTGGTTTCTTAAGACCTTTGTTTGGACTTAAATGGAAATTCAACAAAGCTGAACCGAAAATAAGTATTTTGAAACTTTAAATAAATAAAAACATGACCGTTTTAGTAGTAGGCGCAAGTGGCGCAACAGGAAAACATTTGGTTGAACAACTTCTTATTCAAAAGCATAAAGTTAAGGCAATTGTTAGGTCTCCGGAAAAGTTGCCGGAATCATGGAGAAATATGGACAACCTTCAAATCATCTCTGCAAGTATTTTAGCGTTAAGTGACAGGGAAATAAGCGAATATAGTCGGGATTGTCAGGCCGTTGTATCTTGCCTTGGTCATAATTTAACCTGGAAAGGTATCTATGGGCAGCCCAGAAGATTGGTTACAGATGCTACGCGCAGACTATGTGATGCCATAAAAGCGAATAAACCAGAGCAAGCTGTACGGTTTGTTTTAATGAATACTACAGGCAATAGCAATCGTG
>JAGXIP010000095.1 GCA_024635585.1 Saccharicrinis sp. | reverse complement strand
CAAAGCGCACAATAATGTATGTTTTAAAAATTCAGACCGTGACAATCGAACAGAACAACTCGGAATTTTCCTACACCCAAAATATCCAAAGCATATTACCTTAATTATTGACAGTTGATGCTTGCTGAGTAGTTACAATTGGAAAGATTAATTGGCATCATGATTATGTATAATAAATTTTAAGCTATGAGAAATTCCTTAATTAGAAACATCATTATTTTCATTGTATTCATTTCCTCAATACAGGAAGGGTTTTGTTTGAAAAATACGAACGTATTTTATAATGTTAAAGATTATGGTGCTGTTGGCGATGGCAAAACTTTGGACAGCCCAAGTATTAATAAAGCTATTGATGCAGCAGTGCAAAATGGAGGAGGTACAGTTTTTCTTCCGGCAGGAATCTACCTAAGTGGTAGTATCCGTTTAAAAAGCAATATTACCCTTTTTCTTGATGTCGGTTGTGTAATACTTGGAGCACCGCAGGAGATGGGTGCTTACGACACCGAGGAAGATGTGGTTGGAACCCAGTATCAGGATAGTGGTCACTCGTATTTCCACAATAGCCTTATCTGGGGCGAAAACCTTAAAAACGTGTCTATTACTGGAAAAGGAATGATAAACGGTGGTGGTTTAACTCATGAATCAAAAGGGGCGAATGAAGGCAAAATTGGCAAAGCAGCAAAAGCTATTGCGTTTAAATTATGCAGTAATGTAGTTATAGAGGGTATTACTATATTCAAGGGGGGGCATTTTGCCATAATAGTTACAGGTTGCAATATGGTTATTTTGGATAACCTTATTATTGACACCAACCGCGATGGTATGGACATTGATTGTTGTACCAATGTAGTGGTTTCAAATTGTATGGTTAACTCTCCCTATGATGATGCTATTTGTCCTAAAAGTTCGTTTGCATTAGGTAAAAAGGTGGTTACCGAAAATCTTACAATCACTAATTGTCAGGTATCGGGATATGAAGTGGGTAGTCTGATTGATGGTACTTTAATTCCTGCTAAGATGAACAGACCCATTGGTCCGAATGGGCGGATAAAATTTGGTACGGAATCCAACGGTGGTTTTCGCAATGTTACTGTTTCTAACTGTATATTTCGGTATTGCAGGGGGCTGGCATTACAACAGGTTGACGGGGGTGTACTCGAAAATTTTACCATTAGCAATCTCACTATGACCGATATATACGGATACCCTATATACATAACTCTGGGCGATCGCTTGCGCGACCCCGATAAATTAACTCTTTCGACCGGAAAAAACATAATTATCTCAAATGTTGTTGCCTCCATGAATGATTCTTTAAGTGGAATACATATTACCGGCACACCACGTAGTTATATCGAAAATATTCAGATTAACGATGTATTATTTTTTAACGGTGGAGATGGAGCAAAGGAACTTGGAGATATTGATTTTCCCGAATTAGGAAAAGGGTATCCTGAATTGCTTAGACTTAAGTCTGCAACTCCATCTTACGGTGTTTATGCACGCCATGTAAAAAATCTCGAACTTAATAATGTACAAGTTGATTATATTAAAGAAGATAAGCGACCGGCAATTGTTTGCGTTGATGTTGATGGACTTTTAATTGATAAGTTCAGAGCAAAATTGGCAGATGGTATTAAAGCTGGCGTATTTAAAGATGTCAAAAATATAATTATATATAATTCTCCGGTTTTGGATAAAGTTGAGAAGAATAATTAATTAGGCGAGAGAATTATCTTTTCGTCTTCTGGATTTATCTTCATTGAAGTTTACGTCTAAAACCCAGTGTAATTAGAGTCTGCATTTAGCAGACATATTCGATAGAACCATACCTACTATGAATCAAATAACATTCTGGGGTTTATCTCTGCTCGACATTGCAATTATAGGCCTCTATTTTTTATTAATTATTATCATTGCCATACGTGCGGCCCGTAAAATTAAAAATCGTGAAGATTACTTTATGGGAGGAAGGCGTTTTGGGAAATTAATTCAAACATTTGCGGCATTTGGACAAGCCACATCGGTTGAAAATGTTACCACCACTTCGACCATGGTTAACTCCAATGGCGCATCTGGTATCTGGGCTATGCTAGCCGGTGGCTTAATAAACTTGCCTATTTTTTGGATGACTGCTATTTGGTACCGACGATTGCGTTTGCTTACGTTAGGCGATTTTTTTGAGGAACGCTATGGCTCTAAACGCATGGCAGCTTTTTACGCTTTATGTCAATCCATTTTCTTTGTGCTGATTGCAGCCATAGGATTTGTAGCTATGTCCAAAACGGTGTCAGCAATTGCCTTCAAACCCGTTTCTGAATTAAATACCATTGAGCTTGTGGAGTATTCCAAAGCTGTGGAAAGAGAAAATCTCGAAGCATTTGATTTTGCGCTGCTGAATGATGATCAAAAAATGCGCCTTGTTGAATTGCAAGAACTCAACCCGAAAAAAGAATACTCTTATTTCAGCGAAAACTGGCTCATATTTATTGTTGCCTTTATATCTTTTCTGTACGCAAGTAAAGGCGGGCTTACAGCTGCATTTACGGTAGATTTGATGCAAGGGATATTCATAATTATTTTATCCGTTATGCTCATCCCATTTGCAATGGCAAAAATAAACCTGCTATTTGGGAGCGAAGGATTTCTGGGTGCATTTCAATCCATGCACAAAGTGTTGCCTGCATCGTTTATGGAAATATGGGGATCACCCAGTTTAATCGAGTTTTCGTGGTTTTGGATTGTCGGATTTTCGGTTATGATTGTAATAACCACCGCAGTACAAGCCAATCAAATGACAGCCTGCGGTTCAGCAAAAGACGATTATACAGCTCGCTATGGTTTTGTGTCGGGCATGTTGCTAAAACGCTATACAACTGTTATGTGGGGTTTGGTGGCATTGCTTACCGTGGTGCTTTACGGCAATTCAATTTCCGACCCTGACTACGTGTGGGGACTTGCTACGCGTGATTTACTCGGACCACTCAATATGGGGCTAGTAGGTTTAATGATAGCCAGTTTGATTGCGGCCTTAATGTCTTCCGCTTCCACCTTTATGCTTACCGCAGCGGCTTTAATCACCAACAATCTGTACCGTCCATTCCGTCCGAACTGCTCCGAAAATCATTACATCTGGGTTGGAAGAATTTTCAGTGCATTGTATATGTTGTTTTCAGCCTACATTGCCACCCAGTCAAAAGGCTTGTTTGAGCTCTTTAAAATGACCATGATGTTCAACAGTATACTCGCCGCTGCTTTTTGGTTAGGTATGCTATGGCGCCGGGCAAATAGGGTCGCAGCATGGGCCTCCATGGTGGTTATGTTTATTGCCACTGTTATTTTGCCTTTTGCTATGCCATTGGCACCAGGTATACGCGCATCGGAATATTTAAACAAAACAACACTGGCTGTTCCAGTAACCCGATCTTATACCGCACGCGAAATGGATGTTCAGCAGCGTAATGGAGCCATTGCAATGTGGGATAAACTCTATGCGATTGGAAAATCGGAAGGTGAACGTCCGTTGATTCTGAATACAGGTGATAAATTCGAGAAAATGGTATTGCTCCCTAAAAAATCCATTTTCTGGAGCGAAGGTATCGATTATTCAAACGGACAGGCTGTCGGAAAAGGTTATCTGAAAGTAGAATTAATTGCGTTAGACCGCATGGGTTGGGACTTATCTAAAAATTCCTATTCGCTGAATGAGACGCTGACCTTCCTATTCCGCATCATTTTCCCTTTCATGATACTTATGTTAGTTGCCTATTTTACAAAACCACTAGATAAAGCGGTGCTGGATCAATTTTACGGAAAAATGCTAACACCAGTTGTGGGTACGCATGAAGATGATGATCGGGCAATGGCGCTTACATGTGCTAGTCCTACCCGATTCAATCACCTGAAGATTTTTCCCGGATCGAACTGGGAATTTCGGAAGTGGAATCGCGAAGATTGGGTAGGTGTAATTCTATCCTCTCTGGCAGTAATGAGTGTAGTGGCTTTATTGGTGTTTATAGTGAGTTTGGGTAGTTAGACCATTTAATTTTGAGAAGTAGTTTTACTAGTAACAACAAAATAAAATCGTTAAAAAATAAAATAAATATCATTATCATGAAAAATGAGATTAAAACTGCATTGATAGGGGATGCACTTCCAAACATTCCCTGGGAACCAAAGCCGGCCAATTGCAAAGAAGTAGTGTGGCGTCACAGTACAAATCCGATTATCGATTTGCATCCATTTCCAAAAGCGCGCAGTGTCTTTAACAGTTGTGTTACCCCTTGGGGCGATGGTTTCATTGGCGTATTTAGAGTTGATTCACTGTCTATGGATCCTAACTTACACTTGGGAACAAGTCCGGATGGTATTAATTGGACGATTGATGAAGAACCAATCAATTTCATCTCGCCCGATCCTGCTTTAGGTAAAATAGCCGTGGCCTACGACCCACGCTTGTGCAAAATTGAAGACAAATATTATATCACCTGGTGCAATTCGTATTATGGGGCAACCATTGGACAAGCCTGGACAACCGATTTCAAAACTTTTCATCAAATAGAGAATGCCTTTTTGCCGTATAATCGAAATGGAGTATTGTTTCCCAAAAAAATTAAGGGAAAATATGCCATGCTGAGCCGTCCAATGGGGTTGGGCATGGCAGTAAACTATGGCGATATTTTTTATAGCGAAAGTCCCGACTTGACATACTGGGGAAAACATAGGATTGTGTTTACACGCGGACCCGGCAAATGGGAAAGAGTAAAAATAGGCCCCGGACCCATTCCAATTGAAACAACAGAAGGATGGTTGTTGCTCTATCATGGTGTGACCGATACCTGTGATAGTTTTGTGTATAGCATGGGCGCTGCTTTGTTGGACATTAACGAACCATCCAAAGTGCTTTACCGCTGTAAGTTCCCACTTATGACCCCCGAAAAAATATACGAAACAGCTGGATATGTAGGTAATGTAGTATTTCCCACAGGTGTATTGGCTGATGGTGAAACCGGACGTTTAGCCATTTATTACGGTGCCGCTGACACTTATACTGCTATTGCTTACGCCAATATCGATGAGATTATAGCGTATGTGAAAGAAAATGCGTGGAAATAAGAAGTGCCCGCTAAAGTGATAATAAATAATTTCGGGTAAAGTAAGAAATCATAATTACTGTTTTTAAAATTAAATTGTATGAAACACCCATGGTAAGGTCAATTGACACACCACCTGTCCCGCCACAGCAGGAGGAGTATGATTGTTTTTTAACTTCTAATTGGAGTCTTTGCGTGGAAAAATAAACACATGAAAAGTATTTTACCTTTATTATTTTAAGTGTGTTTATTGCCAGCACTACATTTGCAAAAAAAATATTTAATAGGGATCGATATGCAAAAGATTGATGATTTTTCGATGGAGTTGAACTTCACCGAAGCTTATAGAAAAAATATAAACGAACACATAGCCATACGCGAAGCTATATGCCATCAGGCTCAATTTCCGGCTGTACTTTCCGAAATTCAGGACAACGACCGCTTGGCCGGACGTACCTTTTGGGGTTGGATTGGTTTTAGCCCCCACAACGCTCCCGGCGGTGCTGCTTACGGCTACTTTTGTCACGAACAAAAAATCATCGAAGCCATTGAACGTGGCAATATTCCAATAGAACAACGAGATGGCGTGCACGAAATGCTTCATTTCTGGAAAAAAGAAACATCAAAAGCCAAAGTGGAGGCTGCGTTTACCGAGAAAATGCTTCCGGTTCTATTTCGGGATGAAATTGTGTCTCTACCCTACAATTTTAAACCAATGATTGCCCAGCCCATCTATCGCATGGCTGGAGTTTTTGTGAATTACGAGAAATTATTACGTCTGGGGATTCCGGGTTTAAAATCCGAAATAACCACTTACCGTGATAATTCAAAAGCTTCGGGTGGCGATTATCAGCTTTACGAAGGTATGCTGATGGCTTTGGATGTTTTCATTGACTCGTGCCACCACTACGAAAAGCAAGCCATTGAAAAAGCAAACTCATGCCAAGATCCCAAACGGGCTAAGGAACTCCTCCAATTGGCCAATGTGTTAAAAAACAATGCACAAAGCAAACCCCAATCTTTTTATGAGGCTTTGCAGTTATCGTGGCTTTACACCTTGATTTGCGGTTCGTTGGAATTGGGAAGAGTAGATGTTTATTTGGGCGATTTCTATGTAAACGATATTGATAACGGCATTATTACCGAAGAAGAGGCTTTGTCGTTAATGCATTCGTACTGGCGATTGATAAATGAACTGTTCCGCGATGTGGACGGTAGGGTTATTATTGGTGGCCGCGGAAGAAGAAACGAAGAAAGTGCGGACCGTTTTGCCTTATTGGTACTGGAAACCATGCGTACCTATGGAAGAGCTATTCTGCCACAAACAACGCTCCGTTTTTACGAAGGGATGAATCCTCAGTTAATGGAAAAATCAATTACGCTTATTGGGGATGGGCATACTTTCCCACTGCTTTATAACGATGATGTGTTGGTGCCGGGAGTTGCAGCGGCCCATGATGTTCCGTTGGAAGATGCCGAGCAATACATGCCGCTCGGTTGTGGCGAAATTGTAATCGACCATGCCGGCTTTGGAACACCAAGTGGTTCGCTAAATGTATTAAAAGCTTTGGATGTAACCTTGCGGAATGGAGTGGATCCTATTTCAGGAAAGCAATTGGGATTGCAAACCGGGCATTTGAAAGACTTTAAAACATTTGACGAATTTTTCGATGCCTTTAAAAAGCAATTGGCTTTCTTTATCGAAATACTGGCCGATCACGAAGAATTGGAATATGTAGAGTCGGCAAAACAAGCGCCTTACCTTTACCTGAGCATGTTGTACGACGATTGCATCGCGCGTGGTAAAGCTATTTTTGATGGCGGCATAAAGTACCTAGGAGGTTCGTTGGAATCGTTTGGAAGTGTAAATACAGCAGATAGTTTAACAGCTATTAAAAAAATGGTCTTCGACCAGAAGCTGATTTCGGCCGAGCAACTAATTGCAGCGCTAGACAATAATTTTGTAGGCTACGAAAAGGAACACAAGTTACTTAAAGAGAGTCCAAAATACGGCAACGACGATAACTATGCCGATGATATAATGGTACAATTGCACGATTTTATGTGCAATAACATGCGCGACCAACGCGACCGCACCAATCTTGACTGGTATCTGAATGTGCTTATCAATAACAAGCAAAACACCATTCTTGGCCGCTGGGTAGGAGCTTCGGCCGACGGACGAAAAGCCGGACGTGAAATGGCCAATGCCAATACCCCAGCCGGAGGAAATGACAAAAAAGGTATTACCGCACTATTAAATTCGTTGGTAAAACCAAGTCATAAAATTCATGCGGGAACGGTTCAGAATATGCGATTCGGTAGGGATTTCTTTAACAATGACCGACCAAAATTTGAATTTCTTTTGAACACTTATTTTAAAAAAGGAGGTGCCCAGGCCATGATTACGGTTATCAATAGAGGCGATTTGGAAAATGCCTTGGTTGAGCCCGAAAAACATCATGACTTGTTTGTCCGTATCGGCGGTTTCAGCTCGCGTTACATCGATTTGCCCCGTGATGTTCAGTTAGAAATTCTAAGCCGCGTAACGTATTAGGCAAAAGAAATGAGAAAAAAAGCAATTGTTTTTGACATTCAGCGGGCATCTTTGCATGATGGCCCCGGCATTAGGACTACCATCTTTTTAAAAGGGTGCCCGCTGGATTGTCTTTGGTGTCATAACCCTGAATCACTTGGTAAAAAACGACAGTTGTCTTTTAATATTGAGAAATGTACAAATTGTGGCGACTGTGCAAAAGTGTGCGAAAATGAGGTACACTCCTTCATTAACGGCAAGCATCTAATTAATTATAATGCGTGCGATTTCAGTGGGAAATGTATCGATGCGTGCAATTTTAATGCATTAAAAATCATTGGGTCAGAAATGAGCGTTGACGAGCTTATGCTGGAAATAATGAGCGACCTGGATTACTATGCTACTTCTGGAGGTGGGATGACCCTCAGTGGCGGAGAGCCTTTGTCTCAATTTTCTTTTTCGATGGAATTACTTAAGCAATGCAAGGAAATGGGTATTCATACCTGTGTTGAAACATCAGGATTTGTATCGATCAAGCATTTTAAGGAAATTCTGGGTTATTTAGATATGCTGCTTTTTGATTACAAAGTTACCGGTGCAAGCGCCCACAAAAAATTTACAGGGGTTTCAAACGAAACAATTCTTAAAAATCTGGATGCTGCCTACCTGTATGGTGTTCCTATTATACTTCGTTGCCCAGTTATTCCAGGCATTAACGATTCCGAAATACATTTTAATGCCATTGCGGCACTTGATAAAAAGTATCCTAATTTACATAGTATCGAAATATTGCCATACCATACCATGGGCAATAGCAAAAGAATCAGCATTGGTGTGGAGGAAACTCTTGAGCACCTAAAAACGGTGCCCCCTGAAATTACCGCCAACTGGATAGAATTACTGAGAAGTATGGGTTGTAACAAGGCTAAAATGGGCTAAAAAGATTATAATTATTTTAAATAAAGAATAGCGTATGATGAAAGAACTGAAAACACTACCATTGGTTGTTTTTTATTTTTTGTTGGCATCCTCTGCTTTTTCTCAGGAAGAGGGTACCTTAGCTTCAAAATTTGAAAAACATACCCATACTTACAATCAAACCACCTTACCTTATCGTTTATATATACCAGAAGCATATGATTCAACAAAATTGTATCCTATAATGCTTTGTCTGCATGGAGCTGGCGAACGAGGAAATGATAATGAAATTCAAATTAGAAAACACGATTTGGGAATAGCTTGGGCAAACCCAATGCTTCAGAAGAACAATCCTTGTTTTATTCTAGCACCTCAATGTCCAAAAAATAGGAAGTGGAACTATGTGAGTTTTGGGGGAGGAACATTTTTGATGGATACGGTTACGGTAGGTAAAGAAATACTTGCTGTTCTTAATTTATTGGATACATTACTAAATAACTATAGTATTGATCCAAACCGACAATATGTAACCGGACTATCAATGGGTGGATATGGTACCTGGGATATTATTACACGTTATCCACAACGGTTTGCTGCAGCCGTTCCCATGAGCGGAGCGGGAGACACCTCTAGAGTTGAACTTTTAAAGAACATACCTATTTGGTTTTTTCATAATACGCATGATAAAATCGTACCCGTTTCTGGGTCGCGTGATATGCTTTTTGCCATGAAAAGGTTGGATTTTGATATTGTGGAAACATTGCAATTGGATTATGAAGAGCTGAGCAATAGGATAGACGAGGGAACAAAATATTTATATACCGAATCTCCGGAGGGTAATCATGGTCCGTGGGAGCCCTGGTACAGTGATGAAAGGTTGCATAAATGGGTGTTTTTGCAATCAAAATAAAGGAAGAGTAAAATATAATTTTCACGTACAAGTATTTCGCTGTTTGCTAAATTTATTTCTCCTGCTTAGATTTACCTGCTTTTAACTGCTAGAATTAATAAAATTATTATTAATTCATATTAAAAATAGAAAATACCAAAGACTGTAAATGAAAGCTGTATTTGAATAATATAATAAAAAATATAAAGTAAACTAAATGAAACAAGAGCGCAGGGATTTTATCAAGAAGAGCTTGCTGGCAGCAGGTGCATTAACCATATTGCCAAGCTCCGTTATTTTTGCCAATAGCGCAAAAGGTAACACGCTGAACAAGGTATTGCCAAGCGATAAGATAAACATGGCATTTATTGGAATAGGGAATAGAGGCGGCCAAATACTGAATGAATTTATGCGAACAGGGCTGGTAAACAACGTGGCCATGTGCGATGTAGATATGGGAGCTCCCCATACCGTAGCCAATTTGAACAAGTATCCGGATGTTCCCCGTTTCCAGGATTTCAGAAGAATGTTTGACAAAATGGCAACTAAAATTGATGCGGTATGTGTGGGAACACCCGACTTTTCGCATTTCCCGATTACTATACTTGCTATGTCGTTGGGCATACATACCTATGTTGAAAAACCCCTTTCAAGAACATTCCAGGAGTCAGAACTTTTGATGGAGGCCGAAAAGAAGTATAAGGTAGTGACCCAGATGGGAAACCAAGGGCACTCCGAGGCCAACTATTTTCAGTTTAAAGCATGGCTTGACGCCGGCATCATAAAAGATGTAACCCAGGTTACCGCGCACATGAACAGTCCACGTCGCTGGCATGGTTGGGACACCAGCATGACTTCCTTTCCAAAAGGACAGCCCATTCCCGAAACATTAGATTGGGACACATGGTTGTCGGCGGCCCAGCACCATGATTTTCATCCGGATTTCGTCAACGGACAATGGCGCTGCTGGTACGACTTTGGAATGGGCGCTTTGGGAGACTGGGGAGCCCATATAGTAGATACGGTGCATGAATTTTTGGATTTAGGTTTACCCTATGAAGTGAATCCTATAAAAATAGAAGGTGCAAACCCTCTGTTCTTCCCTCAGGCATCCACCATAGATTTTAAATTTCCCAAACGAAAAAAAATGCCTCCAATTAACATTACATGGTATGAAGGCTTAAACAACATTCCCGATTTGCCTGAAGGTTTTGGCGCTTCGGAACTGGATCCGGATATTCCGGCAGCCAGCACCGGGCAAATTAAACCGGCGAAATTAAACCCCGGAAAAGAAATTTATTCCAAAGATTTAACTTTTAAAGGAGGATCGCATGGCAGTACCCTTTCTATTATTTCGAAAGAAGCAGCCGAAGATATGAAATCAAAATTGCCAGAGGTGCCTGTAAGTCCTTCCAACCACTTTGAAAACTTTGCCAGAGCATGCATGAATCAGGAAAAAACTCGCTCTCCTTTTAGTATATCTGCTCCTTTAAGCCAGGTTTTTGTACTGGGAACATTGGCACAACGACTGGGCACAAAAATCGAATTTGATCGTAAGAAAAAACAAATTACCAACAATACTTTTGCAAACCAACTGCTGATAGGAACACCTCCAAGGAGAGAGTGGGAACAGTTTTATAAATTATAAAATACTTAATCATATTATAAAGTAAACCATGATGAGCACTATAGTAAAGATTTTTATTGTTTTCTTATTATTTAGTCAAACAGTTCAGGCACAGCAAACCAAGCGTCCTGATCCTCAACCGGCTCCGGAAACCACGGAATCTTTTAAACTGGGTATAGCCGGATATACCTTTCATAAATTTGATTTGGACAAAACATTGGAAACCTTACAAAAGGCTGATGTACATTATCTTTGCATCAAAAATTTTCATTTACCTTTTTCAAGTACGCAGGATGAAATCAAAGCCTTTCATGAAAAATTGGCTAAATATGGCGTTACAGGTTATGGTGTCGGTCCTATCTACATGAAATCAGAAGAGGAAGTAGACCAAGCTTTCGATTATGCCAAACGCGTAGGGGTAAAGGTGATAGTTGGGGTGCCCGATTACGAATTGCTGCCGTATGTAAGCAAAAAAGTGGCGGAATATGATATGCAGTTTGCCATCCATCTGCATGGTCCCGATATAGCTACCTATCCCGATGCCGACGATGTGTGGGCGCATGTAAAAGATTTGGACCCTCGTATGGGCATGTGTTTGGATATTGGCCACGACAGAAGAAACGGGAAAGATCCAATTGCCGACCTTGAAAAATATCATACCAGAGTGTTTGATATTCATTTGAAAGATGTAACGGATGCTTCAAAATTGGGATACTCGGTTGAGGTAGGTCGTGGAATTTTAGACATTCCGGGATTTGTAAAGATGTTACGGAAAGTAAAATATGCTGGAGTAGTAAGCCTTGAACATGAGCGAAATATGGACAATCCATTTATGGGAATTGCAGAGTCAATTGGCTATTTCAGAGGTGTAGTTGGGGCCACAAAAAAAATAAAGAGCAAAAATTGATAGTGCATTAGTAAGCAAGATCCTGTTTATTTTATTAGCAGCATTATCGTATTAATAAAGGTGTGCCATTTACAAGGAGGTCTATTAGCAAATGCCAAGGGTTTAGTTATTTATAGCTAAACCCTTTTGCTTTTTTTATTTCATCAGATATAATTATTAATTATTTTTAACGACTTAAACGACTGAAGAACAGAGCTATTCGATTTGTTTATTAAAAAGTATGTAGTGATGTTAATATTGTTAATAGCTTGTTAATCTAAAATTATTGTGGAGAAAGTAATTTTATACCAAGAAAGGTTAAGGTGACAAATTACAGAAGGGCAAATTTATTTTCATCACTAAAAATATCAGAATGAAAAAATTTTACGTTGGAATTATATTGGTAATTATCAGTCTAATTTTAGCTATGCCTATAGCTAAATCGCAGGATATAGGTTCAATCTTTTGTTGGCATTATAAGGAAATTTACGGGGGACACGAATACCTTCATAACGAATCGATTGTTAAAAAAGGTCTTCCAACGGACGGCACTAAATGGGCGGATAATCTGCAATGGTGGGAAAATTTGGCCGAGGAGATAGATTACTCGGGATTGGATTATGTTGCTCTTTTAAGCCGGGGTAATCAACCCAATGCGCCGGACAGAGGTAATGGCAATCCAAAGCACATACCAAAATTGATTAATGCCATGCTCCAAAGGGGGGTAGCCAATTCGTTTAAATTGGCAATTTTCGATGATGTCCCTAATTCATGGACAGGAAGCAAGAATTGGGATGAATCGGGAGGTGCAATTTATTCGACAACTAATCCCAAGTTCGATTGTTCCGATCCCGCTAATTATAAATATATCTGGGACTACAACATCAAACAGGTATATGAACACGTTCCGGACGAAATGCGTTATAAAATAGATGGCAGACCGGTTATCTTTTTTTGGAACCTCAGGAGTACCTGGTTTATTAACATCGAAGGCAGTCTTAAACCTATTCTGGATTACATTCGTGCAAGATGCCAGGCCGAATTTGGTTTTAATCCCTTTTTAATTGTTCAGACAGACTGGTTCGTGAGTGATCCACAGCTTAAAAAAAGCGATGTAGATGCAATACATAACTGGATAAAAGATGGACCTCAGTATAGTTGGACACTAACCAATGAAAACAACTATAAAATTGGCGTTCTTGCTCCTGGTTTGCGTAATCCGGGTGAATCCGGGTTTATGGATCCATCAATGGGTACTAACGATAATGGCACAAGACTTAGAGATGCATTAGAGAACACGGTGGGTGCCGGTGCCAGAACTACATTGATTGAAGGATTTACAAACGCCGCAGAATCAGCTTCTTTATGGCGTAGTAATGACGAGGGTCTTAACCTTCTTTACGATTATGCCAACCAACGGCTTAATGCTGTAAGGCGTTATACCAGCAATCCATTCCCGCAAACTTTAAAAGTGGAAGCAGAGGCTTGCGATTTTAATTTTGACTTAAGTACTGGAAATAGTGGTGGTGCATATTTGGATATGGGCGATCTTGACGTAGTAAAATGTCTGGATACATTTGAGGGTTGGAACGTAACAAACACCCAGGTAAATGAATGGATGGAATGGAGAGAGTTGCCACTGCTTGCCAATACGAAATTCCAGCTCCGTTATAAATCTTATACAACAGCCTCAATTAGCTTTTCTGTTGATGGCACGGCATTGTCAACAATAACCCTTCCTTCTACAAGCGATGCATGGGCAACCATTGATGCCGGAAACTTTATCACTTCAATTAATGGTTTACACACGGTGCGCTTGACCATTGTTTCCGGAACACCGGACATAAATTATTTTATACGAGAATTTGACTCTGTTTCAGGTATTGATGAAATTACAAATCCTGCGGTCAGAATTTATCCCAATCCTTTAAGTCAAGATGTTTTATACATCGACTTAGGCGGTTTTCATAGCGATAATGTATTGGTTAAGATAATTAATTTGAGTGGGCAAACTGTTTATCAAACCAAATTAAGCAACACTTCACACGTGGAGTTAGATTTATCAGGAATACTTAAAAAATCAATTTACCTCATTTCATTTGAATCAGACTATTCTAAAGTGGTGAATAAATTGATTGTAAAATAGCACCAGATATTTAATGTTTTTTAGGAAAGCCGACAAATCTCTTTAAAATGCTCCCTGCCTCCCGAAACGAGTTCGGGACGACCTGTTCCGCAGGATTGCGGAAGATTGTGGCAGGTATAGGGTTTGAACTTCGCCTTCGGTAACATTTTCGCTTGCGCAGTAGTCTCTGCGCAGGCGCAAGGCGACCGAAGGGTAATCAAGAAGGAGTATTCATAAAAACAGAGCGTTTTCCTAGATGTACTAATTTATATCCTTACTACATTAAGCTTAATATATTACACAAGCAATAATATCCATATCGAAGATGAAAAAAATACTACTATTATTTATTAACCTGTTTATAATCAGCTTTTCAGGTACAGTTAGTGCTGCATTGATTATCTATCCATGGAGAGCTACAACTGCAATTGTAAAGAGTGGCGAAAGTTTTGAGGTTTGGTTTGATGCAGATAATGGTCAAACAGTTTCTGCCGTTCAACTACTCGGACCCTATAATACCGTTGAATGCTTGCATTCAACGGTTACTGGCTATTGGATATATGACAAGTATTCAAACAATAAATTTGATACTAAAATCACCGTTACTTTACCTTCCGGCACCCCTGCGGATCGCTATGACCTGGTATTAAAAACATCAACCGGTGATGTAAAATCTACCGGAGCTGTTAAGGTAATAAAAGCTTATAAGTCTGATTATTATATTTTGCACATGTCGGATGCACACAGAGCTCAAGGAGGTCATGATGAAAACTTGATTTTAACAAAAATATCTACTGTATTAGATATCGCCAATATAATAGACCCAGAGATAATTTTTGAAACTGGTGATAATCAGTATAATGTGAGGAATCATCCTGAGCGCGAACAATCTTATTTTCACGGCATTCCTGCATTGGGAATTAAGGGGATGAATGATGCATTTGCAGCTACATTCATGACCCCTGGAAATCATGATACCCCTAGCAATGGTTCTTCTTCCGATACAGACCCATTGATTAATTCGCAATTCTACAATAAATATTATGGCCTTCAATCCTATAATTTCACCTATGGGAAAGCGCGGTTCATGGTAATGAATAATGCCTGGCTTGGTTTTAACCCTACCCAACAAATTACGGATGCAGCTGCCTGGCTTAATACAGTTGGAACAGGTAATCTGCGGGTTGGTGCTTTCCATGGTCCCAGCGGAGCTCGAGTGGAAGATCTTGTGGCAAGAGTTAATATAAATGCAGGTATGGCAGGACATGTACACCACTCAAGTGATAATCCGTGGACCAACAATGTTTATGCAGCCGATGATATGAGGGAATCATTCTTATTTAATCTTTACAAAGTCAATGGTGCTACAGGAACCTGGACTCCGGTTGGTGGAACTACTGCTGCACACCAAGCGTTAGAGAATCCAGCCGACATTCTTACACCAGCGTTGTATAAACCAAATCTTACGCTTGAATATGCCCAAGATAATACCGGGACATCTGCAACTAATTCTGCCACAATTATTAATCACTTTAGTTTTCCTATACAAGGTGCACGAGTTCGTTTCCTTATGCCACTAGGTACTTTGTATTCCGTTTCGCAAGGTGTAATTGAGCAATCTTTTGATGGAACTTTAGTGCATGTGGTTGATGTAAGCGTTGATTTGGGCGCAAATAGTACCACCGTGGTAGATATCGCCTCCTCATCAATCGTTGATCAATGTCCCAACGATCCTTTTAAAACAGAACCCGGTGAGTGTGGTTGTGGGGTTATAGAGGGAACTTGCACAACAACATACGTTACCGACGTAATATTAACGCCGTTAACTGTACAACTAAATATTGGTTCTACACAACAGCTTTCGGCCAAGGTTGTTCCTGCCGATGCTACCGACCAAAATATTATATGGTCAAGTAGCCATCCTTTAGTTGCATCAGTAGATTTATACGGTTCGGTGACTGCCCTGGCGGAGGGAACGACTTCCATTACAGCTAAATCAAATGATGGAGGAAAAACTGCGGTTTCAGAAATTACAGTTTTACCCCATTTGTTTGTGTTACAGGCCGAGGATGCAGCATTCAATGGGCCGGCAATTGCTACCAATCAAGCAGGGTATCATGGTACCGGATTCCTAGATTTTACAAATCCATCCAATGATTTTATTACTTGGACAGTTAACGTGCCCACCTCAAAAACATATTCTTTATCGTTTAGGTATGCTCAAATATCAAACAGACCGCTAAAATTAACGATAAACGGAGATGTAAAAATACCCTCTATTAATTTTCCAATAACCGCCGATTGGGCAGCATGGAAATACTATAGAACAAGCCAACCCTTAAATGCAGGAAACAACACCGTAACACTTACAGCAATAGGATCAAGCGGAGGTAATTTTGATGAATTGGCAGTTAGCGAGGAACCGGTTGTTACCAGTATATCTAAATTATTTAAAAAAGACGGAAAGTCTTTTAATATCTACCCTAATCCATATAGTCAAGGTGATTTATTTATTGATATGGAAGGTTTTGAAAGTGCTGGACTTGTTCAGGTAAGCATACTTAACCTTACCGGACAGGTTGTATGTCAGCAGGTGTTAACTGGCACCACAAATGAGCAACTTAACCTGTCGGGAAAATTAAATGAATCAGTTTACTTAGTTTCAATTGAATCTGGAGATTCCAGAGTAGTGAAAAAATTGATTGTAAAATAAGTTTTTAAATGTTTATACTCAACTATAATATAGGATTTTAGAAGCTGGGAATAATTCTGGTTCTTCTTAATTTATTAGTATCTCAAAAACATAATTAATTTAATTCTTTTATGATGAAAATATTGACATTTACAGCATTTCTTTTACTTGCTTTTATTACTTCTATTTTTGCCCATAACGCTAATCCTTTGGCAAATCAGGCAGCAGTAATCGAAACCGGTAATGCACGGTTTACAGTTTTAACTCCAGACGTCATACGTATGGAACATTCAGTTGATGGTGTTTTTGAAGATCATGCCACGTTAACTTTTGTCAACCGAAATTTACCGGTACCGGAATTTACAAAAGAAGAGAAAAATGGTTGGCTGGTTTTAAAAACTTCTGCATTAACCCTAAGGTACAAAATAGGTAGCGATTCGTTTAAACCCTCGAATTTGTTTATTGATTATACCGCAAATGCTAAAGAACAAACCTGGAATATTGATACACCGAACGAGGGCAATTTACGTGGGACGACCCGTACGCTCGATGGCGCAACAGGAAATATGCGTAGGACGCATAACAATGGTTTTGAACCTGTTCAACTTGACAAGGGCTTAATATCTCGTGATGGCTGGGTGTTAATTGATGATTCAAAACGCCCCTTGTTTGACAACTCCGATTGGCAATGGGTAACACCCCGACCAAAAAAGAAAGCACAGGATCTGTATTTCTTTTATTATGATACTGAGTATAAAAAAGCATTATATAATTACAGTCAGTTAGCAGGCAAAATGACCCTTCCACCGAAATTTGCATTTGGTATTTGGTGGTCGCGTTACTGGGAATATAGCGATGTTGAGTTAAAACGTTTAGTAGAAGAATTTCGCTTACACGATGTTCCCTTAGATGTATTGGTTATAGATATGGATTGGCATATTGTAAACCGACCAGAATGGTTTGATGATAATGGGAAAAGATTAAAAGATCAAAGTGGAGGCTCTTATGGCTGGACTGGTTATACGTGGAATAAAAGTCTGTTTCCCGATCCGGAAGGTTTTTTGAAATGGACAAATGACAATAACATTAAAACATGTTTGAATCTGCATCCAGCATCGGGTGTTCAGCCACACGAGGCACAGTATGAGGCTTTTGCCAAATCGATGGGTATTGACCCGGCAACTAAAAAGCATGTCCCTTTTGAGATAACGAATAAGAATTATGCCAAAAATTATATGGAAATTCTGTTGCATCCAATAGAAGAAGATGGTATCGATTTTTGGTGGCTCGATTGGCAACAATGGGGCAGCACAAAAATTGATGGTGTAAATCCTACATTTTATTTGAATTACGTGCATACCAGCGATATGGAACGTCGTGGTATTCGCCCGTTGATCTACCATCGCTGGGGAGGTTTAGGAAATCACCGTTATCAGATTGGTTTTTCGGGCGATATAAATATTAACTGGGAATCGCTTAACTATCAGCCCTATTTCACGGCAACGGCTTCCAATGTTTTATATGGTTTTTGGAGTCACGACATAGGCGGATATGGTTACGATCGACAGAAATTAGGCAAAGGGTTCATTGAAACCGACCCTGAATTATATACCCGTTGGGTTCAGTGGGGCGCATTTAGTCCAATATTACGCACACATTGCACCAAAGATCCATACATCGAACGTAAAATATGGGAATATCCTGCCAATAATTTTTATTCCATGCGCGATGCAATGAAACTTCGCTATTCGTTGTTTCCATACATTTACACCAATGCCCGCATTGCCTATGATTCGGGTGTTTCCCTGATGCGACCAATGTATTACGAACACCCCAAAAATGAGCATGCTTACAATTTCACCAACCAGTATATGTTTGGAGATGATTTGTTGGTGTCGCCTATCACTAAACCTATGAAAAAAGATTCAGTCAATGGAAATACATTGTTTGTATCCCAAAAAATATGGTTACCTAAAGGTGAGTGGTTTGAATGGAACTCAGGAACACTTATCCAGGGTGACCAAATTGTTGAACGTCCGTATATGATAAATGAAATTCCACTGTATGTTCGCAGTGGAGCTATTATCCCAATGCAACCGGACATGAATCGCATCGGTGAAAAAGCAATTGACCCATTTATAATCAATATTTTCCCCGGCGAGTCGGGCAAAACAAGAGTGTATGACGACGCCGGTAACGATCTGGGATTTAAGAAGAATGAATTTACGTACACCACTATTTCGTTCGAAAAGAAAGACAGTGTACTGAAAGCTCATATCCTACCCATTGAAGGAAAATTTAACGGAATGCCTGAGGCACGCAGCTACGAAATAAGGTTGCCGCTCACTTTTGTTCCGGAAATGGTAAAAGTTAACGGAGAATCTATTTCAATGAATAAAGAAATGAACGGTATAGGCTGGCAATACGATGGCAGTAATCTAATGACCGTGATTAAAACCGAACGTTTCAGTGTAAACGAAGAAGTTGATATTGAAGTGGTGTTTCCAAATCTCGACTCGCATCAATTATCTGGATTAATCGGAAAGGCGAACAAGATCTTTTTTGCTTCCACCCAAGTAATTGCAAGTAAATATTGGAATCATAAAGTGTATAGTTTCGATGATATACGATCGGTTGGGCAATCACTTAATAGGATAACAGTACATCCGGAAAATAAATTAATCTTGATGGAAAAATCCAAGTTAGAAAATAATTTTGGAGCTATCGTCGATGCTTTTGAAAAAAACAAAGCGTATAATCCAACCATTTATATGCCAGTTCACAATTTATTGGAGTCTGCAAAATAGCGTTGTTTGGCTTTGTACAAAATTAAATTTTTTGTTTTATCTGTCTGATGTTCCAATAGGTGGAATTAAGCATGTTGAAGAAAGTAAAGTAATTTGTTTGTTTAATTTTGATTGAATCAGGCGAATCGAGAGTGGTGAAAAAACTTGTTGTAAAATAAGTTTTAAAAATCAACCAATAAGGCGGAAATCATAAAATGATTGCTGCCTTATTGGTTGTAAACACTGAATAAATGTCGAAAAAGATATGTTTTTCTAAAAGATAACTTCATTTATTAATATTATTAATGCTCTGTTAATACAATATTTGAACTTACATCTATATTGCGTTTTTTTAACTCAATAATAAAATACAATGAAATTAATAAATAGTGCGCTGTATATAAGCATTCTGCTTAGCTTGTTATTGAACCTAGGGTGTTCGTTTGATAAAAATGTACAAAAGAAGAAAAAGCCCAATGTGCTCATCCTTTTTTCCGACCAGCATAATAAAAACGTTTTTGGTTTCGAGGGTCACCCCGACGTCATTACCCCACATCTTGATAAGTTGGCCCGCGAATCTGTCGTTTTTGACAGAGCTTATTGCAATACCGGCGTTTGTGTCCCGTCGCGCTCAGCTTTTCTTACAGGGTTGATGCCGCGTACCTTAGGTCTTTTGTCAAATGAGGGTCACACATCGGTTATGGATGATGCCGTGTCGATGGCCTCCATCTTCAAACAAAATGGCTATAACACCTATACATTTGGCAAACGGCATGTGAGCACCGCTATAGATTCCGGTTGGGATGTAAAAAAAGATCATCAATATATCGAAACGGACGACGACAATTATGTGAGTTGGATCGAACGAAAGGGTTACGCCAAGGAGTTTGCAACAGATTGGGCTGCCGAATTTGGACGAGGCTCTAAGGGTTCTTCTGAATATGAAACCATTATTCCGACAGCAGATTTGGGTACACGCATTTCGAGCCTTCCTGCAGAATATACCATGGAATCCTTCACCGCAATGGAAACCATTAAGATGATAAAAAATCAAAATCAGCGTGATAAACCATTTTTGTGCTGGGCCACTTTTTATCGTCCACATCAGCCGTATAACCCATTGAAAGAATATCTGGATTTATACGATTTGTCAAAATGGGGTGGGGGTACAGCTATAGGAAGTGCAATAAAGAAACCCGATAGCTTTTATGAACCAACCCTGCATCTGCCTCCTTTTTTGCAGTCGCAACGCAATGGAGGAAACAAGGTGTGGAACATGGATAAGGCTTTTAAGGACGAGCAATTGTGGCGCAATTATATAGGTGCTTATTATGCTTTGGTTACAGAGATTGATCATCATGTAGGTGAAATCCTTAAAGCCTTGGATGAAGCAGGGTTGAGCGAAGAAACCATTGTGATTTACACCTCCGATCACGGTGACTTTGTTGGAAATCATGGCATGGTCGAAAAGGCGGCTGCCGGTCAAAATGTGTATGAAGATATCTTAAATGTACCTTTAATTTTCCGTATCCCCGAAAACAAAAATAAAGGACTGCGCACTGCCGAGCTAGTTACGCTTGCCGATGTATTGCCAACCTTAAAAGATCTGTTGGATTTGAAACTTCCTGATTTAAAATATCCAATACAAGGTGAATCCATGGCTGAGGTTCTTGCCAATACCGGATCGATGAATCGTGAATTTATTGTTTCCGAAAGTTGGTCGCAAGCTACGGTCATAACCCCCAATAGTAAGCTGGGCATCATGCTTGATCCAACAGTTGTGCATCCCAATTGGGACTACCGTGAATTTGGGGATATGTTTTTTGATTTGCAAATAGATTCGTTGGAGTTGCATAATCAAATTAACAATGAAGCATATCAAGAAGAAGTTATGAAACTTTGGTCTTTCTACAACGAATATGTTGAAAACACACCGGCTACTGGCAAAAATGAAATGATCCAACAAAAACAAAACTAATATGAAAAAGAACCTACAAACACTGATTGTTTGTTTTTTTTGTGCCTTTATGGCAATGAGCACAATGGCCCAGGAAAAGAAGAACTTGCTGTTCATCATCACCGATCAACATCGGTACGACGCTTTGGGCATAGCGGGTAATACGGTTATAAAAACGCCCAATCTGGATCGTTTGGGAAAAAAAGGCGCATTTTTCACTAATGCCTACACCCCTTGCGCGGTGTGCGGCCCTGCCCGCTCTTCCATGCTCACCGGATCAAGTGTAGAATCAACAGGTGTAAACTCCAATGAGCAGACTTACGACTATAGTGGAACGGAAGTGATGCCAATGCCAACTTTTGATGAGGTATTGGCCGACAACGGGTATCGCTGCGAGTATTACGGTAAATGGCACGCCATGACATCTCATGCAGATGTATATAACAACCCGGTGCGCAAAGCCGAAAATGGAAAATCAGTTTTTGGCTCCGGGGGTCAATCTCATATTTGGCGCGATTACCTGAATGACCAGGGCTCCGTCCCCGAGCCCGGAGCAGGGCAGTTCAAGGACGGTATGTCTAAATATCCCTATATTGCCAATCCCTTAGACCGTTATTATGGTATGACTTATAGCGACTACCAAAATGCTGGACTGTCGCATTCTCAGCCCGACCAGCATGGTGAGCTGTTGTTGGAAACCGAGCATACCATGACCGCCTTTCAGGCTCGACAAACCCTCGAGGCCATTGAAAGATTAAAAGACGAAACCTTTAGTATTACCTGTTCATTTCATTTCCCTCATTCGCCCATGCTGGTGCCCTCGCCCTACTACGGCATGTACCCACCACAGGATATGGTACCTCCGGTAAGTATCAGCGATAACATGCAAAATTCGCCCTATGCCAATTCTAACAGCAGGACCCAAAGAACAGAGTATGCCGATAGGGATAAAATAAAATACATGATCTCGGAGTATTACGGAATAATTACCGAGATAGATGACTGGGTAGGAAAGATATTGGATAAACTGGACGCGTTGGGCATAGCCGATAATACCATGATCGTATTTACCAGTGACCATGGCGAAATGTTGGGCGCTCACGGCATGCGCGAAAAAAATATTTTTTTGGAAGAATCGGCGCATATCCCCTTGCTCATTAGTTCTCCGGGTCAGATAAGCCCCGAGACTACCGTGGATGGTTACATCTCGTTGATAGATCTTTACCCCACGATACTGGATTATCTTGATGTGCCGGAAAGGGAATCAGACGGCACCAGCCTGCGTGGATTGATAGAAGGCACAGATGAGCAACATGGTCAGTATGTTGTTACGGAGTGGGACAGGGAAAATAACCCCAATTACATGATTGTGAAAGGTGGTTGGAAGCTTGTCATTCCGTATAAGATAACATCGCCTATAATCAATGCCATGTACGATTTAAATGCCGATCCCCACGAAATGAAAAACCTTTTGGGAAGCAACCCCAGCCGTGCAAATTACATCCAAAAAGCAGAGGAATTGCGCGCATGTTTGCTAGAGTGGCTGGCAAAGCGAAATTCAATACATTATTATAGCGTTTCCCAAAGAGATTTATTGAATGGAGGCAAGCCTACCGGGAACAATGCCTTATTTGTGTCGCAGAACCTACCCGAATGGGTTCCTGGCTCAACGGTACAGTTTAGTGTAACCATGAAAAACACGGGAACCACTACTTGGACAAAAGAGGGTAATTATAAGTTAATGAGCCAGAGCCCAGCCCAAAATACTATTTGGGGAACGGACCAAGTAAACCTTGAAGAGGGAGAAAGCATCCCGCCCAACGCCCAAAAAACCTTCACTTTTGATGTGAAAATACCTGCTTACAACGGTAACTTTAACTTTCAATGGCAAATGGTACAGGAAGCCGAGGAGTGGTTCGGCAATAAATCGGAACTCAAAGTAATATCGTTTGGCCACCAAAGTGCTTTTATGGACGATTGTGATGCGCTTACAGACTGGAAGTCATCGCAGAATCTAAGCCTAAATGCAAGCGACCAAAAGCAAGGGTCGGGCTGCGTGGAGAGTATGGGCAGCGGCACCGATGAGTTTAAAAAGTCATTCTCCATTCCTTACAATGCTAAGGTCAATGAAACCAATGGCGTCCTCCAGTTTTGGTATTACGTTTCCGATCCGTCTATGTTGGGCAGCAGTAATCAAGTAGAGCTGGGCAGCTCGGGCAAGGCCGATACAGATGAGTACCATTGGAATTTAAGTGACCTTTCGGAAGGATGGAATTTCGTTAGCTTAAATATCAGTGATGCCAGCAAGGATGGGTCGCCCAACCTTAGCGCATTAAACTGGTTTCGACTTTACAACAAAAAAAGCGGCAGTATAATATCCAGGATCGATGCCATACAGATTGTGGATAATACAAATACATCCATTGATGGTGATATTTCGACATCCACAGGAAAGGGAATAGTTATTTACCCCAACCCTTTGAAAGAAAAGGATTTTAGGATCGACCTAAAGGGATACGAACAGGAGGATGGTATCGATATTCAAATCAGAAATGTATCGGGACAAATGGTATATAGGCAACCATGGCCAAACAATGGGCATATAACAATAGATACCGGAGCCTGGCCCAGAAGCTCACTTTATATTGTTACGGTGCAGTCCAACAGTACTACTTCCTGGGCTAAATTGATTATTGAATAGTGGCTATCTAATACTAACCATCAAATAAACTGGAGTATATGAATGCAATATTAAAAACTACGCTATCCTTGGGCATATTTATTTGCCTTTTTATCGGACATGTATCGTGTAAACAAGAAAATAAAAAGAAAAACCTTCTTTTTATCATCACCGACCAACAGCAGTATAAAGCCCTGAGCATTGCGGGCAACACTGTGTTGCAAACGCCTAACCTGGATCGCTTGGCCAAAAGCGGTGCTTATTTTACCAATGCATATACGCCCTGTGCGGTATGCGGTCCCGCCCGTTCATCGATATTAACAGGGCATACAGTGGAAAATACTGGCGTTAACACAAACGATAAAACCTATTATTACGATGAGGAAGCCGTGATGAACATGCCCACTTTTGATGAATTATTAACAGAGAACGGATATCATTGCGAGTATTATGGCAAGTGGCACAGTATCACCTCGCATACAAAGGTGTACAAAAATCCCAAACTGGCTTCTTCAGCTGGTAAGTCTGTTTTTGCCCATGGGGGACAGAATTTTGTATTTATGGATTATTTGAATAAGGTTTTTCCTAAAAGGGAACTGAAGGACGGAGAATTATACGACACTATGTCTGACAGACCTTATCGTAAAGATCCCCTGGATACCCATTACGACATGAGCATCGAGGATTTTGACAAAGAGAAGCCGAATCGAATTCAGCCCGATTTGCATGGCGAGCTGATGGTGCCCAAGGAACATACCTTAACGGCTTACCAGGCCAAAGAAACCATTGAGGCTATTGAGCGCTTAAAGGACAGGCCCTTTAGTATCACTTGTTCGTTTCACTTTCCCCATGCGCCCATGTTACCACCAGCTCCATATTATGGTATGTATCCTTCCAGTGAAATGCAGCCTCCTACCAGCATTCACGATACTATGGACAACTCCCCTTATCAAAGAGCAAACGGCAGATTGAATTCGCCAGAGTATGCCGATGCAGAGAAGATAAAGTACATGATATCAAATTATTATGGCCTTATCAAGGAAATTGACGACTGGGTAGGACAGATCCTGGCTACTCTGGATAAAAACGACCTCACGGATAATACCCTGGTTATTTTTACCAGCGACCATGGCGAAATGTTAGGTGCCCACGGCATGCGCGAAAAGAACGTGTTTTACGAAGAGTCGGCCCACATTCCCCTGATGGTCCGTTTCCCGGGCGAAATAAAAGAGGAAACTGTTGTAGATGCTTATGTTTCTCTGGTGGATATGTTTCCTACCATATTGGACTATCTAAAAATAAAAGAACAACCTTCAAACGGCGTAAGCCTTCGAGGTTTGGTCGAAGGCACTGATTCGGTACATGGCAAATATGTGGTAACGGAATGGAACTATCGAGGCGATGTGGCCCCAAATTACATGGTTGTAAAAGATGGATGGAAACTGATGGTGCCCTATTCAAAAGAATCAAAGGTGTTAAATGCCATGTACAACCTGAACGACGACCCGCATGAAATGAACAACCTACTCGGCAACAATCCTGCAAGGCATGATTATGAACAAAAGGTAGAAGAATTAAGGGGATGTTTACTCGAATGGTTACAAAAGAATGGTTCAAAGCATTATCAAGGAGTTAAAGAGAGGGCTTTGATTTAAACTGAAAGGTGGTAATGAAAATCCCGTTAGGGATGTTATATGGGTAGAACTTTAGGCCAGCCACACATTCCGTCCCATACGGGACGGGATTTCTCCTTCTCTCAATTCTCTACCCATATGTGATACCTAAAGGTATCCTTGCTTGTCCAGATTGGGGATTAAATAGGAGTAAAAAAAAGATAAAGCGTTCACTTCGTTCTTTTCAGAGGCGAAATTACCCTAATTTAAAACTTCCAACACATATCCGACACCATTTATTTTTGAGAGATTGCAAAAAAAATAAAAAAATGAATGGATGTAATGTGCATATAGATAGACGGATAGGTGTTGTTTTAATGTGGATTGGAATGTTAATTAATGGTATTAATGATGTGTTAATACTTTGTTAAGGCAAAAAAAGTAGTTTCACCACCAGATTTAAACCAGAAAAGTAAAGTAATGAGAAATGGATACGAACAATGAAACTAAAATTAAATATATGGAAATGAAACAAGAATTAAATTCAGAAAATTAATCTATTGAAAACTAAAAACACCATGAATTCTCAGCTCATAAAACTCATCTTCACAAATTGCCTATTGATTCTTTCGTTGGCATTTGTTAATGCGCAAAATATTACGGAATATGATTTGACCCTTGAACAGGGTAACTTTCAAAAGGTAGGGAAAGGGGAATGTCAGGTTACCGATAAGGTTCTCACTAGCCGAGATGCCTATGCTAGCATCGGTAGTGCCGATTGGAAAAACTATCGCTTTAGCTTTGAAGCCATGGTGCCACAAACCGAGGAGCAGGTGCAAATTTGGTTTGGTTTTAGGGAACAAGGGCGCAATGAGAGGTATCTTGTAGGGATCAAGGGTGGCCTGCAAAACGACATTGAGATTGGCCGTATGGGTTTAATGGGCGATGATGCCTTCTTGGGCATACGTAACCTAGATTTTGAACCGCAAACGGGCGTGTGGTACACCGTGAGCGTGGAAGTTTGTAAAGATAGAATACGTATCTTCCTTAACAACGAACAATTGCCACGCATCGACGTCACAGATAAAAATTCGAGCCTTCTGCCAATGGGTAAAATTGCTTTGGGCGGAAGTTGGATAAAAACACACTTCAGAAATTTAAAGGTAAGCGAACTGCCGTCGGACTATCTCCAAAGCATGGATGTGGTCGAATACAGCTATTATCTTAGCGAAAAAGAAAAAGAAGAGAAAAGAATTAAAGAACGCAATGCCTACGAGGTTGTTGTAGTTACTGACATTGCGCAAGCGCGCACAGAGGTATCCTTGGATGGCAATTGGTTGTTCAAACCCGGATACCAAATCAAAAACGAGCAGCAGGCCATTGATGGGGCCACAACCGATACCGATTGGCACATCATGGATGTACCTAACTTCTGGAATCCCTCGCGCATCTGGAACCACGGCGAAACATTTATGGAGGAGCGCTTCCCCAAAGGGGCATCCGACACGTATTTTCAAAATGAGACAGACCGCTGCACCAATTATACCTTCGATTACACAAAAACAAGCATAGGTTGGTATCGTCATTGGATCGATCTGCCCGCTTCCATACAGGGAAAACATCTCGAACTCTCTTTTGATGCAGTATCCACAGTGTCGGAAGTGTATGTAAACGGCACCATGGCTGGGTCGCACATAGGCATGTTTGGGCAGTTTAACGTGGATGTTACCGATTTGGTAAAGCCGGGCAAAAATGTGATTGTTGTAAAGGTAATGCGCGATTTTGTTGAGGATAAAGGCGACGGCGACAAAATTACCACCATAGCCGTTACCGTTGAAGTAACCAACCAAATGCTCACCGACCTGCCGCACGGTTTTTTCAGGGACAGCCCATCGGGCATTTGGCAACCGGTAAAATTGGTGATTACCGACCCAGTTATAATTGAAGATGTATATATCAAACCCAACTTGCAAGGCGCCGATATTGAACTGACGGTAAAAAACCACTCCAAACAAAAATCTACCTTCACGGTCAGCACGGCCATCAACAGCCAAGAAAATGGCATACTGCTCTATGCAGATGACGCCACAATAAAACACGAACTGGCCCCTGGCGAGAAAAGGACTGTCAAATATGCTGTTTCCGGCATTCATCCTAAGCTTTGGTCGCCATCGAGCCCCAACT
>JAGXIP010000094.1 GCA_024635585.1 Saccharicrinis sp. | reverse complement strand
TATTCTAAATAATTTATTCTTATGGCAATATTAGCATTCCAAAAACCGGATAAAGTAATCATGCTTGAATCGGACAAGCAATTTGGTCGATTTGAATTCCGTCCGCTAGAACCGGGTTATGGTATTACAGTTGGAAATGCCTTAAGAAGAATTTTGTTATCCTCATTGGAAGGTTTCGCTATTACATCAGTAAAAATCGAAGGGGTTGATCATGAGTTTTCAACCATCCCCGGCGTTGTAAACGATGTGGCGGATATAATTCTTAATCTTAAGCAAATCAGGTTCAAACGAATTGTGGAAGAGGTGGATAGTGAAAAGATAACTATCAGCGTATCGGGCAAAAAGGAGTTACTAGCAGGTGAACTGAATAACTTCATGACAGGGTTTGAAGTGTTAAACCCCGAGCAAACAGTATGTTTGATGAATCCCGATGTTAACCTTAAAATGGAGCTTACTATCAACAAAGGTAGAGGCTACGTTCCGGCAGAAGAAAACCGTTCGGTAGAATCTGAAATCGGGGTTATCGCGATCGACTCTATATATACTCCAGTTAGAAATGTAAAATACGCGATAGAAAACTATCGTGTAGAACAAAAAACTGACTACGAGAAATTAATTATTGAGATAAAAACAGACGGTTCTATCCATCCTAAGGATGCTTTAAAAGAAGCGGCCAAAATTTTAATTTATCACTTCATGTTATTTTCTGACGAAAGGATTACCCTGGACTCGGATGAGAAGTTTGGTAATGAGGAATTTGATGAAGAAGTACTTCATATGCGTCAGTTGCTTAAAACCAAGCTGGTTGACATGGATCTTTCGGTGCGTGCGCTTAACTGCCTAAAAGCTGCTGATGTGGAAACATTGGGAGAGCTGGTTCAGTTTAATCGTAACGATTTATTGAAGTTCCGTAACTTTGGCAAAAAGTCATTAACAGAGCTCGACGATTTGTTACAAGTATTGAACCTGACTTTTGGCATGGATATTACTAAGTATAAATTAGACAAGGAATAATAGCGATGAGACATAGAAAAAAGTTCAATCACTTGGGTCGAAAAAGCGCTCACCGAAAAGCAATGTTAGCCAATATGGCCATTTCTCTTATCATGCATAAAAGAATCCAAACCACTGAGGCCAAAGCAAAAGCATTGCGTATTTACGTAGAGCCGCTTATCACAAAGTCTAAGGATGATTCAACTGCACAAAGAAGGGTTGTTTTTAGTTACCTAAAGAATAAAGAAGCAGTTTCAGAGCTGTTTAGGGAAGTAGCCGCTAAAGTTGGCGATAGACCAGGTGGATATACACGTATTTTAAAGTTGGGAAATCGATTGGGAGATAACGCAGATATGTGTTTTATCGAATTGGTTGATTACAACGAAAATATGCTATCTGCAGGTAAGGATGCCTCAGAAAAGAAAACACGTCGTACACGTCGTAAAAAATCTACTTCTGACGAAACAGTAAGCACAGAAGCTGCTGCCGACACTAAAGCTAAAGCTGCTCCAGAAAAAACAGCTTCAAACGAAGATAAGGCTAGCGAATAAGAAATCACATAGTAAATACTTGGTTTCAGAAAAGAAATAAAAGGATAATCGCCCTGTGCTTTTATCCTTTTTTTATAAAATTTTACAACTTAATTATTAAATAATTACATTATGGGACAAATTTCAAATGTTCATGCTCGTGAGATTCTTGACTCGCGCGGGAACCCTACTATTGAAGTAGAAGTTACTTTAGAATGTGGCGTAATGGGTAGAGCCGCCGTTCCTTCTGGCGCATCAACCGGAGAGCACGAGGCCTTAGAGCTTAGAGATGGCGATAAAAGCCGTTATTTGGGTAAAGGTGTTCAAAAAGCTGTAGCCAATGTTAACGATATTATTGCACCTGAGTTAATTGGTTATAGTGTATTGGATCAAGTAGGCGTAGATACTCGAATGCTGGAACTTGATGGTACAAAAACCAAAAGTAAATTGGGAGCTAATGGTATTTTGGGAGTTTCTTTAGCTACGGCCAGAGCAGCTGCCGAGTATTTAGAAATGCCTTTGTATCGTTATATCGGTGGAACAAATGCACGTACGCTTCCTGTACCAATGATGAATATTATTAATGGTGGATCGCACTCTGATGCCACTATCGCTTTCCAAGAGTTTATGATCCGTCCTATTGGCGCTCCATCTTTTAAAGAAGGTTTGCGTATGGGTGCCGAGGTCTTTCATGCATTGGCTAAAGTACTTAAAGGTAAAGGTCTGTCAACAGCCGTTGGTGACGAAGGTGGTTTTGCGCCGATGTTAGGAGGTACCGAGGAAGCAATTGATTGTATACTTACAGCCATCAAAAATGCTGGTTATAAAGCTGGTCGTGCCGAAGATGGTGGCGATATTTCTATCGCAATGGATTGTGCAGCCTCTGAATTCTTTAAAGATGGCGTTTACGATTATAGCAAATTCGAGCCAAACGGTAAAAAACGTAGCTCTACTGAGCAAGCAGCCTATCTTGCCGAGTTAGTTGAGAAGTTCCCTATCGATTCTATCGAAGATGGTATGGACGAAAACGACTGGGACGGATGGGTAGCCTTGAACAACAAAATTGGAAACAAGTGTCAGATTGTTGGTGATGATTTGTTTGTTACCAATGTGGATTACCTTAAAAAAGGTATTGAGTTAGGTGCTGCCAATTCTATTCTTATAAAAGTAAATCAAATTGGTACCTTAACCGAAACTTTAAACGCCATTGAAATGGCACACAGAGCTGGTTATACTTCTGTTACATCGCACCGTTCGGGCGAAACTGAAGACTCTACTATTGCTGATATTGCTGTGGCAACCAACAGTGGACAAATTAAAACAGGTTCTTTGAGCCGTTCAGATCGTATGGCTAAATACAACCAATTACTTCGTATTGAAGAGCAATTGGGCGAGGCTGCAATCTATGGTTACAAGAGAGTACAGAAAGCTTAATTGTAGTTTTCCATACCTAACAAAAAAGGGTGCCCGATGGGCACCCTTTTTTGTTAGGTATAGTTTACGAACAAAAATAGAATCTGAATGTTTCTCCCTCGTTGGTAATCATCTGTTTTATGGGTAAATAATAAAAAAAAAGCGGTGTTGGGATAGATTACAATACGTTTGTTACATTATTTTGTATATTTATGAGCATCAAATAAAATATTTATGGATTATATAAAACAAAAACTGCTTGAGGTAGCTATTCCAAAAGCCGAAACGGTTCGAGAACTGGTAAAAGAACATGGCAATACGGTTTTACAGGAAATTACCATGGGGCAGGTGCTTACTGGCATGAAGGGGATTGTTGGACTACTAACTTGCACTTCGAAACTCGACCCAGTAGAGGGGATTCGTTTTAGGGGTTACTCCATACCCGAACTAAAGCAAAAATTACCAAAAATAAAAGAGGACGGTGAACCCTTACCTGAGGGTATCTTTTATTTAATGCTTACAGGTGAATTGCCCACAGAAAAGGACGTAAAGTACATTAGCGAACAGTGGGCCACCAGAGCACAAGTGATTCCGGCGCATGTATTTGATGTAATAGAAGCCTTACCAAAGGATGCCCACCCTATGATACAGTTTAATACCGCTATTTTGGCCATGTCAACGGAGTCGCAATTCCGCAAGGCTTATTTGGTTGGTATGGATAAAAAGGATTATTGGGATCCTACCTACGAAGGGGTGATGGATTTGATATCGCGCTTGCCCATTATAGCAGCCTATATTTATCGCAGAGTGTTCCACAAGGGCGATCATATACCCCAAGATCCTAGTCTCGACTGGGCTGGTAACCTGGCCCATATGATGGGGCACGACAGCGAAGAGGTGAAAAGATTGATGCGCTTATATATGCTCATTCATTCCGACCACGAAGGAGGCAATGTTTCGGCACATGCGACGCATTTGGTAGGTTCTGCCTTGTCGAACCCCTATTACAGTTTTTCGGCGGGTATGAATGGATTGGCTGGCCCCTTGCACGGTATGGCCAATCAGGATGTGATGCACTGGCTCAATAAAATGAAACGCGAAATTGGGAGCGAGGATCCCACCGAGGCACAGATAAAAGACTATGCCGAGGAAACCATTGCCAATGGAATGGTTATTCCGGGCTATGGTCATGCGGTGTTGCGCAAAACAGATCCGCGTTTTCAGGTTCAGCTCGATTTTGCCAACAAATACATACCTAATTCGCCTTATATCAAGCTAATTAATAAAGTTTATAAAGTGGTACCAGATGTATTATTGGCCACCGGAAAAGTTAAAAATCCATGGCCTAACGTGGATGCTATTTCGGGCTCCTTACTTACAAGCTATGGAATTAGTGAATACCCTATTTATACGGTACTGTTCGGTGTTTCTAGATCCTTGGGCGTACTTACCTCGTTAATTTGGGACAGGCTTTACGGATTGCCCCTTGAAAGGCCTAAATCAGAAAGCTTACAATGGTTTGTTGATAAGGTTAAAAAGTAAGGAGGAGTTTTTTTGGTTTTATATGGAATATAGCGGGTAATTCAAGTATAACATAGTTGGGACTGACTCAAAAGAACAAAATATCCTATATCGATTTAGTACCGTTCGCTCTTTCAGAGCTTAGTTGCAACGTAATATGCATAGGGTTGAAACCCTATGCTATTACAGATTGGCCTTACAGGCCATAATATTGCAGCTTTCAATAACATTGCTTAGAGCTCTGAAAGAGCGAACGGTAAAAGCATAGTGTAAATGGGAAACAGCCATTAAAGGGCTGTAAGCCCGCTCTGTATTGTATTGTACTGTATTGTATTGTTGATTTTTTAACTCAAGCCCTTTTTCGATTACCCACTATAAATCATACAGAACCGTTTTTATTAATCAAAATTAGGAACCTTCTCAAAATATATGTATTGACAACGCATAAACGGCATAATTGCAATGCTATTTTAAAATAATATATGGGAGCTACTGGGCTCCCATTGTGTTTTTTTGATGTTTTTTTTGATGAATAGCCCTTAAGTCGTGGCTATTCAAACTTTGGAGTAGTTTAATCGCTTATTTTTTATTTTCAATTTATTCAAAAAAGCGTTTTATAACAAGCACATTTTACTAATTTAGCTGCTTCTATGAAATGTCAATTTACCCATTGGTTTGTCTTCCGAAGTATGCGGTTTAATATATTATTAACGCTGTGTTTATGTTGCTTTTGTGTCTATGGTGCTCGGGCTGCCATGCGCACTGATATAAGAGTAACTTCCTACTCTGTTAACGAAGGTTTAACTGGTAACGGTATTACAGCTGTTTTTCAGGATAGCAAAGGCTTTTTATGGATAGGTACACAGGACGGACTAAACATGTATGATGGCTACACATTTAAAGCATACAGGCATAATCCGGGCGATAGTACATCCATCTCGGGCAACCAAATTCAATGTATCAGCGAAGATTATAAAGGAGATATATGGATTGGTACCATCGGAAACGGCATAAACCAATGGTGCCGCACTAGCGAATCTTTTAGTTGCTTCAGTGCCAAACAAAACCAATTACTCAATCTGCCCGAAGACAATATTTATGGTTTGCATTTTGATACCGATTCTACTTTATGGGTCAAAACAGACAACTATCTGGTGAATATCACCATTCATCCACTAAAGCTTTCGACCTTCGGATTGTATAGCAATATATTTAAGCTTCAGGATAAACTCAATATCCCAATTTTTAAAAAATCCCCATCTTATTTATGGATAGGTACCAAAGAGGGTATTGCCCAATTTAATACCAAAACCAAATTATATGAGCGTTTAATTGTAGATAGTCGGTATGGTACCTTTTCTAATGAGTTGGGTGCCATAACAGGAATCCTTGAGTTAAAGCCTAAATCCTATCTATTAGCAGGTGAGCGTGGACTTTACCATGTTCGCGAAACCGATAGCGCCCGTTTTGAAACCAATAGCTTGAATATTGAACCCATTGGAAAGGAAAGCGCTGTTAATGTGGTTTACCAGCATTCGTTGGGTACGGTATGGGTTGGAACGGAAAATGGGCTGTACATGCTTAATTACAATGAAGAGGATGATGTGTTGACCTTTGATAATAACTCGTATTGTAATCGTGAAAGTAATTTAATAAGTACCGACGAGATTACATCTTTATTTGAGGATAAATCGGGATTGTTATGGGTGGGTACGCGTTATAGTGGTTTGCTTAAGGTAGATTTTAAACCGGAGAAATTTGGGCGTATTATGCCTGGTGCACAAAAATGTGAAGGTTTAAACAGTGCCGACATAAAAAGTATATTTATCGATGATGAAAATCTGATATGGCTGGGTACTTCTGATAAAGGAATTAAGATTATTGACAAAGCACATGGCGATATATACCATTATCCGGTAAATAAAATGCTCAATAGTGTTGGAGAGGATGTGGTACTTTCCATGTGCATGGATAAGGAACGTCGCGTTTGGATTGGAACTGCTCAAGGTATTTATGTTTTTTACAGGGATAAAAGTATTATTAGCGAGTTTTCGTATGCCGATAACAAGGAGGTGAAATATCTGCTTATGCAAAATCGGATAAATGCCATTGAAGAAGATGCTAAGGGCAATATTTGGTTCGGCACCCAGTTTGGATTGTACAAATACGATGGAAATGGTATTACTAATTATTTTTCCGACAAGAACAACAGCGATGGCATTTGTAGTGACGAAATTAACGATCTGTTTCTGGACTCTGAAGGGATATTGTGGATAGGTACAGCCGATGGAGTTAATTTTATCGACAGCAACAGAGAGGATGCTGAAAGAATTGGGCACCTGCGAAATTCGTACGACACAATTTCTGTTTTAAGCAATAATTATGTTTTGTCCATTACAGAGGATTTGGAACACCGCATATGGTTTGGGACACGTTCAGGGGTGAGCTTTTACGATAAACAAAAAGATGTTTCTGGTTTTTACACCCATTCTTCAGGTTTAGCCAACGATATGATTTATGGCGTGATATGCGATAATAACTCCAACACATGGTTAAGTACCAACAAAGGAATTTCTTTAATAAAGAACAATAAGCAAATTTTTAATTTTGATATTACCGACGGATTACCAGGCTATGTGTTTAATGCCGGGGCTGTGGCACGATCCAATTCAGGGGTTTGTTATTTTGCCGGGGTTAACGGAGTGGCCTACATCAATCCCGACTCTATTAGTTATAATACCTACCGTCCGAATGTGGTGTTTACCTCGATAGAACTCTACCATCGCGGAAGGCTGGTAAATCGCTTTAGAACCGATAAGGAAAAGATAACCCTAAAGTACAAAAAAAGCTCTATGCTTAAATTAAGCTTTGCTGCTTTGGAGTTTTCCGAGCCCAATAAAAATAGGTATCAAACCTATCTCGAAGGATTTGATGATGATTGGCGGGCTGTTACCACAAATAACGTGATGGATGTGTCGGATTTACCTGCTGGAGATTATGTTCTTCATGTAAAAGGGTCCAATAGCGATTTGATGTGGAGTGAAGAGCCCTTGACGCTTGAAATAGAGGTGGTTTCGCCCATATGGATGTCTAGTTTTGCCTATGCCTTTTATTTTATTGCCTTGGTATTCCTAATTCAATCTATTATTAACTATAGGATACGACATTATAAAAAGGCCTATAGGGTATTGGAGGACAAAGCGAATGATAAAAAGAAGATTGAAGCTCAGCGCGAACAGCTTTCCAAAATAAACCAAAGTTTGACCGACAGTATTTATTATGCCAAAAGAATTCAGGAATCTATACTGCCTTCTGAAAGCGAAATCCGAAAAATTTTGCCTGAGTCCTTTGTGTATTACCGACCTAAGGATTTGGTAAGCGGAGATTTTTATTGGAAATATCAGGTTGAAGATAAAATATTTGTTGCGGCCGTAGATTGCACCGGACATGGCGTGCCAGGTGCATTTATGTCGATTGTGGCTTATGATATCCTAAAAAGTATTTTGAGTTCTAATATTGATTTTTGCCCTGCTGAGATACTCGATAGGTTAAATAAAGAAGTGAACGATACATTTAAAAGGAGCAAAAGTAGAGGTGACGAGCAATTGTTAATGGTAGATGATGGCATGGACATAGCCTTATGTGTTATAGATAAAAAGGAAAAGAAACTTTCCTTTGCCGGTGCCAATAATCCCTTGTACCTGGTGCGTAATAACGAGATATTTGTATATAACGGCGACCGTTTAGCCATTGGTTATAAGGGTGATAAGGAGATACATTTTTCGCGCCATGATATAAAATTGGAAGAAGAGGATGTTTTCTATATTTTCTCAGATGGATATGCCGATCAGTTTGGAGGAACTGATGGTAAAAAATTTAAATACCGCAGATTCAGACATTTACTGCTGAATATTCATAAGCTCCCTGCCGATGATCAAAAGGCTATCCTACATCAAAAACTTGAGGAATGGATGGGTCCGCACGAACAAGTGGACGATATAATTATAATGGGTGTGCAGCCTTTAAAAGTATAGGGTTTAGGGTTTCAATTGCAGGTTGGTTAGTTTTGGAGTTTAGGGTTTCGAGTTCTCGCCTCATTAAATTTCAGACGGTGGGATGAACTAAAGTTCATTTGAGTTTAAAGTTTAGGGTTTTAGGGCAGCGGGCTTGGAGCTTAGAATGATTAAGAAATTCATAGCTTGTATCTGCTGACTGTCAACTGATTGCTTATTTCTGTTTACTATTTACTGTTAACTGCTTACTGCTTACTGATAACTCTGCTCTCCGCTTTACGCTATAAACGCCTTGCACCTCTCTGCCCCTCGCTCCATGCCCCTTGCCTCCTACCAACTCCTTCACGCCAACGCCTCATATAATATCTCTACCGGATGCTGTGCCTGCCTGTCTGTTCCATCTTTAATTTGATGCCTGCATGAGGTGCCCGAGGCAGCCAGTAAGGTGCTTTGTTCAGCGGATCTAATGGCAGGCAGGAGTTTCATTTCGGCTACCTTCATAGAAACTCCGTAAGTGCTTTTCTCGTAGCCATAGGAGCCAGCCATACCACAGCAACCCGAATCTATTTCATGGGCCTCGTAGTTTTTGGGGAACGAAAGTACCTGTTTGATATATTTGGTGTTAGAAAGTGCCTTTTGGTAGCAGTGTCCGTGAAAATTTATCGTTCGTTTTTCGGTAGTAAACTGCTCCTTGTTGATGCGGCCTGTACTTATTTCGTTGGCCAAAAATTCTTCGATAGTAAATGCACATTTCTTAATTTTCCGAGCCTCAGCCAGCAGGTTGTCGTTGGCCAAATTTAAATACTCATCTCTAAAAGTAAGGATGGCCGAGGGTTCGATGCCTACAATGGGATTTTGCGCCGAAACCATTGGAGCTAGCACACGGATATTGTGGTTGGCTATGGATTTGGCCTTTTTTAGCAAGCCTTTTGAAATGTAGGTGCGGCCACTACTCAGTAGTTCAGGTACCACTACGTTGTAGCCCAATTTCTGGAGCAGAAGGATAGCCTTGATACCAATGTCGCTGTCGAGATAATTGGTAAACTCGTCGGCAAAAAAGTATACTGTATTTATACTCGTATCCGTTACGTTGTTCTTCCGTATCCATCTTTTAAGCGATGTACTGCTCATAGTGGGGATAGAACGTTTAGAGCTGAATCCGATGGCGTAAAGCAGTAAGTGTTTTATTCCTGGTATTTTTGTGGGAAGATTAAAAAGCCAGGGAACGGTCGAAAAAAGCTTATTGATAGCAGGCATGTGACCCACCATAAGTGCTGTTAGCGGGGTTCCCTTTTTGGTATAATAATGATGCAGAAATTCTGATTTCAGCTTGGCAATATCAACCCCCGATGGGCATTCTGACTTGCAGGCTTTGCACGAGAGGCATAAACTCAATGCCTCGTGAACATCCTCTAACTTCAATTTATCGGTACTAATTGAGCCGGTAAAATATTCTCTTAGTATATTGGCTCGTCCTCGGGTGGTGTGCTTTTCGTCGCGGGTAGCCATATAGCTGGGGCACATGGTTCCGCCAATAATCTCCGATTTAAGACAATCGCCTGAACCCGAACATTTTTCGGCCGCGCGTACTATCCCCAGCGTATCGTCCCAACTGAAAACTGTTTCTATTTCTCTTTTGGAGTTGGCATCTCGATACCTCAGCGAAGTATTCATGGACGGTGTGTTCACTATTTTATCCGGATTAAGGAGTTCTTCCGGGTCAAAGGCTTTTTTAATCCGTAGAATGAGCTTGTAGTTTGATGCACCCACCATAAGGGGTATGAACTCGCCGCGCAGTCTACCGTCGCCATGCTCGCCACTTAACGAGCCTCCATATCGTTTTACAATTTTAGCCGTTTCTGTAGCAATTGTCCGGAATAGTTCAACATCTGCCGGGTCTTTTAGGTTTAATACAGGACGCAGATGCAGCTCGCCACTACCCACATGGGCGTAAAAAACACAATCTTTTCCATATTTGCCCAGTAGTGTATTTATTTCGTTGGCAAAAGCAGGTAAATCAGCGGGTAATAATGCGGTATCTTCTATTACGGCCACGGGCAGATTGTCGCCTTTCATGTTAGATAAAACACCCAATCCGGCCTTGCGCAGCGACCATACTTTATTGATGTTTTCGGCCTCTATAATGGGGTAGGCATAGCCCAGTTGCTGTTGCGTAAAATCAGCAATGAGGGTTTGTACCTGCTTTTGCAGTTCCACAGCCGTATCTTGGGCAAACTCAATAACCAATATGGCAGCGGGCGTGCCTGTAATAAAAAAACGGTTGGCTTGCTGTGCTGCACTTTGCTCCGCCAACTCCATTATTTTATTGTCGATAAGCTCTACTGCCCGTGGTTGGTGTTTTAGTGCAGCTATATTAGCTTGCAACGATTCTTGCAATGAGTTAAAATGAACGCATATTAAGGCTTGGTGCTTTGGGGGTACAGCTACAAGATTCAACTTTATTTTATTCGCCACCATCAGGGTGCCTTCCGATCCGGCTATCAGTTTGCACATATTAAAATTAGCTCCATCTGCATCAAAAGGAGACATCTGCGCCAGATAATCTATTGCGTAACCCGTATTGCGACGGTGAATATCTTTGTGTGGAAATTCTTTTTTTATCTCCTCAATATTCCCTGACTCCAAAAGTATGTTTTTTATCTCGCGGTAAATATCACCCTCCAGACCTTCCTGTTGGCACTTGCTCTCGAACTCCCAATTTTGTATTTCTTTAAACACTACCTCGTCGCCATTAGCCAAATAACCGTGTGCTTCGAGTAGGTGATCGCGTGTGCTGCCATAAATTAAGGAGTGCGATCCGCAGGAGTTATTGCCCATCATGCCGCCAAGGGTACAACGGTTCGAGGTGGATGTTTCGGGCCCAAAGAATAAGTCGTGCGGAGCCAGATATTTATTCAGCTCGTCCAGCACTACGCCAGGCTCTACCATCACCCATTTTTCCTCGGTGTTCAGTTCGATGATATTGTTCATGTGTTTGCTCATGTTCACTACCAGGCCGCTACCGACAACCTGACCGGCTAGTGAGGTGCCGGCGCCACGGGGGATAAGGGCAATTTTGTTTCTATGGGCAAAATCAACAATCGATTCCAGATCCTTCTCGTCGCGAGGCCAAACAACACCCAAAGGTTTTTCACGGTAGGCAGAGGCATCCGTAGCATGTTGGGCACGATCAAGGTGTCTGAATGAAACCTCGCCTTTTATCAGTGTCGAAAGTTCGTTGTAGCGCAATTGATTTAGGGGAACGTCCATGATATTTAATTTGGTGTAATAATAAGAAAAATGTTTGTATAAAGGCTGTAAAATCTACCTCGATCATCTTATCGAAAAAATCCCCTTTCGTTTACCGTACTTTTATTTGTTGTTTTTTATCTTTGGTCGGTTAAAATTACAATACAAACATGGCTAAGGATAATACAGTTCAATTACAAATAGTGGATAGCAAGCCGGGAGCGGTGCTAAGTAAAGCGCAGAAAAGCTTTAATCGTTTAACAAAGCAATTGGAAAATTTAAACAGCAAGCTGTATGAGGAGCGGATTAAATTGGATGAATTTCTGAAATTGTACTCTAAAAAAATACCGACTTATCAGGATCGTTTGGGCAAAGCGCAGATAGCTGCTGCCAAAATACTGTCGGAAGCCATTGACAAGTATAAGTTTACCAAAAGGGAGATAGAAGACATAGCCAGAACCATAGAAATGATGCTTGACCAAGCGTTTGTTTATGTTGAGCCAGATGAAGAGACAAAGGCTGTTTATAATATGTGGGCAGAGGTGAATTACGATGAGTATGTAGAAGAGCAAACGGAAGATTTGAAGAGCGAACTTGAAGATATACTTTGGGAGCAGATGGGCGTAGATATGGATTTGTCGGATTTGGATATGAACTCACCTGAAGCGATGCATCAATTTAAAGAGCGGTTAAAAGCCAAGATGGAAGATCAGGAGGCTCAGGAAGAGAAAAAAGTAGGGGAGAAGAAAAAAACGAAGAAGCAACGGGAGCAAGAGGCCAAGATGGATGCCGAAGAAAAGGCACAGATAAAAAGCTTAAAAGGTATTTACTATTCCTTGGTAAAAGTGCTGCACCCGGATACAGCCAGCGATCCCGAAGAAATAATCCGTAAAGGTGAATTGATGAAAAGGGTGACGGTGGCCTACAGCAAAAAAGATCTTTCTACTCTATTAAAGCTAGAAATGGAATGGCTGCAAGTAGAGAGCGACCATATTAGTAAGCTATCTGACGAAAAACTGGACTTGTACAATGGTGTGCTGAAAAACCAAATAAACGATTTAAAAATAGAGTGCGATATGCTGCCCTCGCAGCCTTGTTATCATAGCATCAGTCCTTATAGTTACCTTACGTTAAAAAAAGGCAAAATAGCCATTAAAGAAACCGCTGAGGATTTGGAGTTTGAGCTTAAAAAATATGAGGCCATCTGTCGTGAGATAAGCTCTAAAAAAAGTATTTTGATGCTGATAAGAGCCATCGCGCCCCTGGTTGAAGCCAGAAAGATGGAAAAAATGTTTGGCCAAATGATGAGCGACCCTTTTGAGTTTTAAGTTTATGAAGATATTCAAAAATTAAATGCAATTGTTAAAAGTATGATTCCAACAAATTCTTTCAGCTATTCAAATACCTGTACTCCTCTTGTTGTGAATGATAAACCTTGTTGTCCGTATGTCGAAATCATTACAGCCTCGAATAGTGGTGGGTTTTTTGGATTTTTAATTGCCCAATCAAAAATGAAGTTAGCTCCAGAACCACCTTCTATGTCCTGTTCAGCGATAATTATTTCAACTGTTTCCATAGGCTTTAGATAAATAGGATCTTTTAAATATTTCCTAATATTGTTTCCAATGGTATTATAATAATCCGCTTTTAAAATATAAACAGAATCGGTCATTGACACATTCCGGATGCTAACTGTAATTGTAAGGTCAAAGGTTCTGTTTTCATGCACATGATAAATATGAGAATAGACTGGCAGGTATGTTTTACCTTCAGTGAAGGTTTTAAATCTATCAATCTCTGATTTATGCCCCTCCCAATCTGCTTGCAGAATAGGGTGTTTGTCTGTTTCTGTTTGACAAGAAAAAAAGACTAAGGATAAAACAATTATCTTAAATATGCTTTTCATGTGTTTATAATTGTTTTTTTGCCACATGGAACTCGCCATTACAATCATTCTTTTTTGTTTTAAGTTCTGCCATAGTTTTAAGAGTTTTCAGCGAATTTCTTAAAATCATTCAGGTATTTCATTGATTGTTTTTTAAAGGCATTCGGCATTAAAAATCCTATTATTTTCATAAAACCTTTAAATTGAAATTCGTTTTCTGTAATGTATTTTGTCTTGTCTTCCGAAATTTTTACAAACTTGTTTTTTACAATGTTGTAAACGCCCTTTGCTTCATAAGTTCCCGAAAACTCGTCCGGAAAGTTGCGGACTGTTATGGTCTCAATCATTTCTATTTCCCGTTTGCCCATTTTGAATTTCAGTTTTGATTTTGCACCGGGTTGTCCGGCTGCCCCACTAAGGTGCTCAAAACTTTGCAATCCTTCCATCCATTTGCTCATATTGTCAGGATTGTCAAACAATTCAACAACTTTGTCAATCGGCTTATAGATGTCGGTTTCTGTCGTGTATTTCATTTCTGTCAATTTTTAGTATACTAACTAACTGTAAAATCAAATATATAATTCATTAAATTTCAACCCATCCCCATTTTACCGTTCGCTTCCGAAATCAATATCTGTTTTGCTATAGGGGAAATGTCTTATAGCGTTTAAATAACCTCAAATCAATTGTCTTTATATCGATTTTATATGTGGTTGTTTTACCTGCTAAAATAGCCATATTTCAGATAGATAGGTCATCCAAAGGGCTTTTTATTTTCCTTGAGTCTTTAATTATTTATATTTGTAAGGGTTACATGACGGATTTGATATTGGTAAAAAAACCCTTAAATAAAATGCGATGAAGAAATTGACAAATATCCTGATGTTGGTAAGTGTGCTGGCCACCTTGGGCTGCGTTAACAAAAGTGCAAAAACAAATCACGAGGATGACGTCCGGTGGGTTTCTCTTTTTAATGGTAAAAATTTAGATGGCTGGGTGGCTAAAATCCAGCATCACGAATATGGCAACAATTATGCAAATACTTTTCGTGTTAAAGATGGTAAGATACAAGTGAACTACGATGACTATACAACTTTCGACGAACGCTTTGGCCACTTGTTTTATCATCAACCTTTCTCGTCGTATCACCTTAGGTTTAAATATCGCTTTACCGATCAATGGATGGAGGATGCACCTTCTTACGCATACCGGAACAGTGGTGTGATGTTTCATTCGCAAGATCCCAAAACTATACTAAAAGAGCAGGATTGGCCTATTTCCGTAGAATACCAAATTTTGGCCGAAGAAACCGAAGGCACGCCCCGTCCCACAGGTAATGTATGCTCTCCCGGAACGGAGGTGTACTACAACGGAGAAATAGATCCACGCCACTGCATCAATTCCACATCGCAAACCTATAAATGGGATA
>JAGXIP010000093.1 GCA_024635585.1 Saccharicrinis sp. | reverse complement strand
GCCCCAACCTGTATGATTTTTCGTTTACATTAAAAAAACACAAGGATCGCCAGGTATTGGATCAGCAGACCATTGCCTCCGGTTTTAGGACATTTGAAACCAAGGGCGACTATTTTTACTTGAACGGAAAACGCTATTGGTTAAGAGGGGCCAACCATACCCCCCATGCCCTGGGCATCAACGACAAGGCACTGGCCGAAAAAACATTGGACTTATACCATCGGGGAAATATTGCCGTAACGCGCAGCCACACCATCCCTTACAGTAAAGTATGGCTGGATGCGGCCGACAAAATGGGTGTTGGGGTTAGCTACGAAGGCATCTGGCCCTGGCTGATGATCGGTATCGGCGAAGGCTCCATCCCGGATCAACAACTACTGGATGTATGGAAGGACGAGTGGTTGTCGCTTCTCAAAAAATACCGTAACCATCCCTCCTTGTTCTATTGGACCATCAATAATGAAATGAATTTCACCCATCACTCGGATGACAAAGCACGTACTGAAAAGAAAATGGGCATTGTTTCGGATGTGGTGAAAGGGATGCGGCAGATTGACCCCACACGGCCTATTTGTTTTGATTCGGGTTATAATCGTAGGTCTGTAAATGATAAATCAGACAGCACTTTCTTTGATAGATACGATGATGGCGACATCGACGACGGGCACAACTATTCGGGATGGTACAAGGGCACTATATTCAATAATTTTATCGAAACACCTTTTCAGAAACGCAAAACGGAAGGTCGTCCCTTGATTAGTCAAGAATGGTCCACCGGATACCCCAATACCGAAACCGGGCACCACACGCGCAATTACCTGTGGCAGCACCAAAACATACAAACACATGTGGGCAACCAGGGATATCCCTTTGGCAATCCGGAATACAGCTTGCAAAACAATGCCTTTTTAACCTCAGAGCTGGCCGAGGCCATACGCCGTACCCATGCTCAGTTGGCGGGTATGCACCATTTTTCGAGCCTCACTTGGTTCCGTAATGTTTATGATGCGCAAAGGGTGGAGCCTTACCCTACCTATTATCGCATGAAGAACTCACTGAATCCCATTTTAGTGAGCGCCGAGTTGTTCGGTCGTCATTTTTATGCCGGAAATAGATTACCCGTACGTTTTTGCATCGTCAACGATAATGTGGATGGAGAAACGTTGGCACCCACAACGCTAAAATGGGAAATTACTTACAGCGATAACCGGGTTGTCTCGTCAGGAGCCTATGAAATGCCCAAAGTGGCGCATTACTCACGTGAGTGGCTCACACCCGAAATTGTTATCCCAACTGAATTTAAAGGGGAACGCCTCGACGGAAAACTTCGGATTTATTTGGTGCAGAACGGACAGGAGCTGGCACGCAACGAGTACAACCTGTTGTTTGCAAAACAGGCATGGGTACAGTCCGATATGAAAGCGGCGATGAAGCCGATTTTGGTGGACTTGGACGGGAAAACTGCTCCAGCCTTAGATCATCTGGCTGTGGCATACGCCTCCGAACCAAACCTTGCAAGGGCCCTAGGGCAAAAAAGCGATCTGTATATCATTTCTGGTTTGGCAACGGTCAATGCATTATCGGACGAGGAAGTGGCTTTGTTGCAGGATAAGTTCAAAAATGGAGGTAAGCTGCTGCTGCTGAATTCAGGTGATAAACTGTTGAAGCTATTCCCAGAGTATGTTAGCGGCTACATTCCCGATGAATTGGAAACGGTGAATATAGATATACCCGAATCAGGGGTTTTTAATGATATTAAACTGATGGATTTGCGGTATTTTAATAACGATAAGCCCGGTGTGCCATTGGTAAACAGCGGGTTGGTGCAAGTGCTAAAACATGCGGCTGTGGAATCTTTGGCGTCTGGATGTCAGCACCGCTATGCCCGCGGCGACGACAGACGAGCCGAAATGCTGACCATGAAAGGCTTTCCAATTGTTTCCATTTCGGACCAAGGGAGGCTTATTATCTCGGAGATGATGACCGGAAAAAGTACCACCGACCCGGTGATGGGTAAATTATTGTTAAACATGATAGAGGTGCTCAGTAAGTAGTCTCCTAAAATTTAATCAGATATAAAAATGAAACGAGCCATGAGAGTGTCCTCACACAAAGGGGGGTGATTGTAATGGCGAGTTCCATGTGGCAAAATACTAAATTATAAACACATGAAATTTATTAATAATATTTATAGAACAAAGCATGTATTGGTTTTAGTGCTTGGCATTTTTTTATTGAGTTGCACTCAGCATGATAATGTTTCCTCACCGAATAACACAGACTACATTGATCCAACTATCGGAAATGTGGCCATGTTCCTGAAGCCAACTTATCCAACCATACACCTGCCCAACCAGATGTTGCGTATGTTCCCTGTCAAATATGATTATCTCACCGATCAGATAGAGGCTTTCCCGCTCATTGTGGCTAAGCACCGGGATTACGGCTTGTACCAATTAAAGATAGTGCAAGGTGAGGTGACAGCGGATTCATGGAAAAAAAATATGTTCATCGATCACGATTTGGAGGTATTCCATCCCTGGCATTACTCCACCTATCTCATTGATGATCATATCCGGGTAAGCTTTGTCCCTTCGGCTCGTTCGGCTATCTACAAAATTGATTTTGAACAAACAAAACAACGGAGCATACTTTTGCAGGCAACACCCGATTTGGAAAGTGAATTTAAGGAGGGCGAGTTAATGCTGGAGGACAAGTTAAAATATACAACCAGAGGGACAGAATCGGTAACGCGCGTCATGTCAACCTATGTTTATGCCCAAATTCTGGATGAAAACGATGCGCTTATCAAAGCTGCAAAAGTGAATGCCGATGGCGAAAGACTAACCATCCAAATTCCGGATGAGGCAAGTAAAACTGTTGTGGTAAAGTATGCGGTTTCCTATGTGAGCGCCGATCAAGCTAAAATGAATTTTGATAAGGAACTAAAAGGAAACAGTTTTGACGAGGTGCTGACCAAAGGAAAAGATATATGGGAGCACACCGTTTCGCAGATAAAAGTCCAAGGAGGAACAGAGGCGCAAAAGAGGACGTTCTACACTTCGCTGTACCGCACTTACGAACGTATGGTAAACATTAACGAGTACGGTAAGTATTTCAGTGGCTACGACGGAAAGGTACACAAGAGTGAACGTCCTTTTTATGTGGATGATTGGGTGTGGGACAGCTATCGTGCCCACCATCCTTTGCGCACCATACTGGATCCTAAAATGCAGAACGACATACTTAACTCTTATACCTTAATGTATGAGCAAAGCGGTTGGATGCCCACCTTTCCGCAGGTACACGGCAATCACATGTGCATGAATTCATATCATTCGGCTTCTATTTTTACCGATGGCTACCGAAAGGGATTAAGGGATTATAATGTGGAAAAGGCTTATGAAGGCATCAAAAAGAATTTGACCGAGGGTACATTTATCCCTTGGCGTCAAGGTATTACACGCAGGCCGATCGACGATTTCTTTCACAGGAACGGTTACTTCCCCTCCTTGGCAAAGGGTCAGGAAGAGACGGAGCCTATGATGGACGGTTTTGAAAAACGACAACCTGTGTCAGTTACCCTGGGTATGAGTTATGATTTTTGGGCTATGACGGAATTGGCCAAGGAACTGAAGCTACAATCCGATGTCGTGAAGTATGCACCTCACGCCAATGACTATAAAAACCTTTGGAACGAAAAACACAGGATGTTTATCCCAAAGGACGAAGAAGGGAACTGGCTGGATATTGATCCTAAATTGGATGGTGGCCTGGGCTACAGGGAATATTACGACGAAAACAACGGATGGACCTACGCCTGGGATGTGCAGCATGATATTGAAGGCTTAACAAAATTATTAGGTGGAAAAGAAGCGGCATCAGCCCGATTAGATCAATTATTTAGAGAGTCGTTGGGGACAAATAAATCAAGTTTTTATGTGGATGGTTCCAATTCTACCGGAATGGTAGGCCAGTTTAGCATGGGCAACGAACCCTCTTTCCATATCCCCTTTTTGTACAACTATTTTGGCACACCCTGGAAAACACAACAGCGCACACGCTTTTTGCTGGACGTATGGTTCAAAGACAATATTTTTGGCATTCCGGGCGACGAAGACGGTGGTGGCATGACTGCATTTGTGGTCCTTACCTCCATGGGGATTTATCCGGTTGTGCCCGGAGAACCTTATTACACGATTACCAGTCCCATTTTTGAAGAGGTGGCCGTTGAGCTCCAGAATGGTCTAACTTTTAAAGTGATTGCCAAAGGAGCCAGCAAAAAGAACAAGTACATACAAAAGGCCTATATTAACGGAAAAGAGATAAGTAGTCCTTTTATAACTCACGATCAAATTATGGCGGGCGCTACGCTCGAACTGGAACTTGGTGAGTTACCAAACACCGAATGGGGTAAAAACCCAATTGTACCGGTTTACGGTAATTAAAGGCAAAGGTTTGACCGACAGTAGTTTGCGTTTCACTATCTCTTGCCTTATTGCAGGAGATGGTGTTCATAATATTGGCTTGCACAGAACAAACAAAATATTATCATTTATCTCTAACCTGTTAATCTTTTATCTATAAATATCTGATCCTTTTATATTCTGTCTAATCTCTATCACATGAACCAAAGCAAGCTAAAATATATTTTTACGACCGGGGTTTTATTCCTATCGCTATTTGGGGGCTTATGCGGATGCAAGCAAGACAAACAACCCGACAATCCCTTCTTCATCTACAATTTTGGAGGACTCGAAACTTTGTCGCCGCAACAGCAGGTGGACACCTTGCGCAGTTTCGGGTACAAGGGAGTGGCACTGCAAATGGCCAGAGCCGAAAATGTGGATAATTTGCCGGCTTTTTTGTCGATAGCCGATGCTTACCCCGACTTTAGAATCTACGCGGCTTTTGTACGCTATAACTTCGCCGATGCCGATGTGGATAAAAACAGATGGCGCCAGGTGGTGGATCTGACCAGGACAAGGGGATTGCCCTCTGGTTTATTTTTGGCAAACCGGAAGAAGGCATTACGGAAAAGCATGTCGAAGGAATTTTAAGGGAGGTGGTAGATTATGCCGATCAAAAAAATGTGCCAGTTACTTTATATCCGCACAGCTCTTGTTATTATTATTCTGCCGAACAGGCACTGCCTATGGTAAAGTGTATCAACCATCCAAATTTAATGTTGGCCGTACATCTTTGTCACGAAATAAGGGCAGGAAACGGGAATAGGATAGGCGAAGTAGTTCAGAATACAAAAGAATATATCAGTTTTGTAACCATTGCGGGTACCGATAAGGAGGTGGATTTAACATCGCCGCGTTCAAAGGATCATAGTACGATTAAACCCCTTAACAAAGGAGAATACGATCTGGGTGTTTTTTTACGTGCGCTCAAAGATATCGAATACAAAGGTCCCGTGGGCTTTATTAATTTTATTATCGATAAACAAACCAGCCCTGATGTTTACTTGCCCGAATCTATCCAAGAGTGGGAATTATTGAAGGCTAAATATCTAAATTACAACTAATATGAAAACATTTCCTATATTATTGTTTCTGTCGTTTATTGCTGCAGCCGCTTGTACCCAGAAAAATAAAAAAGTAGATACCGAAGTTGTTTATGATGCACCCGATCAGGTGTTGTGGCACGCTAAATCCAAAACATGGTTCGTATCCAATTTAGGCGGAGGTATCTCGCTACAAAAAGATGGCTATGGTTGGATAACAAGGTTAGATCAGTCGGGAGAAGTGCTCGATGCCCAATGGATCAAAGGGCTCGATGCCCCCTCAGGAATGATATCTACCGACGAAAAACTTTTTGTGTGCGACAGGGCGGGCGTGTATCAAATCGATATAGCTCAAGGAAAAATAGAAGCAGAATTCCCCTTGCTCGAAGGTGAGTTTATCAACGATGTATGCATCTCAAAAGAGGGCGATCTGTATGTGTCGGATTTTTTTGCGAACAAGATATACCGTATCCCGGCCACAACCCGCCAGCCCGAAGTATTCCTGGAGCTCGACGAGTCGCCCGACGGCCTGTATATGGATCAGGACACCTTGGTGGTGGTTACCTGGGGCGTTCTATCGGACAAAGCCACCTTCGAAACCTCGAGAATGGGCAAAGTGCTTTTGGTGGATTTGGAAACCAAAGAGCTAAGACCATTGCTGAACGACCCAGTGGAAATAGGAAATCTGGAAGGGATTACCAAAGCTGGCGACGGAGCTTATTACGTTACCGATTGGATGAACGGTACACTGCTGAAGATTACCTCAGCGGGTGTCGAGACTGTTTTGTCGGGATTAAAAAATCCCACCGATCCGGATTATTCCCCCGAACTAAATGTGGTGGCTTTTCCCGAGCACAATGGCAACCGGGTGATTTTTTACCATGTAGGAGCAGACAAACAGTGAACAGTTGGAGCACTGGCCTGCCGGTAGGTAGGAAGCGACATCCCGACTCCTTGATTTAATTTGTTTTTTGACGGGAGAACAGTAATCACTGAAACCTAACCCCTAACCCCTAACATCGATACTAATTTATACCACATGAAAACACAAACCATAAACATCCTGATTGCATCTATCCTCTTTGCGCTAATGGGCACTTCCTGCAGCTCTTCGGTAGATACTGAAAAACCCAAACCCAACGTGCTCATCATCCTTACTGATGACATGGGCTATGGCGATATTTCGAGCTATGGACAGAATAGTTATGGCACGCCGCAAATAGATAAATTGGCGGATGAAGGAGTAAAGTGTACCGATTTTTATGTGCCTACACCATATTGCGCCCCATCGCGTGCCACTTTGTTAACTGGGCGTTTTCCGTTAAGGCACAAGGTCATTCAAAATCCTACTCCCGATGCCGGCATCGATGATGTGGGCATTCCCGACAGCGAGATAACACTGGGTGAAGTTTTTCAAGAAGCCGGATATGCGACCAAATTGATCGGCAAATGGCATTTGGGTCATAAGGAAGAATTTTTCCCCGTGAACCATGGTTTCGATGAGTACTACGGTATTTTGTACTCCAACGATATGCGCCCCGTTCAAATTGTGGAAGACCGAGATACGGTTGAATACCCCGTGGATCAAAGTCTTCTTACCAAACGGTACACCGATAAAGCCATTGATTTTATATCCCGTAACAAGAACAAGCCCTTTTTCCTCCATCTGTGCCACGCTATGCCGCACAAACCATTGGCCGCTTCCGAAAGATTTTACACACCCGAAACTAAGGATGATTTATATGCCGATGTGATGAGAGAGTTGGATTGGTCGGTGGGCGAGGTGCTCAATAAATTGGATGACCTCGGTATTTTGGACAATACCATCGTAATATTTATGTCGGACAATGGGCCTTGGTACGGAGGCAGTACGGGTGGCTTAAAAGGAATGAAGGCCACAACGTGGGAAGGCGGCATAAGGGTGCCTTTTATTATCCGCTACCCGGAGGTCTTTGCTCCCGGCACCCAAATTGGGGTGCCCTGTTGGTCGCCGGATATTTATCCTACGCTACTGTCGTTAACAGGTGTGCACCCCGCCAATTCCAATACGCTCGACGGAGTAGATATAACAGATGTGCTGAGAGGGAAACAAAAAGTACATGCCCCTATCTTTAGCATGATCGAGGATCGTATCATGTCGGTTAGAAAGGGCAAATACAAAATGTTTGTCAATAAGCCACGGTACAAGCGCCTGCCATTGGATTGGATAGACCCACGGGGACCCGACGGCACAACGATAATAGCACCTATGGAGCAGGCCACACCTGCACAATATCCCGGACTGGTGCCGGAGGAATCATCGAAGGATATTCAATTGTTCGATTTGAATAAAGATAAAGCCGAGCGTAACGATTTATCCGATTCTCTACCTCAAATAGTTGAAGAGCTGCTGCAGGATTATAAAGATTTTGAAAAATCGATTACTGACGGTCAGAGCAAGCAAAAATGAAACGCCCCTAATTGATGGGAGTAAACACTTGGCGTCTTTAAAGATTGGCAAACTTACTTATAGAACATACAGGAAGCTCTGTGTGGAGAAAAAATATTGTTTAAATTTACTGGAATTATTGAATGTTCCAGAAGGTTTAATTAACAACTACTTTTGCAAAATCTTGTTTGCCTTCAGAAACAACAAGTACAATATACACACCATTAGCTATCCAACTATTGATATTAAGATGTATCTTGGTCATCCCCATGGTATCCTGGCAAATAACTGGTTCCTACGTCCTGGCCATCAAAAATATCACCCACATGGTTATAACTGGCAGATGCAAAATATCTGACCCGATCCGTTCCTCCACTGGCTGTGGTATTTACCCTGTAGGATTTGGTGAAATCTTTTAGCATGATATCTTGCCAGTTCTGGCTGGCGTACGCATACGGATATTGTCCGGTTCTGTAATATTCTATCTCCTGGTCGGCAGCATAAAGCTCACCCCATAATCCGTTATTAAACCTGCGTGTGCGCTCCAACGCATAATTCCGGGCTACAGCTCCTTCCCAGTTATCCACAGCATCAATTATTTTTGAGGCACTTTCAAATGACATCTCTGCTTCGACATTAAATTTTGTTTTTCCTTCTTTACCTCTTTTTGTAGTAATCAGTATAACCCCATTACCACCCTTTACTCCAAACACTGCAGTAGCAGAGGCATCCTTTAATACGGAAACACTTTCCACTTCACTGATATCCACTTCGTTCATTTGACGTTCCACTCCGTCCACTAAAACCAATGGAGAGGAATTATTCCAGGTAGTTTTTCCGCGAATAAGAATTTCGGACGGAGAATAGATTTTTAATCCGGTATCATAATCTCCTCCGGGCATACCTGAAATGGAAAGAACCGCTAGCCTGAAGATTAAACACTCCATCAATATTTGTTGTTACTCCTGTTGTGGTTCCATTTATCATGACGTTTACACCAGGAAGAGGTAGTCCATCTTTATCGATAACCTTACCCCTTATTTGCGACTGAGCAAAAATAAGGGAGTAATTGAACATTAAAATGATAAATAGGGCAAGAAATTTTTGCCAATTTTTCATAGTTAATAAATTTTTAAATGATTAGTAATGCAAGGGATATAGAAAACTATCACTTGATGCGTAGCACTTTAATATTATCAACATTCACGGAAAAAGCTTTTCCTTCGTTGCCCCACCCAAATACGCGCACAACAATTTCGTAGGTAGCCGTTTCAGAAGGATTAATCTTTTGCGAATAAATATGAAGCCCCGATTGGTTAAATTTATAATCAACCGACCCCAACCAGACCGGTGGGCTTTTGGCGGAACCTGGTTTATACGCGTAAATATTTAATATGGTGGGATATTGGATTGAGTCGGGAACAACCCTGTCAATATCAATTTCAATCTGATATTTGTTACCGGAATACATACGAATTTCCTGATATACGCCGATCCAACTATTGTTTAAATAATCAGGATTGTCGGCCCCGGGCAACTCAAAACGCAAACTGTTATTCCCGCTTTCGTTAAGCAAATAACAATTCAATCGGCTTACTTCGTGAGGATTATTGAGGGTGGCAAACCAGTATTTTTTTTAAATTTGTCCGATATTTTCAACACCCTTTGCGCTAGCAATCTTTTATCGGGTTATATTTTTATAAACCTAAACCTATGACTATCCAAAATTAATATGTAGATACCAGGTTTTAAATGGCTTATATTTATTGAATTGTTGTTTAGCTTTCCGTTATCAATAAGGATTCCATCAATGCTTAAAATTTTAAATATTTTATCTGTGCTAGCATTGGAAAAATAGAGTAAATCTTTTGCCGGAACGGGATAAACTTTTAGTGTATTTGATTTATTAGTTAAAGCAGAATTGGCACTGGTTAGTACAAGTGGCAGCTTATCTGTTAATTCCAGGCTTCCTTCCAGCATTTTTTGAATTTCAGTTCCTATTTGCAAATACCAGTCGCTGGGCAAATTATACCCATCTTCATTCAATGGTACAAGTGAAGGGCTTATTATCGGGCAGTCTTTCTGGGTTTCAGCCATTTTGTACATCGCGGTTCCTTCGTCAATTTCATCATACATGGCCACATACATAAATTTGTTCTTCAGTTTACAAACCTCGTAAACCTGTTTCCAAAGGTATTTGCCACCATCGCGGGGGTTCTTGTTGCGTTGGGCTGGATCAAATTGTTGATAGGCAACAGAGGCACCCGGCGAAACCGTTGGATTGTAATCGATCCTACGGGTATCACACCAAGTTATGTCGCCAGCCATCCGATTGAGCCAATCCTGATTATAGGGGTCATAAAAAATTGGTCGCCAGGGCGAAATCATGTCCAGCTTTTCATAAACCGGCATAAAACCTGCTTTGGTTTTCGTTCGCCAATCGTTTGGTACACCTCCCATTACATATACCCTGTATTTTGAATCAGTAGGCTGCTGAAAGGAATCAAGAATTTGAGTTGCTTGTTCAGGTGTCATCTGTCTGTTTGCCAGTCCGAATCCCCAAAAACCAATAACCGGCTTACCATCTTGATGCATATACATTGGGCTTTCTGTAATTTTTAGGTCATCGACACAATGTTTCCAATCGCTAATTATTGTTTCAATGTATTCCTGTCCTCTACCTGTTTCCGACTTATCGTTATTCCAGGGCATCATGCAAAATTTAACCCCATATTTTTCGCATGCGCGGCGAACGTGCATTGCTTTGCGGTCCATTTGTTCCAAGGTTGCAGGGTTGTGGATATCATATTGCTGACGTTGCAAAAAACATCCTTTAATTCCATATTCTTTCATCCAACGAATATGTACATCAACGGTTTCATAGTCGTTTGTTGAATAAACTATAACCGGAGAACCATCAGGATAGTGCAATTGCGTTTCATATAATTTCGGATACTCGCTGAAATCGGGCCAGTTGTCGCCGCTCATGTGTGCAGCATCAGGAATTCCATTGTCAAACCAGTGTTTCCAACCATCCTCAGGGCCACGGTGCCAGCCTTGGTAGCCGCAGTAAGCTCCATAATCAAGGTCGTTTTGCCAAGGTTCGGCCACGGTTGTTGAAGCATTAAATACTTGTGAATATTCACCGGCAAGCTGAAAGGCATCGCGCATTTTTACCTGATAGCCATATTGAGTGTGTGCTTGCAGTCCGCCATCGCTGTAATATGGCGAAGGTTGCCAACCTGAATCATCACCACCGGGATTTCCTGTCACTTTTTCAAAATAATATTCAACAATACCACTGGCGTCAGAACCTTTTGTTGCCGTCATGTTAATTGTTGTACCGCCAATAACCGGGAACAATTTCGAATGAAGCCGGATTTGGTGAGGGTGGGTCTTGTTCCGTGGCAGTCCATTTTACAAATAAGCTTTGCCTTTCATTCTGAAAATCAATATCAGAAAGCGCAGTATTGTAAATTTTTAGCTCACCTATATATCCTTTGAAATAGCGATTATTATTAACTGTACTGCCTATTGTAACTGGGTTGGCAAGTGAAAAATCAGCTTTTTCAATGAGACCCGAAACTGTATTTTTATTTTTTGATTCCCAAAACTGGTATTGCCCGGATGCCGCCTTATAGTTAAAAGCAAATATAACTATATCGCCTTCCTTAATATTATTACCTCCGGTACTGATATCATTTCCACCTAAATAAGCTTTTACTGATCCGCTATTGCTGTACCGAAGTCCAAACCCGGCACTGGTTGCTGAAGAATTCCCAATGACATCATTCCAATCGTTATTTAGCGAATTTGTTTTGAATGTGAGGATTACACAAAAACCATCCTTTCCGGTTGATTGATCAAGCCAACTATCGGATTCAGCACCGGTAAATAACTGCATAACATTTCGGTCGGCTCCAAAATCTAACCAGCTCAACGAGCCATCCTGCACTTTGTAAATTGTGCCCGCTGATGATGTGGCGTGGTTGTTAAAAGTAGATTGATCTTTCCACTCTGTTACTTGGTTATTGTCATTGCTTACAATACTCCCTGCAACCATTGCATCCAGATGTTGAATTAATTGATTCTGCCCCGAAACCTGCTCAGGCAGGAAAAAAAATGCAGCAATACAAAAAATAGTATAGGTGATCAATACTTTTATTACCTATTTATCAACAACCATCATATTTTTCATGTTGAAATTTGTTCGAATTTCCACATTCACATTTAATCCATCTCATTAAATAGTCCATACGCTCTTAAAAAGCATAGTCAGTTTAAAAATAACTGACGAATAAAGGTGTTTGCTCCTGAAGTTATGCGTAGGATATAACTTCCCTTAGAAACCCTGTCCAACCGAACACTTGAAATACAGCGATCTAATTTTCCTTTTTCGATTACTGCTCCTTCAAAATTATAAATAGTGTATAATGGTATATCATTGCTTTCCGGCAACTCAATGTAAAAAGTAGATTTTGATGGGTTTGGAAAAACTTTCAGAACTTCTTTTGTTGTGCATTCCTCTTTTACATCTGCTAATCCCAAAGCAATAGTTTTGCCATCGCTGAATTCGGCATAGGGTCTTTCCGAAAACGACTGTAATAAACCAGTTAATTTTTGTTTCAATGCAACAACCTCACTTTGTTTTGAGTCGAACAAATTAGTTGACTCCATGGGGTCGTTGACCATATCATATAATTGATCGCTTTCAAAATAATGTGGATTATTTTTAGCAGCATGATACCCCAAATGAGCATTTTTTACATAATAAGGAAAATCCAACAATTCTCCATTAAACCCATTGAATTTGTCACCTTTTGCAATTTTAGCATTTGTTGCATCATCATACCTTACGGTAATATATTTCCATTTTTTTGTTCTCACAGCACGTGTAAAACCAATTTCGTAGAATAAACAATCATGTACCGGCGATTTTTGACAACCCAATAAAACATTTTTCAAACTCACACCATCAAGGGAAGTTTTACCCGAAAGATCAATCCCTGCCAAGTCTAAAAAAGTGGGTGCAAAATCAATATTTTGAACCAGCTCATCGTATGTTGACCCGGATGAAATACCTGCCGGCCAATACACCATAAGAGGTATTTTTACTCCTCCCTCATAATTTGTGGCCTTGCCATTATTGTATTGTCCATGATCAGAGGTAATAATAATCACCGTATTTTCAAGTATTCCTTTTTCTTTCAACTTATCAACAACTGCGCCTACAGCATTATCAAACCATCGCAACCATGCATGATTCAAATCCTTGCCATGATTCAACACATCTTGTTTAATCTCTTCTCTGGAAGGCAAATAGCTATATTCTGCATCAACATATCCTTTCGAAGTAAATTTCGGATTGGCATCTAAGCCATTTTTATATTTCCCGTTTGATTTAACCCAGGGCGCAGGTCCATGAGGAACATTCTCGCTGTAGTAAAGGAAAAATGGTTCGCTACCACATTGGTCGATAAACTCAAGAGCAGCCTTGTTTTTGTATTCCACATTATGCACATTCAACGAATCATTATTCAATTCTTTCAAATTAGCGGCATATACGGCATTTACATAATTGAACCCAAACTCCTTTATGCGCTTAACCCAATATCCATGATTAAAAGCCATTGCAGTTGACACTTCGGGAACATTTGGATCAGCATTTTGAGCCACCTTCATAAAACCATAATCTCCTGTTAAACTGGCTCCTAACAGATAATGATCGACAACATGACTTTTCCCAACAAAGCCGGTGAGGTAACCGGCGTCCTGCAAAAGACGTGGCAAATTCTCCCGTGTTTCTTCCAGTTCGGTGTTGTTTTCAACGCGTGCAAATTCACCTTTCGGAAATTGCTGCATAAAGGAAGCTCCTTCGCACCTGCCGGCATAACGACCGGTAAGCGTGGTGTACCTACTGGCCGAACAAACCGCAGTGGAAACATAAGCTTGGGTAAATACCAAACCATTATTTGCAAGTTTGTCAATATTGGGGGTATAAACATGACTGTCGCCATTGAAACCAAAAGGACGTGATTGGTTTACTGTTGCAGTTTCAAACGGGAACGGACTTTGATCATCAGTCATGATCAGAATAATATTTGGTTTGCCCTGTGCAATAGCCTGGCCTATGGAATTCATAATGCCAAAACAAGACCAAGATAATAAGCTTAAACCAATAAATATAAATGCCTTATTTTTCATTGTCAAACTAATTTTTAAATGATAAAATAACACTTTACTCTTACCCTACTTAAATACTACAGTCTCCCCTGTTTTGGCTGATTGCCTGGCTGCATCAAGGATTTCGACAACCCTAACATTATTTTCGAGCGAATACAATCCAAAGGGTTCAACTTGAATTTTTTTGTGGATAACATCGGCAAAATAGGCAAAAGGATCCTCGTAAACAGCCACCATGTTGGCAGTAATTTGCTGTCCTTCTTCCGCTTTCATTCCGGAATTCCGTATTCGTAAGTCGTTTTTATTATCGGCTATCACGTATCCGGTTGTGCCATAAACCTCCATGTCTTTTCGGTTAAACGGCCAGTTCCACGAAGCCTGAATAATGCATTGCCATTGGGGATAGGAAACGATAATGGTCGCATCATCATCAACTTTTGGATAAATCTCAGGTTTAAACTGACGGGTAACCGCTGTAACCGAAATTGGCTTTTCTCCTTTTGTAAGCACGGTCATAAGATTGGCTCCATAACAACCAAAATCAACGATAGCACCTCCTCCATTAAGAATTGGATCCGTTAACCATTCTAAAAAATATTTGTCGCAGCCAATTTCTTTCGGGCCTTTGTGTCCATCGTGAAATACTACTTTGCGAAGTGGGCCAACAAAATTATCATCCAATACCATTTTCATGGTTTGAGCCGTAGTTGGATACCATGAAGTTTCGTAATCGGTTAATAACTGAATATTGTATTGTTTGGCCAGTTGAGCCATCCGATTGGCATGTATCATATTAACGGCCAGCGGTTTCTCCACCATCACATCAATATGACGGGGCGCACAAGCCTCAACTACCGCCAAATGGTCAAAAACAGAGCCAAAGGCAACCACAGCTTCTGGCTTTACCTCATCCAGCATCTTCTCCAACTCGGTGTATTGTATTTCGGGTTTCAGTTGATATTTTTCGGACAAGCTTGTTAACAGTTCTTGATTTGATTCGCACACGCCTACCAACTTAAAATCACCTTTATCTGGCCTTTTTAGGATAAAAGAAATATGCCCGTGCGACATTCCGGCAACGGCTAAACTAATCGGCTTTTGCACTTTATTTGATTTTTCATTAATCATTTCATCTTTACCTGTGGAAGGAGTATTACTTACAAATTCGTTATAATACCCCAGTAGCTTTGCAATATCTTTTTGGTATGCCGAATCCTTAATTCGATTATCCACTTCGAGCGAATCTTTTTTTCGATCGAAAAACATATCGCCATAAGCGCGAAAATCCCAGTTTTTATGAAGTGCCGTTGGGTCGAGCATTATACCCAATTTCTGATCTTTAGTAATTACGGTGGCTTGGGACCAACTTTCGGAAACAAAATATTCCCTTTCCATTGGCTTTCCCGAAAGAAGAGTTTGTACCATAGATTCTCCCTGTAAGGGATTTTTTAAGGTTGGCATTTTTAAACCGAGCAGTTCAACCAGGGTTGGATAAATATCCACAAGGCTTACTAATTCACCGATATGTTTACCATTTTCCTTATTCCCCGGATATCTGATAATCAACGGGATATTTAAAATATCCTCGTAAACATTTTGCCCGGCAGCAGCCTTTTCAACCATTCCGTGATTACCCACAAAATCACCATGGTCCGAAGTGTAAATTACGATAGTCTCTTCTGTAATGCCCGCTTCATCGAGAGCTTGTAAAATTTGGCCTACACGATGATCCACTTCGGTGACCAAAGCATAGTAAGCGCCAATATAATTTCGCCAGAGTTGTTCGTCAGCATAGGCTTTATCAACATTCCAAACTTTATTACCTCCATCGCGAATGGATTGCATCATCGGAGGAATATTGGTTTTAGATTCGTAAAGGCTAGCAGGTTTCTTGATTGAGCCGCCATTTTTCCGGCCATTTCCCCAGTCAGCCACATCGTACATATCCATATATTTTTTCAACGGCGTATAGGGTTGATGGGGCCGATAAAATGTAGCCCAGCAAAAGAATGGCTTGTCGCTTTTTGCCTGGTCTTTTATCATCTGAACAGTTAGTTGGGTTGTGAAGGCTTCCATTGTCATATTTTCCGGAAGCTCCGAAACACGGGTTCCAAGGTCGGCAATTGGAAGCTTTTCGTTGGCATAGGAAGAACAGCCTGAACCTTTGCCAAATTCAGCCGCCCAGTCTTTTGCAAATTCTTTTCCATAACCCATTTTCTCTACCCATTCGGTATAGCTGTTTCCAGGCGTTTCATTGCACAAATGGCTTCGCTGAACATCCCAACCCTCATCTACAGCCTGCGATGTATGGCGTTTTCCAAAAGCATAGGTATTGTAATTGTTCTGTTTAAAAACAGTTGCCAGCGACACGACCTCACGCATTACTTCTGTTTCTTCACCATTCGAAAGTAATCCGAGGGTACGAGAGTACAAGCCAGACATCAACGACGACCTCGAAGGTGCACAAATACCGGTGGTACAATAGGCCCTGTCAAACACAACTGCTTCTTTTGCCAGCTTATCTAAATTAGGCGTCATTACATCGGGGTGTCCTTCAAAACCCATCACTTTTTTATGGTGCTGATCCGCAAAAAGAATGATTACATTGGGTTTCTTAGGCTTTGTTTGTTGCTCCTTGTTCGTAAAAGAACTTAATCCTGTAACGAAAAAAGTTACCAGTAAAACGATAAATGTATTTTTAACTACTTTCATTTGAAAAATTTATCAGTGGTTTTTATATCAAATTTATACGAAACGATAAATTTTCTATTAACAGGGGATTAATGGAATTAATAAATGATTTTCACACTACTTATTTTACATTTCAAACTCTACATAAATCGGTTTATGATCTGATGGATATACACCTTTAACATTGTAATCCACTTCTTCATACTTCAGCACTTTCATTGCGCCTTTATAAAGTATCCAGTCAATCTTTTTAAAATCTTCGAACGAATTTTTGAGCAAATAAGGGTCGGTTGAATTTTTATTGCCAACTAATACATTATAGGGTGCACTGCCGGGGCGGCAATTAAAATCGCCCATTAAAAATACCGGACGTTCGGGCGTCCATGCCCCAAACCGATTTAGTGCATTGATCCTTTCCAGGATTAGTTTGGATGCATTCAACCTTGCCAAAGAATCTTTACTTCCATTGAAGTAATGGGTGTTAAAAACATATAACTCCTGCGTATTTTCCCAATTTCCACGATAATCTTCCGGATACTTACCATCTTTACCCTGGTTAAGAATCTTAATAAGCGACAATCTTACCCAGGTTACCATTCGGGGATTTACTTCAGGGCCGCTGCCTATTATCTCAGGAGTTTCGGAAAGCTGAAAACTATGCATCTCGCGCAGGCGAAACTTATCCTGTTTGATAAAGATAGCCATGTGTTCATCGTTATCTCCTCCTTGTCGTCCTTCACCAACTACCACGTATTCCGGAAGTTGCTCGGCCAACTAATCAATTTGCTCTTTTAAACCTTCCTGTGTTCCAATAATATCGGGCTTGTATTTTCGAATCAAATCTACCTGCATTTCTCGGCGAACTTCCCATGACGGTTCATACGTTGGGCTGGCAAACTTTATATTATAGGTCATCAATTTCAATGTCTTCACAGAGGCGATTTTACTACTATCTACCTGCCCAACAGCCAAATAATTAAAACCGAACGAGCAAAACACAATTAGGTAAATTAGTATGAAAAGCTTTTTTACTTGTATGTTTTGTATCATCTACTTATCAATTAATAGAGTTAATTAAATGTTTTGTTGTATAAATTCTCCTCCTTATCAAAACAACCCGACATATAAATAACCGCCTGATTATTCACAATACTAACGGGCGAGTTTGACTTGTAATTCCTCATCCGACTGCCCCAAATAGAAACGGTTAATTTTTTGTCGCCCCTTACCAGTAAAAAATCCCACGACATATTTTCAGGAACTGCTGTAAGGGCTCCATTCCCTCCCGAAAAAGCTTCCACATTGCTAAGGGAGGTATGCCCTTGACCTTCGATGATTATTGGGTGGATATCTTCTACATTTTCGCCGGTATTGGCAATAATTGAACCTTGCGAAATTTGCCAGTTCCGGTTTTTCGTGTTGCTTCCCCGCTTCAAAATACCCACTGCAACACAATCAAAATTAAAGTTGGTTAATTGCCCATACGATTCGCTATCCAATAGAATTCCGCCATAAGTACCAAAAGTAAAAAGGTCGATAATTTGTGCATTATCAGTGTTATTAATGGTATAGGCAAATGTTTTTTTGGCAATTACAGCATCAACAACTGCACGGCTGTATTGACCTCCAATGTATCGCTGTCCGGCAGGGTTGACATGACAATGCAAAATACGTGGAACATCGTAACAATAATTCATCCGGATAAATTCACCACTTAAGGGGTATCCGTAACAATGCTCAAAGGTCATTAATTCGCAGGCATTATTTTGACTTGCATTAAAATCGAAGGCTAAATACTCGCCATAAAAGGTAAGGCACGAAAGGAACACACCTTGCGCACGACTGGTTTTTGAAACCTGAATAGTAGCCTTATAGGGAATAATGGCTAAAGGATCTTTAATGGTTTGTTCGGGATACCAAAACTGAATGCCTTTAATTTGAGTTCCGGTTTCTACCGTTATAAAAGCGTTTTCTGTATCCGTAATTGCGAACACACTACCCACAGGTTGTTTTTTTGTTGGGTGCACTGTTCCGCGGGGAGTAGGGCCATGCACCCCAATCAGCGATACGTTCTTTTTCAGGATAATTCCGCCATCAATTGGGTACGGATCTTCAGAGGGTTCGACCCAAAGCGCAGAACCACTGGACGATGCCCAGTCAATAGCCTTTTGAAGGTTTACTTTATTTACCGCAGCCCTATTCTCAGGTTTAACATCAAATTTTTGTATGCTTGTTGACTCGGAAGCATACAAAAGGTTGAAACCGAACAGTATTAGGATAAAAATAAAATTAATTTTCATAAAATTAGTTTTCATATCTCATTAACATTGTAATCCACATCTTCATATTTCAGCACTTTTACTCCACCTTTGCAAAAATAGAACTTTTTTACTCACCAAACCATTATCACTGCGAACAACAAAAATATAAATGCCTTGAGGAACACCAAGCCCTATATAAAACTCAGATTGATTAACCTGTTGTCTCTTTTGCAAAACTCCCATCAGATTGTAAACATAGAGATCGGCTCCAATTAAATCATTAGAAACCGATATATTAGCTCCTCCAGTAACAGGCTGAACCTTTACCAACATATGACTATGCAATTCTTGTTCAGGGCTTAACGAGGTATTACCTTCATTATCCACCCCTTTTCTTAGGGCAATTCTTCTAATATATTCAGTCCCCCTTATCCTAAAGTCGGACTGATTATTTTGTAAATTATTTAGAGCTGCATCATTAACATAAAAAGCGCTTGTCATCCATTTATTGGTATTATTTTTAGGAATCTCTAATTTTTCATACTTTTCGTTCAAGCTGTTATAATTAAGCAGTAAAGAGGTAGTACCTTGATCTAAATAAGTTATTTCAAATACTAATTCATTATCAGCATTGGTTATTAAGGTATTATCCACAGAAAAATATCCATATTTAGTTTTTTCTGAAAGTGTAGGAATCAAACGACATTCATTGTCCTCTTTCGTTACAGCTTGGGTGTAGGTTTCTTTATTGGGATCGGTTCCAATTAAAAATTCAATCCCATTTTCCATAATGTTGTTAGTAAGTGTAACTGAAACTAATGATTCGATATGTTTTTTAATGACTAGCGAACGTATATATACCTCTCCCCCTATTCTAACATCTGCTTGATTATTTTGCAAATTATTAAAAGACGCATCGGTCACCATAAATACTTTGGTAATCCACTTGTTAGTATTTGTTTTATAAATATCTATACTTTTTACTACCGATGATGTTGAATTGTATTGCATACTAAACAAGTTAGTACCATTGTCGAAATAAGTAAGTTCAAGCATCATTTCATTATCCTCCATAGAAAACAATTGATCACTTACCTTAAAGTAGGCATGTCTATCGTGCTGTATATACCTGCAGGACTGACCTGCTTTATTACTTTGGATAGTATATGATTCCTGCGTAGAATTTGAGTTTTCAACAAATTCTATATTCTTTTCCGTAATTGGATCCGAAAAAACAACTGAAGCTTCAACAAATTTAGCTGGCTTACTTTTATCTTTATTTTCCCAATGATAAAATCCATTACTATCGAATACCAACTCTAAACTTGATTGGGGGGTTGCTCCAGGGTGGAACTCTGCTGGGGCTGATTTTTGCATTTCGATGATGATACTTCTATAACTATTATCACCTGCTAGGTTATACCATTCATTAGGATCGTTATTTTTATCGTAAAACTCTTCTGTTCCATTGTTGTAATAGATGTATTTCCAATCCTTGTTAATAACAGCGTAACTCCCCCTGTCATGCGAAGGTAAAAATACATTTCTATCAGTTGAAGAAGCGGGGTCTTGCAGAACAGATATAAGAGATTCTCCATCGAGTAGTTGCTTTTGAACAGGGAGATGACATAAATCGACTAAGGTTGGATACATATCTATTAAACTAACTGTTGTATTTACCTTTTTATTTTGAGGTAAGCCATTTCCAGCAAATATTAGCGGAACATGAGATGTTTCCTGCCAAAGAGTATGTTTTCCCCAATTGCCTTTTTGTCCTTGATGATAGCCTTGATCACTCCAAAAAATAATTAGCGTATTGTCTTTATATGCGCTAGCCTCCAAAGCATCTAAAACCCGACCTAACATGGCGTCGGCAAATGAAACTGCGGCCAAATAGCCGATAATAGCATCTTTAACAGCATCAATATCCTCCAGCGTTTGTTGAATTCTACTTCGATTAATCATTTGCTGACGCATCGGGTTTGGAATATCATTCAAATCATCGACTTTTAATTCTGGAACTTGTATTAAATCTCTGTTGTATAAATCAAAATACTTTTGTGGGGCGTAGTTAGGATAGTGCGGAGTATATAGTCCTAACCCAATAAAAAATGGATCTGTATGTTCCTGCTGCAACAAATCACAAACCCAGTTTGTGGAGATAGCATCTGGTATTTCTTCGGCTTTTTCGTTGGCGATAGGCCCCCACTCCAAAAAACCACCATCGTTAATTATATTGTTGGTTTTGGTATAATACGGACTATATGGGTGTGGATCAGGGTAGGGCACATCACTACCAAAATAACCCGTTTCGTAACCTACATCTTTAATTTCCTGACTACGAGCAAAAAACTCTTCCCATCCTCTGGGGTCCATGAAACCTGCTCTATGATGAAACAACTTACCTGCTCCGTAAGCTTTATAGCCATTATTACTAAAAGCCATATGCAAAGGGGTTAAATCAGGGTAATCGTAATGGTACACCTCAGTGTTATAACATCCTGTTGTAGAGGCATGTAAGCCTGTCATTATAGCTGTACGGGATGGAGCACAAAATACCCCTGGAGCATGGGCATTAGTAAAGGTAATACCCATTTCGGCCAGCTTGTCTAAATTAGGCGTTTTGGCTTGCGTATAACCTAGTGGATTAATATTAGTATTTAAATCATCAGCCGAAAAAAATATAATATTGGGCTTATCACTAGTTCCTTGTGCATTTACTTGTATTAGAAAACTGATTATTAATAATACTAGGGTGATAAATTGTTTCATGTGTTTATAATTTATTTTTTTTGCCACATGGAACTCGCCATTACAATCATTCCCCCTTTGTGTGAGGACGCTCTCATGGCTCGTTTCATATGTCTAAATTTTGTTTTTCAATTGCCACATGCCTGCCTGTCCAGTAGGCAGGGAACTCGCCAGCTTAGTCATTCCCCTTTGTGAGAAGCAACCCTCATGGCTCGTTTCATATCTTCTTAATTAAAAAAAGGCTTAGGCGAAGATACATAAACAAACTATCTTTAAGATACTGTGATCACTTAAGTTTAAGTATTCGCATTTACTAATTGAATTTTCGTATATAGATTGAGAGTAACTTAAGCACTTAAGACGTAAAGGACTATTAATTAGCATCCTCAACTTTGTAGAGACATTTATTTTCCACCTCTGTCATTCCACGTAATTCAGCAGGTGTTTAATCCACTAAAAAATTTATTGAATAATATCAGGTTAGGTGGCTTTTAAAAATCCGGGTTGTTTGAACGCAGTAAACCTCACCTTTCGGTAGGCAATTTTTTATGGATTTTTGCCAACTAACCTGATATTACAGGAATCAATTTAAACGATCTTTTTTACCGTTTTTTGCCCTTCATTAACGACACTAATAAAATAGACACCTTTCGTAAAATCAGAAACATCAATGGTAAGCGTTTGTGCATTGCTTATATTGCTTATAGCATATACCGTTTTACCTAACATATTGATCATTTTTAGGTCTTCAAACTCATCTCCGATTTCAATGGATACTTTATTTGATGCAGGATTTGGGTAAACGTTGAATTTACCTGCAGTTATATCAGCAACTGATACAGGCGTACCTACTGTAACTATGGTAGTACCCTCAACTGATTCATTTCTAATCGTTTGCGTTCCACCAAAACCCACAATTCTACCTTGAGAAATCCATAAATTAACCGAAGCAAGTTCATCCTGGGTAAATTTGAACGTTCCACCACGGATATCTAAAAGAGCACCCGGGCCAAAATTGGCATCATCAGTATATCTGGCCTCAAGCAAACCCCCTTCATAAATAGTTACTTTAACAGTTGAGCCTGCAGCATTCCTGTCCATACCAATGTTTTGTGTTGAAGTGACAGAACCATAAATATCCACATTAACCACCGAGCCTGCATTATTTGCAGCGATACACCTGATGAATGTACTGTACTGGCATTTTGGTGTCCAACCATCACTGCCGCAATCTGAAGCAATACAGTCAATCCATGTGTTATGATCGCCTTTATCGGTCAAAGCGTTTCCCATAGCTGAAAACGAAGCGATAAGATTACGGCATTCGTTGTTATTACATCCTGGGCCCAAGGTGAAATTATCATTTGACACCTCTGTAATTAGCATATCGTAAAAACGGGAATTGGTTACCGATACAAAATTTATAAAGCGTAAGCTTGATGAATTGCTTGCAACATTTCCATAATAGGTACCACCTGACATATCAATGTTTGTTGCACCACCAAAGGTTTCCGAAATCCCTGTAGGCCGTCTGGCATCAATTCCCGGTTTTACCCAACCGACTCTATCAAGAACAGCATTGTCGCCTAAAGTAAGTGACCCGTTAAGGATCCAGGTAAAATTAGATGGCAGATATATGGTTCCTTTGTGTTTAAAGTCACCATTTAGCATCAGTTTGTCGCCAGCTTGCAATGCGTTCAGTGCAGTTTGTATTCGATTTGTGTCATCATCAGTTCCCGTTGGCGTAATTATAACGGTGGCTGAAAACACTTTGCACACAATAAGCAAGGATATGATTGTAAATACAATATTGAATTTCAGATTCATCTTTTATCACTTTTAATGCATGATTTTAGAAATATCATTTGTAAATTTTATTTAATAATTTTTAGTAAGCCGAGAATATTTATTCTGGAACTTTGGCATCCTTTCCCCACTCTTTTTTTGGAAGTTCATCCAGGATTAGCTCAAGTGTTCCGCCAGCCATAATTTGACTGTGTGTAATAAATGGACTATTTATCTCCTCTCCATTAACAAATGCGCTTTGAATGTATTTTTTTGTTCGGCTTGCTCCTTTGGCACGAACAGTAAACGTCTTCCCGTTAGTTAAATTGATGGTGATTTCCTCAAACACCGGACTTGTTATATCGTAAAATGGCAGGCCGGGCGTAACAGGATACAGGCCCATTGAGGTAAACACCACAAATGCGGTCATCCCACCACCATCTTCATCTCCTGGCATGCCGAAAATATTATCTTTGTACCACACGTCCAGCAAAAAGCGGGTTCGCTTTTGGGTTTTCCATGGTGCCCCAAAATAATTGTATAAATAGGGTATATGAAATGATGGTTCGTTCCCCATTGAAAATTGTCCAACCATACCCGTTGAATTTGAACCGTTCACGTAAAAATCATTCTTTTTCATGCCGAGGGGTTCTCTAAAAAGTTGATCGAGACGATCTTCCGCTGGCTTTTTACCGCCAAGCAAATCCGTTAACCCATCAATATCATGCTGTACATCCCATGCGTAAGTCCATCCATTGTTTTCATCGTAATATTCCCGATATCCTCTCCCTCCTGCTGATTTAGGATCGATGTCAATCCAATTTCCTTTATCATCTTTTGGCATAAACAGTCGACGGACTGGGTGCCAAAGGTTTTTGTAGTCATTACCTTTTTTTGCGAATAATTTATATTCTTCCTTTTTGTCCAATTCCTTTGCAAGTTCTGCCAAAGTCCAGAAATCATAACTTATCCCAAGTGAAACTGCAACGGCTTGGCGTTTCTCAAAACTATCCATTTGTGGTTCGGTTTCAATTTCACCCGGATGAAGCCCTGGAAAAAAGCCGTTCGTATGGTAAAAATCATCGATTGGGCGGCGCGGAGTCCCTTGTCGCCAAGGGATGAAAGTTCCTTCCATGAGGTTTTTCTTAAGCCCTTCATAAGCTGTTTCAACATTATAGTCCTTCAACCCTTTTCGGTATCCATCAATAAAAATGGCCGATGTGTGATAGGAGTTCATGCACATGTGGTTGCCAAATACCTGGGGAAAAGTTGGCATCCAGCCACTTTGTTCGTACATCAAAGTATATGAGTTGAGTATATCGTTTTCCATCTGAGGATTAAGAATGGTTCGCAAAGGATGCTGGGCACGGTAAGTGTCCCAAATCCAGTCGTCCCCGTAAAACGGGCGCTTGCTTTCGTGTACTTTTCCGTCATATCCGTAATATTTACCATATTCATTAATGTCAACCATACGTTCATAGGTGCGATAGAGCGAGGTATAAAATGTTCTTCTTTGCGCTTCGGTTCCGCCTTTCACTTCAATCTGGTTCATCACCTTTTCCCAGGCTTTTTTCCCGGTAGTGGCAAAATCGTTAAAACTGGTTTTTGTTAGTTCTTTCTCAAAATTAATTTTTGCCTGTTCTGGGCTGACATAGGAAACCGCATATTTGACCAAAATTGATGTAGGTGAAGATTTAGAAAAAGTAACGGAGAATTTCCCTTTTTCAATATCTATTAAAGCATTCTTAATCAAGTTGTTATCGGTGTCACGCAGTTCTCCATATACAAAAGCTGTAACCGTCATTTTTTTAGGATCTAAACCTTTTGTAGTTTCCCCTGTCTTCTCTTTAAAAGTAAATATCCCACCATTTAAAGTGCTTTTCATTTCATTACTACCTTTTATTAGCAAGTTCTTTTTATCCTTATCGGCAAAGTCAATTTTGTAGATTGCACATTTTTCGCCGGGAGCAAAACTAACACGGATGTCATCATCGATTAAATAAGTTGAATACAACCATGGATGATATACTTCTAAATCGTGGTCAATATTCATTTTTTGATTCCACGATGATTTCGTAATTTCCCCGACACTCACTTTCATTTGAAGAATGCCTGCTCGACGATGCGAGATGACCTGCATCGGAAATGCCTCCACCTGATCGGAAAGATAATCCTCCTTAACCGGAAACATCCGCATCATTTGATTAGGCAAATGCATAGTTGGATATGTGGGAACCAAAAATGGCACGACATTCCCAATGGTTGGATCTATGTATTTTGTGTTATCTTCTTGCGAAAAAGATGTTGCAAAAGTAAAAAAAGACAGGAAAACAAAAGCTCCTAATTTTTTGACAACTTGATTCATAATTCATTTATTTTTAGACATTTAAAGAGAAATTGCATCTCCTTTCTAACAAAGAAATGCTCTATTTTTTCCGGACTCAGGCTATAAAACTTGTATTTTGACAAAACAAATAGCTTAACTGAGCTATCATATTTTACATGTTTCTATCTATTTTGTCCATTTAAATGCAAAATACTCGCACTGTCCCGTTCCAACGTTTCTAATGCCGTGAGAATCGTTATTTAATAGTAGAATCAGCGAACCGGGACCGGCTTTGTACTGTGCACCATTAATACTTTCTTCAACTTCACCTTTAATTACAAGAATAATTTCTTCTGATTCATGAACATGCTCGGCATGGCTGGCAGTATTTTCATTTAATGTGGTTGTGTGCATTTCCAGTTCGTTAAAAGTCGCAGTAGGGCGCCTCATAAACTGTCGTGTTCCTCCTTTAGTTGATTTTCGGAATTCTATCTCGTTATAATCGTAAAATTTAGAACCACCGCAATTTATAGCGAGTTCATTGTTAATTGTTTTCTCCACTTTCCAGCTAAGCAAATAATAGGAGGCCGTAGAATTTCCCACATTCTTTATTTCTAATTTGTCGCCAGGCATAACAAGCGTTACGCTTCCCTGCCCAAGTACTTTCTTTTCGCCATTAAGGCTTTGCTCCAGGTTGCCATCTTTTATAATTATCAATTTTTCTTCTTTGGAACTGTGAAAATTATCAGGAGAAACTTTTCCTGATTTTAAAGTTGTAACATGTATGTCAAAATAGCTCAACGCATTGGTACAACCTTTAAGAACATGCCTCTTCTCGCCTGATTTTGTGTGTTCTACCGATAATTTATTCCAATCATAAACCGTTGTATTTAGTTTCTCCTGCTGTTGTGACAAGGCTGAAAAACTATAAGTTATCATCAAGAATAAAATGACTAAAGTATTTTTCATTTTACGAAGTATTTAAATTTGTTTCTTACTATTTTTTAGTTTTCCTTTCCCAATGAAACGAGTCCCCTTCAATGACAAGTTTCAACTCATTTTTCGGAGTAACTTCCGGTGCAAATACTTTAGGAGCCGATTTTTTCATTTCCTCCATAACCGGTCTGTATTTTTCATCCCCTGCCAAATTGTACCATTCGTTGGGATCTTCCTTCACATTGTACAATTCTTCTCCACCGTCGAAGTACTTGATATATCGCCAATTTGTGTTTATCACCGCATAACTTCCCTTCTCGTTGCTCGGAAGAAATACATTTCTGTCTGTTTTGCCGGATGGTTTTTTCAGAGAAGATGCAAGTGACAGGCCTTCGAGGTTGTTAACCTTTGGAAGATTGCAGAGTTCGATGAAAGTCGGATACATATCGATTAGACTAACCGATATATTTACTTTTTTATTTTTAGGAATGCCTTTGCCGGCCCAGATAAATGGAACATGCGATGTGCGCTGCCAAAGGGTATGTTTGCCCCAGTGCATTTTTTCGCCATGGTGAAAGCCCTGGTCGCTCCAAAAAAAACAATAATCGTATTGTTTTTATATTTACTTGCATCCAAAGCATCCATAACACGACCCAACATGGCATCGGCAAAAGATACGGAAGCAAGGTAAGCACGTACGGCTTCCTTTAAAACTCCCAATTCTTCCAGTTCCTGATGTTGTTTCGATCGGTTCGTCATCCTTTTACGTATTCCGTCAGGCAGATCATCCAAGTCATCTTCTTTAAATGGAGGAAGCCGTATGGCATCCAGATCGTACATGTCAAAATACTTTTGAGGGGCATAATTTGGGTAATGGGGCGAATACATTCCCAAAGCAAGAAAAAAAGGTTTGTTGTGTTTTTGCTGAAGAATATCGCAAGCCCAATTCGTGCGCATGGCATCTACCATATCATCTTCCTGTTCATTTGCGATTGGCCCCCATTCGAGATGCAGTGCCGAGCCCCCTTCCCTGCCTGTTTTAGTGTAATAGGGACTATAAGGGTATGGGTTTGGAAGTGGCACATCATTCATGTGGTAACCATTCATTTCCCAGCCCATGTCCCTCATTTCCTGGCTGCGCGAGAAATATTTGTCCCAGCCCCTTAAATCGACAAAACCACCCCTGTGATGATAGATTTTACCTGCACCATAGGTAGTGTATCCACCTTGTTTAAACGCCATTTGCATTGTGGTGAGATCCGGATGATCGTATTGAAATGGATCTTCTCCGTAACAACCCGTTGTTGAAGCATTCATCCCTGTCGTAATAGCAGCTCGCGAAGGGGCACAGAAAACGCAGGGAGCATGGGCATACGAAAAAACTACCCCTTGTTTTGCCAAACGATCTAAATTGGGCGTTTTAGCCTGATTGTAACCCAGGGGGCCAACCCAGTCATTGAGATCATCGGTCGAAAAAAAAATCACATTGGGCTGATTGGTTGATTTGTTGCTCTTTCCGTCATCGTTGACCTTTGCCTGTAAAACATTCATTGCTGATCCAAACATTAGAATAATGCAAGGACATAAAAGCATTTTAAGTATATATTTCATAGAAATTGCTTTTTAAATAATATTGTGCTCAAATTTTCACATTAGATTCCCATCCTTTTTCAGGCGGAAATGTTGCTATTATTTCCATTCCGTTTTCCGTTGTATAGTTAACCTTATCCGTAATGTAAGGGATAAAAAATTTCGAGCCTTCACTAATATGGTAGGATTTGCCTTCCATATTAATAGTGCCTGAACCTTTTACAACCACTCCTATATAAAATGAATCCGACACTTTCGTATAGCTATCTTTTACTTCAATACGATTTACTTTAAAACAGCTTGTTTTGTGTTCGTCAATCAATATATATTCGGCACTGTTATTTTGTTTTTCAGCTATTTTTGGCTCACAGAAGAAGCGTTCTTTGATAGTCTCGACCGAAGTGGACTCGTAGTTAAACATAGAGAGGGCAAAATCAATTCCTCGGTTCATAAAACGCGATTCTTCGGGCAGCACATACCCTCCCCGCTCAAACTCAATGCGAACGGCAAAATCGGTCGGCTCCATAATTTCCATCATAAAAACACCTTCTCCAATGGCGTGAGGCATTCCCCCGGGAACCATAAAAACATCGCCAGGTTTAATCGGCACTTTATCGAAACATGCGAGTATCGCATTGCGGTCCTGTTCTTCGACCATCCGTTTAAAATCTTCCTTTGCAGGAGGATGCTGAAAGCCCATAAAAATATAAGGTTCTTTCACCTCATCCCGAATGCTCAAAATAACATAAGCCTCGGTTTTTCCAGAGTTGCTGTTAAGGTGCTTCTGAGCAAAAGAAATGGTTGGATGACACTGGATATGCAAGCGTATAGCCGAATCCAGAAACTTGAATAAAAACTGGGTGTTCACCCCATATTTCTTAACATGTTCTGCTCCAAGCATAGCATCGGGGTACTTTTCGCACAGCGCTTTTAAAGTAAGCGTTTCTCCATCAACGGTTACTTTTGACAAACCTTCTTCCGTCAAGTGTTCGCGACCTTTGTTTATGGCACGGGTGGTTGAGCCAATCCAATCCTCCGGGAAATGGGTGTCATTTGGCTCGCTATTCCCTTCGATTATATCAAGCTTTTTACCCCCTGGGTATGTTCGCCAAACCCGGTTGGGCTGTAAAAAGAGTACGTTTGGTATCTTCATGTTTTTATCCTGTTATAATTTGAATTACTCCATTTATCCCCATTATTGATGTGACGATTGAGAATAATAGTACAGCGATAAGAAATAGATTGACGGCTAAAGTATTTTTTTGTGTTCCTACCAAATCCTTACGATTTCCGAGATATAGAATACAAGCTACCGTGATGGGTAATATAATTGAGTTAAAAGCCTGTGAAACAATCATCACAAAAACGGGTTTGGCTCCAAAAACAGGCACAATAAACCCAAGTAGCGATATAAGAAGCACCATAACTCTATATTTTGGAAGGGTCATCTTACGTTCCGATTGATTGTAATCGCAAAGTAACCAGGGCAACATCAACACATTGGGAAATTGTGACGAAACACCCGCCGACACAATTCCTATGGCAAATATTGAAGTGGCCAGTTTACCGGCCAAAGGCTCCAACATACTTATCATTTGAGAAGCATCCGAAAGGCCAAGACCCTCGGCATACAATGTACCTGCAGCTGCCGCCATAATTGCCGCGCTAATAACAAACATTAAGCTTACCGAAAAGATGGCATCGTTGCGCTGCTTTTTCATATCGTTGATGGTCCAGCCCGCTTCTTTTACCAAGGTGGTTCGTATAATGAATAAACCGGAAAAAACAGTTGTGCCAACTAAGGAGGCAATTACTATAAGAGAGCCGTTACCTTGACCTTCCGGCGAATAGGGAATGCTTGGAATCATGCCTTTTAAAATATCGATTGGAGGAGGCATCATAATGAAAAAGTTAAGTATAAAACTTGCAGCCATTATGGCCACTATCACCGCCAAAGCTCTTTCAAAAAACTTGGTTTTTCCATTCCAAAAAATGAAGTAAACCATTGAGATGAAAAATCCTGCAAAGAGTACGGGAGAAATTCCACCTGTGATTACTGTTTTTGACCACTCGTGGCAAATGTCTGCTATAATCCCCATCACACCTATCACACTGCCGGATACGCCCGCCGTAAGTGCCACAATAAAGAAAATTCCCATAGCGGGATGAATATGCTTACGAAAGGCCTGCAAAGCTGTTTCGCCAGTTACAAGGGTATATTTTCCATAAAGGTTAATCAAGAAATAGGTGGTAAAACACGATGCTATAATTGTCCATAACATCGACATGCCGTATTCGGCTCCTGCCTTTGCCATTGCCGTTACGCTTCCTGTACCGATATTAAAACCAAGCAGAAAAATCCCCGGAAGAATCAATGCCAGCGTTTTAGAGAATTTTTGACGAAATGTTTGTTTCATAAGTTTGTTTTGACGTTAGGATAAAGTGCGATAAGCAATCTTAATTTATATTTTCACGAACATGCATATTAAGTCGCAAAGCATGTGTTTTCCCGGGAGATAGTATTACTGGGTTAGGGCCGCAATTGGCAGTTTACACACAAACCATCTCCAAATATTCATGTGCGCCAAAATCCGGCATTCGGATGGATTTATCAATCCAAGGATTCCACACAACAGTCGAAAGGCTGTTTTCCTTTGAAATGTGAATGTTGCGCTTATGCACGGAATCAATGATGGTGCAGTCATGCCCTGTATTTGTATAAATACGGTCGGTTTCTGCCGAAAATGAAACTGGGCCGGTTTGAGTTTGGAGAGGTTCCCCTGGCTTGAGCTGATTAATATAGCGTTGCCCTTTGAGGCCGGTGACGGTGACCGCCTTAATATCGTCAATTGCAAAATAGAGATGAGCTTCGGCTCCATTAAAAAGAAGTTGGAGATAACGAAGATTTCCATTTCCATTTTTTAAGGTGATTCGATCGGGAATCAACACCTCTTCGATGTTAGTCATCATAACGCACCTGTTTTTTGTGGATTATCAAACCTTTCGTTGAAATCACCATCGCGGTGCAAATCTTCAAATGGCGATTGTAAAGCTTTTGCGTAGCCTTCGTCGCCAACACTCATTGCCATAATGCGAATAAATCGAGAATTTGGCAGGGTTATGCTTGTGGCGCCTTCGGGTATTTCTAACCTGTAGGCAAACATGTAACTATGCTCATAATAGGCATCGCCATTGGTTCTATGGTGGTGAGTGGCAAACCATGCAACACGCTGGTTACGGATATAAGCAGGTTTAATTGATTTTAAATTATTACGCATAGAATAAGATACTTCTGCAACATATCCTTCAAATTCCCGGTTGTCCCAGCATCCTAAATTACCAACCCATCCACCTACTTTCACGGGAAATTCTTTATCGCCAGCCTTAAAAGTAACATCAGTATCTACATCGGCTGCTGCTAAAATATGCAAGACTTTTGTGCCTTCAGGCAATTTAATTTCTTGTCCCAAACATTCAACTGCATTATATTCTGTGTTTCCTGTTGGACCAAGTACAAATTCAACATTCCCCATTTTTATTTTATCCCCTAACATCTCACCGGGGTAAGTTCCTCCTTTTCCATCAAAACTACCTTTATGGCCTTCGCTTCTATCTCGGCGCTCTTCCATTAAAAATTCATCATATCCATCTTCGGGATTAGAGTTGTAGCTGATTACATCGGCATCATAATCCAAGGGAACGGGTTTTGTTAAACCTGCATACGCAGAGGCTCCTTTTATATTTAGTTTTATTGTTTTTAATTCAAATGGGGTAAAGTCTAAACTAAGCTTTCCTTTTTTAATAGGATATTTTACATCTCTTGCTCGCTCGGCACCATCAAGTGCTTCTGCGGAAAGAATAGGCAACTTGGCAGAAAGTGTTACACAATTGCTGACTTTACCTTGTAATTCCTGAAGCCTTACTACAATACCAGAACCATCTTCGGCCATTTTAACAGCTTGAAGGTTTACCTGATCGTTACTAACATTAAATAAAGAGAATGAGCTTGCATTACCCTTATATTTAGGCACTTCAAAAGCGGCTGGACGTTGCTCAAAACGCATCGCCTCCCAGTGTGTTTTACCTTCAGCCCAATCTCCTTTATGGCCGGTAATTGCATAAGTAAATTCATGTCTTCCCCAGTCTTGCCACCTTTGTTCGCTCATTATACCATCGTCAACAACTTCTTGCTGGCTATCTTTGGTGTCGGGGCCATGAATTAAGGTAAGGCGTATTGTATTATCATCTACCTTATCACTACCATATTTGTATCCTGAAAGGATAGACACACCATAATCACCAGAACTATCAGTTAAATCGAACCAGGCATGATGGGGTACTTCGTATTGACTTTCATGTCTATTTTCACGTTGTATTACGCCCAAATCTATATTATAGGTGGCTTTTGGAGCACTAGCGGTAAGATGGAATGCGGCCTTTAATAAACCACCACGTGTTTTCCAATCTACCTTATTCTCCACTTCTACCCTGCTACCATCAGCCCCTGCTGAAAGTCGAATTCGTTGAACAATTGTTGAACCTTCAACTTCACGTATCACCTCAATCGCTACACGTAATGCTCCATCTTCAATAATTTTTACGGAAATAGGACTAGATGCAACACTGCGAGCAGGTTGTTTTATATCTTCCCAATAAATTCGCCATGCGGGTTTATTCTTTGGAAAGTCTGGCCCAATTTCAATTTGAGCTGGTTTTTCAAGAAGTTCCTTATCTAATTTTTTATCAAAAATGCTTGATATATCTCCATTAGCGTCAATGCTTACTTTATAAAAACTATTTTCTAAATAATTTTCGCGCACAATAAGCTCTGAATTACTCAATTTCGATTTTGCTTCTTGTATAGAATAAACTGCTGCACCTACCGGAGGAAGATCTGCTTTAAACAAAATTCGTTTTTCGCTATCAAATCCGGTAATAATTTGCGACAGCACCTCTTTTCCTAAAGCATTAAACACGGCAAGAGTTCCTGCGTTTGCTAATTCATCAGGAATAAATGCTTCCACATTATCCTTACGCGGAATTGAAAGTGGGTTAAACACCACAACAGGAATACCAGGGACATCGGTATTTAATGATTTTGCCATGGTTCCAATAGCATCACTATACACTCCTGAAAATTTATTTAATGCAATAATTCCATCATTCCATCCTTGCTCATAAGCAAAAGGGATAGAAGTTCCAGGAAGGTTATCATGAAACTGATTACGAAGAGCTAGCTCCCAACCTTTATTAATAGCGCCTTGTGGATATTCAGACCCATTTAGTAGATGCGCAGAAACAGCAGCACGTTCAGCGGCATCAGCAAGTAGTTCTGCATCGCGGTTAAGTTTTTTAGTATACGCTTGCGAAGAAAGTACACCAGTAGAATGTTGTACAAGCAATAAGTCTTTATTCCATATCGGAAATCTTTCAGCTTGTTTGTCTGTAATTGCTTCAAACATTAGGTCAGCTTTTCCTGATATTACCTTAACCGGGCCATCACTACCAACCATTTTTTCAATGTTTTCAATGTTCACTTGCCTGATAACACCACCTCGGTCAGCATTGTTTCGTCTATCGCCACCACCAAAGTAATAGTAATCAATTGGCAGGCCACCTAGTTTTTCGTTTTCTCTTAAACGCTCGAGAGTAGCTTCGTCATTCGTGTAATCTACCGTATGTTCACCGGCATAATTACCGGCATTAAGAGCAACCAAAACGCCTTTTCCATCAGGACCAACCCAGCGGCCAATGTTAAAAGGAATGCCGTTTGCCGAGTTCCACGTTAACTTTTGTGTTGAAAAACCTCGAATACCGCAATGATTTAAAATAGAAGGAAGCGCATAAGAAAACCCAAAACAATCTGGAATCATAAATTCACTACTCCCAATTCCAAACTCATTTTGAAAAAACTCATTTCCCACAAGTATTTGTCGAATAGTTAATTCTGAAGATGGAACGAGCACATCGGTTTCTACCCATGCACTACCTGCCGGATACCAACGACCTGCTGCTACCCATTTCTTCAATTCTTCGTAACGTTCAGGAAAATATTCCTGCATCATTTGGTAACGACTTGCACCCGACCAATTGAATGTATAATTTGGATACTTTTCAAAGGCTTCAAAATTTTCATCTAAAGTATTTTTTAAATAATCGCGCACAGTTTGTACGTAGGACCATCTCCAAATATCATCGAGGTGAGAGTAGGGGACTACAAACAAGGTTGGTTTGGTAAGATCGATGGAACAGGGGGCGACCGCTTCGATGCCCTGTTTTGTGGATTCAGTTGTTTGTGCAATGGCTGCCGGTGTAAGTAAATAAATAAAAACACAGGTGAATGCAATAATACCGCACTGTTTGTAACGCTTTAGTTTGTTCATTATTTTTTGGCTCTTCATGTTCAATATACTAATCAATCACAAAGTAATGGTTGGGGATTAATTTTTAATTAATATTTTAAAAATAGAATTAATGAGGTAAGGAAAAATGAATTGTATTCTATAAATTATCAGCACTGAGAGGGTAAAATGGTTTGCAGAAGAGATTCATCTTTGAGCGGCAAGAACTTTATTGTGTGTTATGCCGATGATTTTGATAGAGGATCTTAGAATGCCGAAGACTCACACGGTGTCATGGGAGTATTACCAAAGCGATTTGAGAAGCTTTAACTTAAGCATGAAGGGGTATTGAAATTGGCAACGCCGCTTTCAATACCCCTCCTCAAAATTATAATATGTCAACTGTCATGTCGAACGTCCGCCTGCCGGAAGACAGGAAATAAGACACCCATTAGCAGTAGGCCACACTATTGGGTGATAACTGCTGGGTGTTGAATTTATCCTTTTACTTTAAAACAATTTTATTTGTTTCTATAAAACCACCGACTTGTAGCTTGTAAAAATAGGTTCCACTGGGTAAGTTCGCTTTGTTAAATTCAGATTTATGTTGTCCCTGGATCATATTTCCATGGACTAATGTCTTTAGCTCTTTACCCGATAAATCATAGATTTTTAAAGAGACGAATTCATTTTTTTTTATGGTAAATTCTATGGTTGATGAATGATTAATGGGATTAGGATAAATTTGAGACAATGAGGATAAGGATGGAATTTCACTATCTGCAACACCTACATTTATTGGATTGCAATAGTCCTGCTGACACCATGTAGAAAACGAACCTCCGCAGTCAAAATTAGTTACGGTTACAGTATTTGAACTTCCCATATCCAACACTGGGGCATTTTCGGCGTTAGGACGATAAACTTTTATGTTGCAATTTTTTGCCCCTTTAAGGTTTACATCCCTGTTCACATTGTCATAACAAACAACAGATCCGAAAATATTAGTGATTTCATGATCTCTATCATTTTCAGCACCTAATCCACCAGCCCAAGAGTGATTATTCCCAGAACTAGTTAAAGCCTTGTTTCCCCAGCAATGGATATCGACTTCGTTATCTCTAATTACACCCAGGTTGGCATTGTCTTTATTTCTAAATTCAACTCCTGCAGATTGATTGTCGTAATATCGGCCCGAGATATAATTATCAAAAACCTTACCTCCGGGACAGTTTGATGAAATATCAAAACTGACTCCGCTGCTATGCTTACTTCCAAAGCCTACACAGTCGATGAGCTTGTTACCTTTAATCTCTATTCCCTCGTCAAAAGCAACGCCATCTAAACGTGCATAAAAACCCCATCCAGGCCCCATGTTGTTTTCGGCGGTACACCTGATAAATGTACTATTCTGGCACTTTGGCGTCCATCCGTCGCTACCGCCATCAATGGCTCGGCAATCTTCCCATATGTTATTCGATCCGTTATCCGTCATGGCATTACCACCATCTTTGGTTATTTTTCCTCCGGCATCTCTGCCAATAACACGCTCAACCTTGTTGTAAGTGGCTCCGTTTCCAAGTGTAAAACAGTCATCAGAAACATTATTGACTTCCATATCGTGGAAATGGCAATTTGTAACATCCATCATTTGTATGAAACGCAGGCGCTCCGTGTTATTGTTGTCGCCATCGCCTTCATATACACCACCATACATTTCTATGTTTTCAGCAGGCTGTACCGCACCAATTACTGTATAGCGTCCGTTACCATGCCTGCTGTCTGCATTATAAGTAACGCGTTGCAAACTTCCGTTTTCAAAGCTCATGGGGGCTAAAGTCATCGTTCCCTTTAGTTCCCAGGTAATATCCGATGGTAACAAAAGAGTTCCACTAATTACAAAATCACCATCTAAAACAATTTTATCCCCTTTGTTTAAATTGATTAAGGCGTTTCTAATTTGGGTAGTTTGATCGCTTCCTTCAGGGATAATGGTTACCGTTTGGGGAACGTCGCTCACTATAAATTCCTCTATAAGGATGCTGGTGACATTGTAAATTTCATCCGAGTTACTGTTTAAACCCTCTATAATGAGTTCAACACTATTACCTTTGATACCTTTTGCAAAAACTGTTTTTTTAACAAAACCATCCGTATTTTCTGAAATAGTTTGTCGTGCGCCACCATCAACTTTATAATAGATGTTTAGGTAATCATTTGATTCTAATGTCTCTTCGGTTAAACCTTCAATATCCATGGATATTTTTACGCTGGAAGCACATGAGATGTCAATTGCACCTGACGACCAATTGAGCGATCCCTTATTTAGGCTTTTGTTAGGATCGGTATAAGGCAAATTGCATCCAACACCTATGCTAGCAATAACTGATTCATTGCTTCGATTCCACCCCATTGCTGTTTTTGCTGACGGATCATCTACACGGGAAAGTCGATGCTTGTTAGTTGTAGCATCAAGCATTGTTGTTAACACCAATGTTAAAATAAACAAAAGAATTTTTCTCTGATTTCTCATATGGGAATTATAATTTTACTACCTTGACTAATAGTTCTTTATTTTGTTTATTTTTTGAATTTTACACTGTTGTAAGTCATTTATAAGTTCTGAATCATGTGGAGTTGATAATTATTTTTCCAGCTTAATTTTTTTATTCAACACGCCAATTGGCATGTCAATTTCATAAAATCCATTTCCCAGTGATAATAGCACCCCTGCATTTGTTTTGGGATTTCCTTCTTTGCAAAAAACCACAACTGGTCCAGACTCATCTAGTTCCAATTCTAGCATTTTTTCTGAACAATTATCAATATGATATGTACATCCTCCAAGATACTTGTCAGATCGCCCAATAACGGCCCATCCAGCTTTTACAGGTGCGATGTTGAAGATTTTACCTTTCATTCTTTCTACACCAAACTTATAATCTGCATCTAACCAGGCACCCGTATTATCTTGCCAGTCATAAACTACTAAGCCCTCCTCGGGTACTTCCCACAAACCAGTATAAGGCTGCTCCTTGGCTGCGGCAAAAGTATAATCATTCTTACTAATATAACTTTGTTTATAACTTTGTTCAGAAAAATTAAAAACTGCAATAGCACATGAACGATGGCGAGTTGGTGCAATAACCCGGTAACAATCAGCTCCCATATTATTAAATAATGATTCCTTTAATGGCACTGCCGGAGCAAGTGCTCTAATGACTTTCCCATCCTTAAATACAAGTTTTTCAATAAGTTTCTTATTAAAGTGTTCTGGTTTATCAGATATATATACAGGCCCTCCTGATACCGCCCTTGCAATCGTAAGATATTCAGCAGTTTTTTCGTTACTAGTGTGATACATATCCAGATCTCCTATCAGAACTTCCCCCCACCACATATTATTGGCGAAAGCCTGCACAGTGCGCGCCATATTATCATTATCAAGTTTAATATCAACACTTGCCCGACTAATAATGCTATATTTTGTATTAAAAACATTTACACTGGATTGTGAAATACAGTTTAATAAAGGCATATTGTTAGCCTTACAAACCGATTCAAGAGCTTGATTGTTTTGGTGGGCACTATTCACTGCATTTCCAGTGCCGGAATACATCCAAAAATTATAGGTCTGAAAATCAACTTTCATTAAATCGAACTTCCCTTCTATTGTATTGTTTGCCATTTGCGTATAGAATTTCTCGGAAGAGACCATATCAGGTTTAATAATCATAGAATACTCAGTTACCGTTTCCATGGACGGTTTATTTATTCGATGCACTGTTTTACCCATTAGGTTATCCTTTATTTCAGTCATGGTATGCTCTGGACTTACTCCTCCCATTCCTCCACTCATATTGCGCCATATGCCCATCCATTTAATGCCATCCTCTTCTTTTAAAGAAGTAATAGGTTTCCATCCATTAGGAAACTTTTTATTTACTCCAAAACTAAGCAATTGTCTTTTTGCACCTTCATGTGGAACCTTTTCATCGAGGTACCCATCGTCAACTATAATCCATCGAATAGGAACAGAGCTTTCGTTTATATGTTTAATAGTTTTAGAAACAATGTCCTCTGAGATATTCCCTTCGTATGCTTCCCAGGTGCACCATCCCAGGTATTGGAATACTTCAGGATACGCTTTCTTTGATCGTAACTGAACATTATTTTTACAGAATTCCGAATCGACAGCAAGCTCCCAGCATTTTTGAGTAGCTGAATAAGGATCTGCAGCAAAAGCATAGCTAAACAAGGGAGCTTTTCCGTTAAAAATAGCTGTACCATAGGTACAAACCTTTAGTTTTGGTTTTCCATGACTAACTGATATGTGTGACATAACGTTGTCTGAAACCAATGGCAGCACAGCAAGATACCTTCCATCTTTTAATTCCATAAGCAGATAATATCCTAGTTGAAAGGCATTGGCAAAATAACTGGTGCTGATGGTATCATATCTCGTATTCTCAAATTTTTTAAAGTCAATAAAAGATGTACCCATGGTTGCATAGCCATCAACCCAACTAAATATATCTGATTTATTGATTATTCCCTTTTTAAATTCCGGAAAAACAAGATCATAAGTTGTTAAACAACCATGAATAGGGATTGCATCACTGAGCTCTTGAGACAGTATGCCGGATTCATTAAGCTTAAAAAACTCTATAGTCGAGTCGACATTCGAATTTTGAGCTGGGCTATGTGCGATAATCACGATAGCTCCTAATGCAATCATAATTCTATTTAACTTCATTAGCGTTCTATTTATAATCAAGGTTAAAATTTTACTTTTTGGCAATAAGCGTCCTGTTTGCTGGTGATGGTAACTAAATAAATTCCTTCTTGGAGGGGAAGGTAAACCCTGTTTGATGTTAACGCACCCGAATAGGTAAGCTGCCCGCTAAGGTTAAAAACCTGCACCCGTGAATTGGGGGCAAAACCGTCCAGAAGGAGTGTGCAGTTGACTACCCCTACCCTGGTGCCCGTAACATAGTTTTGTACACTGGTTTCAGGAGTGTAAGCTGGCAAGTCGGATGCGATTAAAAAGTCGTCGAAATAGGCTTCAAAAGTTCCTTCGGAGGCAGGTCTGTCGTAGGTGATGATGATTTTGGTTATTACATCACCCAGCAACGCGCCTTCACCAATCTTACAAACGGTATTTTCCCAATCACCGTTCACTGTGCCTTGTCCCACTGATGCGTGCATGGTTGTGCCGTGGTTGTTAATATATGTTGATAGGGCGCTTAGTTTTTTCCCTGAGGAAAATTCTAAATCAACATTGGCGTATCGGCCTAAATGGTTAATTGTTTTCTTATAAAAAGACAGTTGCAAATTTTCGACAACGGGTATTTTTACGTCGGCAATTTTATAACTATATGTTGCGGCACTTGCAGATATAGGTTCTCCTTTAAATTTGACGAGGTACCTGCCCGATTTTGAGTTGCTGCCTTCCTCTGCAATAAAGCACGTTGCGGAGCTTACATTGACATTGCCCGCATTACTTGGGTTGAAGAAACATGGATCTAAATTATAGACGCCACTTAGTATAGGGCCGTCCTCTTTTTCTTGGTATTGCTGTTGTCTTTTTTCAAAACTGTTTCTATAATAAACAGGACCCTCCGAATAATTGATGGATATATCAGCCTGTGCAGGATCGGAATTTTTTAGCATGGAGGAGGCCGCCCCTGCGAGACGCAAATAAAAATCGGACGAGAGCCACATGCCATCGGCGCTATGGGTCAAAAAATATTGGTCGGTAGGTATCATGCTCCAATCAGTAGCCCCCTTCATTATGGCGGTGCCTTCGTCGTACTCGTCGAACATGGCAAAGTACATCTCGCTTATGCCCGCTTTTTTAATGTTGTAGGCCTGTCTCCATAAAAATTTACCATTATTGCGTGGGGTAGCATTAGGTTTGCCCACATTCCAGGTGGCCCAAGCAAAACCCGGGAACAGTACGGGCATGTAATCCATGTTGTTGGCTTTGCAATAAGTATTGTCGGGCTTCCAGTAATTATCGGCATGAGCATCCACCGCACTAATGTTGCCGTACCTTCCAGGTGTCCACGGCGATACCATATCGTATGTCTTGTAAGCCTGCAGGAAGTTAGGTTTAGAATCACGATTTTCGGAGCGCCAGCCCGTTGGTACACCTCCTATAACATAACAGCCTCTGCCCTGGAGGAATTGAATGAGCTCTATAGTTTTTGCTGCGTTGCCCACGCGCGAAGTGAATCCCGGCCCCCAAATTTGAACTACCGGTTTGTTGTTTACCGTAGCATAGGCTGGTGAAGAAGTAAGTTCATAGCTTTGTTCTATATTAAATACCCAATCGAACTTAATGCTTTCTACCCAGGCGTTTTCGTCCTTGCCTGATGACATGTCGTAGCATACGTAAAAAATCTTCTGCCTAGCTTCTGCAGCTTTCTTTACTTTCACGGGTATGGCCATCTCCGAAGAAATAATAGGGTAGGGACTGTCGCCAATAAATCGCTGAAGGGCAACACCATCAATACCTGCTTCTTTCATCCAATCAAAATGTACATCTACTACATCCGCCGAATTAAATAAGGTAGCAGGCTCCCCATTGCCAAAATCGGCAAAGTCGGTCCCTATCTTTTGTTCTTGGCTATAATCTCTCATGTCAGGATATAGTTCGAAAGATGAATTGCCCACCCTTGGGCGCTGACCGCCGCCTTTTGGCCAATGGACCCAATTGCTGTTGGTTGAGTTGGCCGCAAACCATGCTTGATATCCGGCAACCGATTTGCCCTTAAATTCAGAATAAGAGCTGCCTCCTGTCGTTGGAACCGGTTCAGAGGCAGGAATAAGTTCGCCCACCGTAATCTCTACTTTTCTGATATAGGTGTCCCCGGAAAAACGAAAATCGGCCGAATTGTTTTGCGCATTGTCGAAGGCGGCATCCGTAATGGCAGCCGTCAGTGTAATCCATGTATTTGAATTGGTTTTTTTTACGGTGATGGATTGGTACTTGGAACCAAGGGAATTGTAATGGAAATAAAAATGTCCGGATCCGGCATCAAAATAGGTGAGTTTTACAATTAGGTTTTTATCCGTTTTGTATATCTGATCATCGTCTGCCCTAAAATATCCGTATTTCCCGTTGGGGATAAAGCGACAGTTCAAATCGCCCATCACAGCATTTTCGGTGTAAGCTTCTGCATTGGCATCACCGTTCACAACAAAGCGTATGCCTTGTTCTTGGATAGGTTGATCAAAGGTTATGGTGGCGGCACATAAAGTGGTAGTGACCACAAACGATAAAATAAAAAAAAATAAAAACGCTTTGAGCTTAAAGTAGAAAATTGTCATACACATCAAATTAAATAATTATGTGTGCAAATAAACAATTACCACATTAATAAAAAATTAACAAAAGATTAATGAAATTAGCAGGAACGAAAATAGTCTTCAGAAATTTCTAGGTATATATAGGGAATGGTTTATTATATGGGGATATGTGAGATTTTAATTAGTTTCAACATTTGTTTTGTTATTATTGTAAAATCTCACTGTCCATTTCAACCGAAAGATTCAAAATTTCGTTTAGGGTCTCTATCAGTTCGATTATCAAGACCATAATTTTATTGGAGAATATTTTTTGGTAATTGCTGTCTTATCGGAATCGAAAAGACCCCACTATGGATTTTCCATCCATAACTGATAACATGCATAAGCTGTTCTTTTGGCTTCCGGAGATAATCCTTTTTTACGGCCTCCTATGCGGCCGCGTTCTCGAGCTGCTTGCAGACCGGCCATAGTCCGTTCCCGTATTAGTTCGCGTTCAAATTCGGCAAAGCTGGCGAAGATGTTGAAAGTTAACCGGTCCTGGACAGTGGAAGTATCGATGCTGTCGTTAAGACTGATGAATTCTATCCCCTTTTCCCGAAAATCGGTAACCAGGTTTGGTGAGACTGGGAAGGTCTTAGAATTCGATTGCAGTTTGTAACTATTCTTTTTTTGTTTCTAGTAGCCAATTAAATACATTCAAGTGTCTTATTCCGCTTCGATTTTGTGTAAATGAATCTGTTGTGAGCAAATATTTTGGATAGTTGTCGTTGATTTTTTCCAAAGCCCCAAACTCACGATCTATAGTACCTTCATTTGTCATTTGCCATGCTACTTGATAGTAATCAATTTCTCCAGTTGGGTTTTTACAGACAAAGTCCACTTCAGTATTTCTGGCCGTACCTGTCCATATTTTGTTGCCTCTGCGTAATAGTTCTAAATAAACAATATTTTCCAAAATGTGGCCTCTTTCT
>JAGXIP010000092.1 GCA_024635585.1 Saccharicrinis sp. | reverse complement strand
GAGTCAATTTACATTACAAGCTAATACAAAAAAGGGTCATCGTCCCTCGTATATCGATGCGGCCAAACCAGACGTCTCTATACCGCTTTATGAGGCTTTTGTGTGCCAAATGGAACAGATGCTTGGCAAGCAGGTGCAAACCGGCGTATTTGGCGCTCAAATGGACGTTTTACTCATCAATGACGGGCCGGTTACTATTGTTATGGATTCGAAGAATAGGGGATAGTCTTTGTGTGGGCAATTTTCGCAAAGGAAGTTTTTTAATGAGTTTTAAATGAAACGAGTATTTTGTTTTTGTAATAGCCATTACTGTAATAGCCATTACTGTAATGGCCATTACAGTAATATCAAGTGCTTTAATTTGACATGTTAGCATATAATTGATATTGTGGCTGTAAATGAATTGAAAAAAAAGATAGTTTTTGTGGAGGTGAAACGGAATAAAACCAACATAAGCCTTTCTAAATTAGAAGCAAAAACCGGAAACCTGAGGCAAATGTTTAAAGGTTTTACCTTTGATTATAAAGGCCTTTCCTTGGAAGATATGTAACTAATTTGTTATTGAAGGAAGTTGTATTTTTTGATCAACTATTTTTTTAAAATGGTAGTTGTAACGTTTAGCCTTAGCCATGGGCGCGTATTATAGATTAATACTATCTTCCTTTGGTACTGCCTATCCAGGTTAAAATAAGAGACACAAACACCAAAGAAGCCAGAGCAACAAAACTAAAGAAAAGACCAGATACTTCGGCAATAATACCCAAAGCCGCGGGACCTGCAAGTACGCCGATGTTTGAAGTAGCAGCAACAATTGATATTCCATCGGCTGAGCGAACTCCTTTGACGTTAGAGGCCAAACGGAATATTTCCGGTACTACAATAGAAAAGCCTAATCCTATAATGAAAAATCCTGTTAGCGTAAGCCAGGTTAGGGTTGTTAGAACACAGGCAAATCCTATTAAGCTTATTACAAATGCTATTCTCAGCAGTTTCCATGATCCGTAGCGGTAACTCATGGCATCGCCTGTAAACCGTCCTAAAGTCATACCAATAGAAAAAAAGGCATACCCTAATCCCAGCAGATGCGATTCGATGCTTGCAACATCTTGCAGATACAAGCCACTCCAGTCGGCTATTGCTCCTTCACAAACCATCATTGTCATTCCAATAGAAGCTATGATGATTAAGGGTTTAAAGAGGCTCTTTTTATTATTTCCTTTTGTGCGAACCTCTCCTTTGATATGGATATATTCTTTTCGTAAATAGATTTGAATACCAATCAAAAGAACTAAAAGAAGTGAAATATGGATTAATGGTTGATTAAATTTTCCTGCTAAAATGCTTCCGGTAGCTGCACCTATTGTTCCTCCAATACTCCAGAACCCATGGGTGCCAGTCATTATATATTTCCCTGCCTGTTTTTCAATAGTGGCAGTTAAGGAATTCAGCGCTATGGCAAATACAGCACTCATCATACCAAAATAAAAAAGTGCAAAACAAAGGAGGGTATAACTGGGGGCAAGGAAAATTCCGTAGAGTGAGGTGCTAAAGAGAATAAAACCTATAAAAGTTTGCTTCCCGACACCTATAATGTAGGTTAGTCTATTGCTTACTGGAGTCATTAGAAACGAACCTAATGCAGAAAAGAAGAGCCCAACTCCTAATTCACCTTCCGAGATTTGAAGTTTTTCAACAAGGAAGGGTATATAAACGATCCATGTACTAAACACCAAGGCAAAGCAAGTATATATAAAAGCAGGTGCGAAATACTTACGTTCCTTAAAGAAGATTTTAATGGATAACATGGATCAATTAAAAAAATGCAAAAGTATAGAAAATTGAAGGTGAATCTTATAGTTTAAAAATTCATATTACAGAACTAGGGTACATTCCTTATTTTAAGCTTCATGTGTGTATTACTATCCAAAAAACAAATACCCAATAATAATGGATGCAATGATACCTACAAAATCGGCAATCAGGCCGCAGCTAATGGCATGGCGGGTGTTTTTTATGCCTACTGAGCCAAAATATACGGCAATGATATAAAAGGTGGTGTCGGTTGCTCCTTGCACGGTGGAGGCTATCTTCGACGCAAAGGAATCTACCCCAAAGGTTTCAAAGGTTTCTATCATCATGCCACGGGCTCCGCTACCGCTGAGTGGTTTCATAAAGGCGGTGGGTAAAGCATCCACAAAGCGGGTGTCCATGCCTAGAGCCGCTACCGTCCATTTAATACCATCGGTTATATAGTTTAGGGCACCTACTTCGCGGAAAACGCCTACGGCTACCAAAATGGCAATCAAAAAAGGAATAATGCGGATGGCTATCTGAAAACCCTCTTTGGCACCTTCAACAAAAGCATCATATACATTTACTTTTTTAAAGGCTGCCATGCTGATAAACAGTATCATGATGGAAAAAAGTATGACGTTGCTGCCCACATTCGAAACTAGTTTTACCTGGTCCTTGTCCATGAGCGATACACCGTAAATAGCTCCCATTACCAATAAGGTCATGCCGCCAAGGTAAGCTATAATGACCGGATGGGCCAGTCGTATTTTTTGCACGTAGGATACGGCTAATACGCCAGCTAAGGTAGAAAAGAATGTAGCCAACAGAATGGGGAGAAAAATATCCGCAGGATTAGCGGCGCCGTATTGAGCGCGGTAAACCATAATGCTGATGGGGATGAGCGTAAGGCCTGAGGTGTTGAGCACCAGAAACATGATTTGTGCATTGGAGGCATCGTCCTTATTTTTATTTTCAGCTTGCAACTGCTCCATAGCTTTTAATCCCATGGGGGTGGCCGCATTATCGAGCCCCAGCATATTGGCCGAGAGATTCATTATCATGGTTCCGAAGGCGGGGTGACCTTTGGGTAAGGAAGGAAACAGGCGGTTAAACAAAGGGGCAATTAGCTTAGATATAATCGCTATCATACCTCCTTTTTCACCTATTTTCATTAGTCCCAGCCATAAGGATAACACGCCGGTAAGTCCCAGGGATATTTCGAAACCTGATTTGGCAAATTCGTAAGTGGCATTTACCAGGTTCGGGAAAACTTCCATATCCTGAAAGACGATTAGCTTGACTAGTGCCACAACAAAGGCAATCAGGAAAAATCCTATCCAAATATAATTTAAAACCATTTTTTTAGACTGTTAGAATTTTAGATAGTTAGATATTCGGTTGATAGATCGTTAGACTGTTAGGTCAATAGAGGTACACAACTAAAAAGATCTTTTAACCGTTTGGTCGCCTTGGTATTTTTCGTGTGGGGCGCCAAATTCTTTGCAACTGACCTTATCAATGGGCACTTCCCAAATTTTTACGTTTCGGATGGCGGGCTCGGAATACTTAAATTTTTTGTCGGAATACTGCTCCATTATGATGTTTAATGCTTCTTCTTTCTGTTCCATATCTTCCTGAAAGCTTACCTTTCCCCAGGCCACCACACTTTTCGATTTCATACGATAACTGCAAGCCACATCGGGATGCTGAAAGGCCAGCGCATGGTCGGTACTGAAGGTGACGCAGATATTGCTGTTTTTATTCAGGATGTCAACCACTCGCCCCTCAGGTGCCGAGTGCAAATAGATGACATTATCGCGGTAGCCAAAATTCATGGGCAACACATAGGGCATATCGCCATCAACCACCCCGATAAAGCAAATATCACATTTTTTGATGATGGTTTCTATTCTTTCCGTGTCTAAATGTTCTACTGTTTTCATGTTTTAGATAAGTATTGAGTAGTAAGTATCAAGTATCAAGATCTAATTCTTTAAAAGCGAAGTTTTAGATAACGATTTCATCATATCACACTATCGTTCTGTTTCCTAACTCCTTAGATAATAAGGATTGAAGCTGTTGCAATTTCACCATGGTCTGCATTATTTCCAACAGCTTTTCTACATCTTTATTCTGTTCTACCGTTTTAATTTCTTTTTGGTATTGTTCAATCAATGTCTTAACTTTTTTCAGCTTTAGCTCGTTCATTATTTTGGGCACCAAAGTGTCCAATTTAAGGCCTTCGTCCAAATTACCTGCACCAAAACGCTGGTGTATTTTGCTTAAAGTATATTCGCGACTTAACAGATCCGAAGCCAAATGGCTGACATCTTTTTCGGTATGACTTACAAAAAACTTTAGTGCGCTAAACCCGGGATTATCTTTGTTTTGGTCGTACAATTTAAAAATCTTATTGTACAAAGGGTTAATAAATTCAAGCTCATCCTCTTTTAACTGTGCCAAAACATACTCACCAACGGTAATGCTACCATCCGGAATATCCTCTTTCTCCCCATCTTCCTTTTCCATCATATTTCTATCGCCAAATTTTATAATCAGGCGTATCATTTCTCTTTCTATTTCCTCAAAAGGGTTTTCCGTGGCAAATGAGGGGCTTGCGGCAGCTGTTGCAGAGGCAATGTTAGATGCCTGAATTTGTGCAGAATTGTTTTTGTAACTCTCCTCCCTTCCTTTACGGGTGAGCTTGCCAATTTCGTTGTACAGCACTTGCTCTTTCACATTCATCAGGGCACTACATTCCTTTATGTATTCGCCGCGCACAATAACATCGGGTATAACCGAAATAGTTTTTACAATATCCTGCAATAAACCGGCTCTTTTAACCGGATCCTTTTCGGCATCTTTTAAAAGCAAACCTGTTTTAAATTTGATAAAATCTCCTTCGTTGTCGTTGATGTATTGCTCTAATACTTTGGTGTTTTTGCTCTTGGCAAAAGAATCGGGATCTTCGCCTTCGGGTAGCAAAAGTACTTTTACGTTCATTCCTTGTTCCAGCACCAAATCGATCCCCCGCAACGAAGCCTTTATCCCGGCAGCGTCGCCATCGTAAATAATGGTAATATTTGGGGTGAAGCGGGCTATAAGTCGTATCTGATCCACGGTAAGTGCTGTGCCCGAAGAGGCCACCACGTTAATTACCCCGGCCTGATGAAAAGAAATCACATCGGTATAACCTTCCACCAAATAGCATTTATCTTTTTTTGTTATTTCGGTTTTGGCATGATAAATACCATACAATATTTTGCTTTTGTGATAAATCTCCGACTCAGGGGAGTTGAGATATTTAGCTGTTTTGGCATCCGTTTTTAATATCCGCCCGCCAAAAGCCGTTGGTTTACCCGAAATACTGTGGATGGGGAAAATAACTCTGCCCCTGAACCTATCCGCCTTATAATCATCGCGCACGATGGTCAGTCCCGCTTTTTCCAGAAACTCCAACTTATAGCTCTTTTTGATGGCCTCATCGGTCAATGCCGAGCGTGCTTCGGGCGAATAACCCAATTCAAATTTTTGGATAATATCGTCCCTAAAACCGCGCTCTCTCAAATAGGATAATCCCACGGAACGTCCTTCATCCGATTTTAGGAGCATCTGCGAAAAATATTTTTGCGCAAAGCCCGATACGGCCATCATGCTTTCCCTGTCGTTTTTTACCTGCTGCTGTTCGGGGCTAAGCTCAACCTCTTCGATGTGTATATGAAATTTGTTGCCCAAATACCTTACCGCATCCACAAAAGATATCTGCTCTACATCCATTAAAAAATTAACGGCATTGCCCCCTTTTCCACAGCCAAAACATTTGTATATACCTTTGTGCGGCGAAACGGTGAATGAGGGTGTCTTTTCGTTATGGAAAGGGCAGTTTCCTATATAGTTGACGCCGCGCCTCCGCAACGAAACAAATTCCGACACCACTTCAATGATTTGTGCCTGCGATGTTTCTACTATTCTATCAACTGTACTGGGATCTATCATTTATGCTTATATCTTCTATTCTGTTGGTTTTGGCGAAGAGTAGATTTCCTCACCTTGAAGTTTCACCGCCAAATATACGTTTTTATCACCGTAATTTTTAATTGAGCAGGTTGCTTTGATGAGAAATACTTTTATTCAATTTATTACAATTAATTACATTTGAATGGCAAGTACCAATCAATTTTTATTATATTGAGCGTTTGAAAAACAAGGCAGTTTTTGCAGGCTTTTAGTAACAAAGCATGTAGCCAAAGTGTACACCGTATCTGATTTTTTAGCAGTTGAATAATATATATTAACGAATCATATTATTTTCTTACACAGAATCAAAAACAAATTAAATCTATTGTTATTATGGTAACACAATTATTTTGGATTATACCTGTGTCATCGCTTGTGGCCTTGGTATTCGCTTGGTACTTTTTTAAAAGTATGATGAAAAGTTCCGAAGGAACAGACAAAATGAAGGAAATTGCACAGTACGTTCGAGACGGTGCCATGGCTTATTTATCGCGGCAATATAAAGTGGTGGGTATAGTATTCGTGGTGTTGTTCATCATTCTTGGCATTTTGGCTTACATGGGTGTGCAAAATCCCTTTGTCCCCGTGGCCTTTTTAACGGGTGGTTTTTTCTCGGGACTTTGCGGTTTCTTAGGGATGAAAACGGCCACTTTTGCCTCGGCACGCACTGCACAGGGTGCTTCTATTTCGCTAAACAAAGGACTTAAAGTAGCTTTCCGGAGTGGCGCCGTAATGGGACTTGTAGTGGTGGGCTTCGGCTTGCTGGACATCTCGTTATGGTATCTGCTATTAACCAAAGTTGTTTATACGGCTGAGCACATGGCCACAGGGTTTTCGGCCTTGGGGTTAACTTTTGTTCATGCCGGTATGGCTGAGGGCGAAAAACTGATTGAGATTACGGCCACCATGTTAACTTTTGGTATGGGAGCTTCTACCCAAGCTCTGTTTGCTCGTGTGGGTGGTGGAATCTACACCAAGGCTGCCGATGTGGGTGCCGATTTAGTTGGAAAAGTTGAAGCAGGTATTCCTGAAGATGATCCCCGCAACCCTGCTACCATAGCCGATAACGTTGGCGATAACGTAGGCGATGTGGCCGGTATGGGTGCCGATTTATATGAGTCGTATTGTGGTTCTATTTTAGCTACTGCGGCTTTGGGTGCTGCGCTTTCGGTAAATTCCGGAGATGATATGTCGTCCAAGGTAATAGCGCCTATGTTGGTGGCTGCCATTGGGATATTGCTTTCTATTGTGGGTATATTCATGGTGCGTACTAAAGAAGATGCCAACGCAAAAGGGCTGCTCAACTCTTTACTCATTGGAACCGGGGGAAGCTCCGTACTTATACTGATGGCTATTGCCGGAATGGCCGCTTTGAACTGGATTACATGGGGTATTTTTGGTGCTGTGGTTGCCGGTCTTATCGCGGGTGTTATTATCGGTCAGGGAACGGAGTATTACACTTCCGACGGTTACGCACCTACGCAAGGCATCGCCAAACAAGCCCAACAAGGCCCTGCCACAACCATTATTGATGGTATTGCAGTAGGTATGTATTCCACTTGGATACCTGTGGTAACTATTGTTGGCGGTATTATTGCCGCTTTTGGTTCTGCGGGAGGATTCGATAATTTTGGAGAGGGGGTTTACGGTATCGGTTTTGCTGCCGTGGGCATGCTTTCCACCTTGGGCATTACCCTTGCTACCGACGCCTTTGGACCTATTGCCGATAACGCTGGTGGTAACGCCGAAATGGCCAACTTACCCAAAGAGGTACGCGAACGTACCGATGCCTTGGATATGTTGGGTAATACGACTGCCGCAACAGGTAAAGGTTTTGCCATTGGTTCTGCCGCCTTAACTGCCATGGCTTTGATGGCCGCTTATATCGAAGAAATTAAAATATGGCTTAAAAGGGGACTTGTTGATGGAGATACAGTACTACAGAATTCTATGCAATTTGTCTTGGATTCTTCAACTCAAGTAGGTGAAGGTATTAAATCGGTTGTAATTACCGATGCCACGTTAAAAGATTTCACCGTATTTTACGACTTATCTATATTTAACCCCTTGCTTTTAGCCGGGTTATTTTTGGGTGCCATGATGGCCTTTGTATTCTGCGCCATGACCATGAAAGCCGTAGGACGTGCAGCCGGTTCAATGGTTGATGAAGTACGCCGCCAGTTTAGAGAAATACCCGGAATACTTCAGGGTACCGGTAAACCTGATTACGCCCGCTGTGTAGAAATATCTACCAAAGGTGCCCAACAGGAAATGATGTTACCTTCCTTATTGGCCATTGCCGTTCCTATTATTGTAGGATTAGTGTTTGGTGTGGCTGGCGTTATAGGTTTGCTGATGGGCGGATTAACCACAGGATTTACTCTGGCCGTATTCCTTAACAATGCCGGAGGCGCCTGGGATAATGCCAAAAAATTTATTGAAAAAGGAAATTATGGTGGAAAAGGAAGCGACACACACAAAGCTGGTGTGGTGGGCGATACAGTAGGTGATCCATTCAAGGATACCTCGGGTCCATCCTTAAACATTTTGATTAAACTGATGACTATGGTAAGCGTTGTAATGAGCGGACTAACTGTTGCGTATGCACTTTTTTAGTCGAATAGATTGTATAAAGTAAGTTCAGCTTTATGCTGATGTTATCATCCCTGATTATTTCTTAAAGGAAAGAGATAATCAGGGATTTTTTATTGTTTAATAAGCACGCCGTAGGTGTTACCCTACAGTAACCCCCAGTGCAACTGGGGGCTTTAGAGCATGTAGAACCAACTCCGCAGGAGTTATCCTTTTTGGTCAACTCCTACGGAGTTGTATCGACTCTTCGTGGTATCCCCCCAGTTTTACTGGGGGTTATGCACAGGAAACTCCTACGGAGTATTTATTTTCAATATCATCTTATAATTCGGTATATTTGATTCTTTAAATTATTTAGTGGAAGAATTTGTTAATATTACTTTTGACAATTAATAACCCCTCACACACAACCCTTATGCACCTACCTACTTTTTCCGATATTGAAGATGCTTATGTAAGAATTGAACCTTACATCCACATGACACCTGTTTTAACAAGCTCGGCCATTAACCAAATAACCGGAGCCGAAATATTTTTTAAATGCGAGAACTTTCAAAAGGTGGGCGCCTTTAAATTTAGGGGTGCTTGCAATGCGGTTTTTGGCTTAAGCGATGCCGAAGCTGCCAAAGGTGTGGCAACGCACTCTTCGGGCAATCACGCCGCAGCATTGGCCCTCGCGGCCAAAATACGCGGCATACACGCTTATATTGCGATGCCAAAAAATTCGCCCCAAATAAAAAAGAATGCCGTAGGTGGTTATGGCGGTATCATCACTTTTTGTGAACCCAACCTACCCGCTCGCGAGGAAACATTGGAAAAAATACTGCTGGAGTCGGGTGCTATCATGGTTCATCCCTACAACCAAAAGGAAGTGATTGCAGGGCAGGGGACTTG
>JAGXIP010000091.1 GCA_024635585.1 Saccharicrinis sp. | reverse complement strand
TATCGACACTTGGATTAAAAGAGAAGCCAATATATTCCATAGCCTTAGCTTTGCCATTCAATTGGACACGCAAAAAAAATACTACCTTGCTAATAAATAGGTCATATTATACATTCCATAAAAGAACCTGAGCTGTAACTTCCAATTAATTGCTTTATTTTTTTTGTAAAATATACTTTGTTAGATTAATAAAGGTGTTCAAACCAAACATAATATTTAAATAGTGGCAAAAAAAGTATATTCTGATAGACTCTAAATTTAGAATCACATTCATGCTTTTTGTCTAAAGTTGTTTTTAATTTCGTCTGTTGCCGTTGTTGCATAAGTCAGGAAATATCCAAACACCCACTAAAAAAAGTCATAGCATGTTACACCTAATTCCTCAAACTACGATGTCGTGAATCTGAGAGGTATCTTTTTTAAGACATTCAATTCGTTGGTTAATGTGTTTTTCTGTTCTTCCATTGGCTGAAGGTATATTTCATTTAAAAGATTGAACAGGCATCTCTAAAATTACCGGAATCTCTTTCCTTAACATTTTGGCTCCCTGTCCTGTCAAAAACAGATAGTGGTCAGATGGCATCCCGTCGTTATCCACAAAATGGGCTTTATCGCTATTTGGTGGTGTATCCGATACTTTCATAATGGCTGTACCTTCGTCTATCTCGTCGAACATGGCCACATAAATCATTTCAGCACCGGCATTAATCATGGTTGCCATCTGGTCCCAATAGAAACGACCACCCAAACGCGGAATGGCACCATAGGCCGTATAACGTGCCAAGTCCGGTTCTCCCAGAGAAAGATTTCGCCAGCTAAATCCGGGGCAAACAAGCGGTACATAATCCACACCATGCTTTTTTGTCCATTTAATATCGGCTATCACATGATCACGGATGTGATCGAAGGGCTTTTGAACCAATGGCGTAAAGCGTTGTGCCATCCAAGGCAATACAATATCAACCGTCTCAATCAATTGATGTAAATAAGGGTCAGGTAAGCAATCTTTATCTAAGTCTCTAAAGTAAGTTGGGACGCCTAACATAACTGAACACCCACCATAAACCGGATCATTTTTTAAAAAATCGATCAGGCGGTTTAATCCAATGTTTCGGATGTTGTAAGGGCGATCGGGAAAACCGACACCCCAAATGGCCACCAAAGGTTTACCATTATGATATAGGTAGGTTTGATTTTCGCCTTGGCTAGTTAATTTAAGCTTATCCACCAACATCTTCCAATCTTCGATCACCGAAGAGCAATCTTCACCGTTGGCTTTCAGTCCCGATAAATCATACATTAAGGCGATGGCTCTGTTATTTTCTTTGGCTGCGCTCAAGGCGTTTTTCAGAATTTTGTCCTCCGTTTTATTGGGATCATCATAATTACGCGTCACATTAAAAAATCGCTGCATAAAAACCCCATCCACCCCATATTCCTTCATCCACTTAAAATGAAGGTCGATGGTGCTCTTGTCAACCGAGCTGAACACTCTGGCCGCCTTTCCCTTGGCATCGTTAAACGAAGTAGGGTAGGTTTTCTCATACTCGGTTACATCGGGCCAAAAATCTATGGTAACATTATCGGCGTCGAACTTATTTCCACGTCCATAATGTCCCCAACCGCGGTCGGATCCATCACCGGGAGCTCTGAACCAACCTTGGTAACCAGCCATAACAAGCCCTTTGTAAGTAGTATATTGTGATGTTTCTCCATGCTTACGCTGTGCACTTATCGTACTGATTGAATACATGACAAGTAAAATACTGAGTATTGATATCTGTTTCATCTAATCATTTTTAATTTGATACATTGAAGGCTCCAGGGCCACAAAATCTTGTTTTATGGTATCAGGTGAAACCTGCCAAAGCCGAAATCCCATAGGTCGTTTGTCAAAATTCTTACTGGTAGTTTCTCCACTGACTAACTGAATATTTTTATACTTGTTGATCACCATCTTGTGTGTATGACCGGATAAGTACGCGATAACATTGTTTTGAGAAAATAATTTTAACAACTCCTGCCTTTTATTTAAAGGGAAATTAAAATAGTGCTCTTCTTCTTCGAGGAACTCAGTATATAAGGGATAATGTCCAATTACAAATACAGGATTCTTTTTAGCACCAGGACTCAAAAGCGTTTCCTTAAACCATTTATCGTGTTTTTCTGATTCGTGCGCAACATTTGCTTTCCATAATTGGGAGTTGGTTACAATAAACGAATATCCTTTATTTTTGAATTCGTAATAATCCTCGCCGATCGTTTTGCGGTAATAACCAAGTGTTGTATCATTTGGAATATTTCCCACATCATGATTTCCCGCCGCAACGTAGCAAGGCATTTTAAATCCTTCCTTGATTTTTAAGAAATCAGCATAGGAGCTGTCGGAAGCATGATGAACAAGGTCGCCACATATAATAACGAAATCAGGGTTGAGCTCATTTATCGATTTAACGGCCATTTCAAATGATTTAACATCATGTTCGTAACCTCCCATCCCTAGTTGCGTATCGCATACCTGAACAAAAGAGAATGGTTTTTCCTCTCTTTCCGAACAGGAAATACTGAACACCAGTAATGCAACTACCAAACATTTATTACATAGCGAAATCATACTCAAGTTTTTATATCAATTAAACAAAGATTTGTTTGCAGTAACACCCATCTCAAATTCGAGGACGCCACCGTTGATAATATCCTCGTGCGTAAAAAATGGTTTTGTGAGTTCCGTGCCATTCAATTTTACCGATTGCACATATTTGTTTTCGATACTGTTATTTTTGGCCCTTACGGTAAAAGTGTTTCCATTTGTTAATGGTATTTCTACCTTATCGAACAATGGACGGCCTATGGAGTAAACGGGTTTTCCGGGACAGAAGGAGTAAAAGCCCATGGCGTTCAATACGTACCACGCCGACATCTGCCCGCAATCTTCGTTACCGGCTACACCGTTGGGATCGTTGAAATACAGATCGTTCATAATTTGGTCGTTGATCATTTGTGTTTTCCATGATAGCCCCGCAAAGTTGTACATGTGCGAAATATGGTGGCTTGGTTCGTTTCCGTGTGCATATTGTCCTATTAAGCCGGTGATGTCGCCCGACACTTCATCCCCTACCAAATGGGAGCTGGTGGCAAACAAGGTATCCAGTTTGGTGATAAATTGCTCTTTACCTCCAACCAATTCTATCAGTCCTTCCACATCCTGGGGCACAAACCACGACCACTGAAAAGCATTGCCCTCGGTATAGTCGTCTTTGCGGTGCATCGAGAACCTTGGGTCAAACGGTTCTCTCCATTTCCCGTCGCTATTTTTCCCGCGCATAAAGCCTGTTTCACTATCGTAATAGTTGGCATATCTGCCCGAACGTTCCATATAACGTTCGTAATCGTCCATCTTGCCCAACTCTTTGGCCATTTGTGCAATACACCAATCGTTGTAGGCATATTCCAATGCCTTGGAAACCGACTGTGTTGACAAGTCGGCGGGAATGTAGCCGAGCTCTATATTTTGTTGCTTGGCTTTGGGCATCAGTTTTTCCTTTACACCCTCCGAAGGGAAAAGTATACCTTCGGTTCTGTATTCTGACGCTTCAACAATGGCTTTATACGCTTTTTCCACATCAAAATCCCTTTCTCCCTTGTTATATGCATCTACTATTACAGGCACGGCGTGATATCCGATCATGCATCCCGTATAGTTACCTACCAGCTCCCACATGGGCAAAACGCCACCTTGATCGTACTGCGTCAACAATGAGTTGATAAATGCGTTGTTCCGCTCCGGATCTATGATCGTTTTCAATGGGTGATTGGCTCTAAATGTATCCCATAAGGAAAAAACGGTGTACATATCGCTTCCTTCCGTCTGATGTATTTTATTGTCCATGCCACGGTAACGCCCATCTACATCGTTAAAAACATATGGACTAATTGCAGAGTGGTATAGCGATGAGTAAAATATGGTGCGCTGGTCTTGGGTGCCGCCGGTAATATTTATCTTGCCCAGTTCTTCCTTCCATTTGTTGTGCGCTTCCATTTTTATTTGCCCAAAGTCCCATCCTGGGTTTTCATTTTCCAGGTTACTCTTGGCTCCCTGATTATCAACAGCCGATATTCCCACTTTTGCCAATAGCTCCTCTTTATCTTCCATATCAAAGAAAAGAACGGCCTTTACATTTTTACCCTTGCTTACCTCCCCGCTATCCAGCAGTTCGCTGTTTTCAAATATCTTATACGAAAATGGCTTGTTGAACTTGGCATAAAAATAAACATACTGGTCTTCGGCCCAACCGCTTGATTGTTTTAAACCTTCTACTTCGGTATCGCTGATTACCTTAAAAGTATGCTCAGGACGCCGATCTCCATAAATGTTATGAGCCAAATCTATAATTACACCTGCCTGCTCGTTTTCGGGAAACGTGTACTTATGAAAACCCGTGCGTGCTGTTGCAGTGAGCTCTGCTTTGATGTTGTAATCTTTTAGCATCACAGAATAATAACCGGGCTCCGCCTCTTCGTCGTCGTGACTAAAACGCGACCTATAGCCCAGATCAGGATTATCAGGCATGCCGGAGTCGATTTTTGCTTCGCCCACAAAAGGCATGAATAAAATGTCGCCTAAATCGCTGATGCCGGTACCGCTCAAATGAGTATGGCTAAAGCCGATAATGGAACTATCGGTATAATGATAACCCCCGCAGGCATCCCAACCTATAGTCCGTGTATCCGGACTCAACTGCACCATACCATAGGGCGTTGTTGCCCCCGGAAAGGTATGGCCATGACCACCCGTTCCAATGAAAGCATTGACATACATGGTATTGTCCCTACTCTCAACCACCTCCTGAGTTTTGTTATTACATGCCGTATGGGCAAGAATAAGAATCAAGGAGCCAAAAAGTAATTTTGTCATTTTAATTAGTTTTTTGTTATTCAAATTTTTAAAAATAATATTTTCGGAGCCATCCCTATTTATATGCAGGTTTCTCAACCGACAAAGGCATTTCCTTTTTTAGCATTTGCGTTGCCTTACCTGTCAACCACAAATAATAATCACTGGGCAATCCTTCGTAAGTGGCAAAGGGACTTGTTCCTACCGGAGGATTATCGGCGCATTTGAAAATGCAGGTTCCTTCGTCCATTTCGTCGAACATGGCCACATAGATCATCTCGGTTTTGGCAGAAATGGCGTTATACAATTGCCGCCAAAAAAAATCACCTTTTAAACGGGGGATGGCATTTAACGGTGCTTCCCCGTTTTTAAGATTGTACCAGCTAAAACCAGGAAAGACGACCGGCATGTAAGCCAAATTATTCTTGTCGCACCATTCTTTATCTTCAAGTGTGTAACTTACATTATGCTTATCGACTCCGTCTAATGAGTTATATCGACCTGGAGTCCACGGATGAACGATGTCGGCCAATTTTATGGCCTCGTGTACCAAGGTATCGCTGATGCAATCGCGCTCAAGATTCCTCCATCCGGTAGGCACGCCAAGCAGTACTGAACAATTACCATACACCGGATCGGTTTTAAAAAATCGTATCAGTTCAATAATATCGTTTAATGTATATTCTCTATCACTAAAACCCGCTCCCCAAATGGCAACAACAGCTTTGCCTTTATGGGTAAGTATGTTTGTTTTTTCCGCATCGTTTACCTGGTATTTATCCACCAACATTTTCCAATCTCTCTTGGTATTGGCTACCACATCCCTTTTACTACCTGACAAATCGTACATTACACTCAACAATCGCTGATGAACGACAGAACCCGTGAAGCAATTATCATATACTTTATTCATGTTGCGGTGCAATTTGGCGTTCGTTGTGTTTGAAATAAACCGCTGAACAAAAACACCGTCGATGCCGTAATCTTCCATCCATTTAAAATGAAGATCCACGGTTTCTGCATCTGCCGAACTAAAAACCTTGGCAGCTGAGCCATCTGCATTTTTAAAACTGGTTTCATAAAGTTGATCACAGCCATACTCCGAAACATCAGGCCATAAGTCGATAGAACACTTACCAGGCGCAAAAATTCCTCCATTCGAATAGTGCTTCCAATCTAAATCTGAACCGTCGCCGGCTGCATTGAACCATCCTTGGTAGCCACATAATATTTTACCAGTGATAGAATGGTCAACTTCTATGGGACTTTTATTTTTATGTGCCGAAGAATTTGAGGATGCTTGATTGACACTATTAGTGTAAACATCACCTCGAACATGACGCGGCTGGCTTTGCATGGGCAAACCTAAAAGCATACAAAAAATTATATAAATTATTCTTTCGGATTTTTTCATCTCAATACTCTTTCTGTTATTATTGATTATAAACAGGGTGCACTTTTTTATCATTTCTGTTTCTGAATATTCCGCCCTACTCATATTTTTTAATTTAATTCAAAGAAAGAGTTCACTGTTAAAATTGCATTAACAAGCCATTAACAATATTAACAAACAAATACAATCTGGCACGCATTCGACATTAAAGCATTGTATATAAGTGTATTAACTGTGCGATAATAAAATACGGAAATTTCAAAAAAATCGGAACCTATTTCAGGTTCCGATTTTTAATCTACACCCTTCATCATAAATTTTTTGTTCTCGTCTTTTCGAACAGCAATCATGTTGACGTATTATCGTTTGAATATCCTCATTATTTTGAAGGACAATCCAACCAACTTTTTCTTTAAATGAAAGTAATTTTATCAAGTTTACAGGACAATTATCTTTTCTTATTTTAAATGGACATTCATATGCTATACCAAATATCTTTTCATTCATAATCCATTCTTATTAAATTAAAAAATGTTTTAGAAAGATGTATAGGTTAATTGTCACTGCTCTAAATTCATATAGGTCACTTCCGTCTCTGAGAAACAATGATTCGTTAATCCCTTTAAAATTTAATTATCTAACAATCAATTTTTCAGTCACTTTCCCATCACTTGATTCCACCGAAACAAAATAAACGGATTCGGTCAGTCTTCCTGGTAGGTTCAATTCTATTTGTGTGCTGCTTTGGAATATCTTCTGATATATGGAGCGTCCCATCAGATTATATATCCTTAACCGAACTTGACCCTGATTTTCAAAGCCAACCATATCAACGTATAATTTGCCCCGGCTATAGGGATTGGGATAGATACAGACTGATTTTACATCCGCCCCAGATTTCAAATCGCCTAGACCCGTGTTCACTTGGGACTCGCTGATAGCCAGCTCATCAAAATTACCTCCACTGTTGCCTATTGCGGTAAGCGTTACGGTATTCTTTCCTGCATTTAACAATTGCGTTGTCCGGTAGTATCCCCAGGTTGACCAACTGCCCGTAAAAGGGAATGCCAAGGATGGTATTTTAACTTCATTATTAATGGTCAGTTTAAGGGGTCTGTTCCCGGCAAGCAGTGCATACCGGAACGAAAGAGAATAGGCAGCCTTAGATTCTACATCCACCTCCCAAGTAATATAATCGTCGGATGAGTTCGTAAAATCAACAAACCCCGTTCCGTTGTACCCATCCTGATCAGCAACGGCTACCGGTCCGTTAAATAGGGCATCCTCGGCCTGCAGTGTCAAAAAATCAGGGATAACGGTTATTTCGCAAAATGCCGTCTTTCCTCCATCTTCCGCTGTTGCAGTTATGGTAGCGGTGCCGGAATCCATGGCAGTAACAAACCCGTTTGTGTTTACTGTAGCCACCGCGGCGTTACTGCTTGACCATCGAACGGATTGATTGGTAGCATCCGAGGGTTCTATGCTTGCGTTCAACTGGATGGAAGTATTCATATATAAATTTGCCGCAGCTTCCAAAACATCTACGCCTACAACACCAATAGGATTACAGACACTTTCTGGCACACCACAGCCGCATTCGCCGGGTTCCATTTTAGAGGGGTCGTCGGGACACAAATCTACTTTGTCCGAGGGGGCAATATTTACTTCGGTGGTACTATTCGCTTCCAAGTCAACGCTTACATCCACAACATGTACCAAGGTACCATCAAAGGATTGTACAATTTGTCCTTTTGTAACATTGTATAGGGATTCCAACGGCATTACGAAACGTACCCTTGCGCCTTTGATGGGGAAATTATATTTATTGACGATGGTGGCTCTGTTTTCCATTGCACTACCATCGTTAAGGTTGGTGTAAACGAGCGTCAGTTTTGGCTCCCAGCTAGCGCGCACATTTTGGTCACCGCTGGCCAGCACCTCAACAACGCCGTTTGTGCCGGATACGGTGGAAAAAGTACCGGCTGTATTGTTTACCTCAAACAGGTTAAATTCAAAATGATCCCTGATAGAACCCGCTATGTAGGCCACTTTGGCACTTCCGGGGTAAAATTCGTAAGGGTTATTGGTTCGTATATGGTGCTTGTCGCCGGCGAGTACCAGATCAAGCGGTTCGCTGGCATTCACAAACTCGTGCATTTTGTTGTAACAATGCCCTGCCGTCATAAAAAAATTACCCCCTGAACCTGCATCGTCCAGCCATGCCACGGCATCTTCGGTTTGATATTGATGTTGCTTGCCGCTAGTGGTGGAGACGTCCCAAGCATTGTTGAACATCATAAAACGTCCGTTGCCATATTTAAAATTGGTGTTTTGCATTCCCCAATAATCATTGAAAAAGTCGGAATTAACATCCACCTCAGCTTGAGGCCAGTCGTTAGCAGTATGCCCGTCATGATCGCCGGGTACCAGAAAGGTTGCGGCGCTCGCCTTGGCCATTCCTTTTATATTTTCTTCATCAACACCCAGAAAATAGTATCCTTCTCTTTCCGGATGGTTCCTGACATTATACATGTTGTCGCCAGTTTCAATAATCATCTGACAGTCCATTATATTGGCAATGTCTATCATTACCGACTTGCGCGCCAGCAATAAATTGGCATCGTACCCATTCTGAAAAATATGCCCATCCGATATGTGCATGATATAGTAATTCTCTTTGAACGCCCTAACAACCTTAACGCCACCGTAGGAAACCTGATCGTGGCTTGAAGTTTTTAAAACCAGATCGTAACGGTCGGCAGGGGTTTCGGACGGCACGGTGACCGTAATTTTTGTATTGTACCTATTTCCCGACAAGGGATCGTACTGCCAGTCACCTTCTAAAATGGAATGGGAGCAAGTTACCGTATGGTAGGAACCTCGCAGCTCAGTCGAGTTAACAGACTGCCCGGGATCGGCATTGAACCATACCTCAAAACTGTTGCCACTTTGCACAATGGCCGTTGTAGAACGCCAAGGATACACGATATTTGCCGACTGCACTGCAGTTGACAAGCACATGGCTAAAAGAAAAACTGTGGTGAATAGAATTTTTTTCATCTCAATAAAATAATTATGGTTTTTAAAAGTTAGACGCTACTTGCCATACGACAGAAGCGATTTTCTTTTAATTCCCCGAAAATTAGATATTGCCAATAATAAAGTATTAATAAGTGGTTAACAATATTAACAAGTCCACATTCATTTTAATGCAATAGCCACATCAGGTTGAATAACAATGATTTATTGGATGCTTTTTGATATAAAGAGGATTACAAAAAGTCTACAGGAAATTTTAGGGTCAGGTAAAGTGACCACATGAATATTTTTGAGGTAAATAGATAAACATCTATGGCAAGGGGTGGAAAAGATGACTCGTACGTTCTCAGGATCCAATTCCTCCTATGAGTGCTGGATCTTATACAAGCGGAACAGGTACGGGGCTTTGACTATTTTATTATGTCGCGATACGATTTTGTGTATTCTTCGCCGTAAAGCACTTTATATTCCTTAACAAATTTTTGATAGGTTTTTTCGGCCGAGCTATGCTTGCCCATTAAAAATTGGGCTTTGCATTTATATTTTAACGCCTCTTCGTTAATAGGATCAAAGTTAAAGATACAGTCCGAAAGTAAAATGATGAATTCAGCATTTGACTGAATATCCCACGACTGTGCACATTCGACCAGAGTATCCACGATGGAATCGGATACGGCAGATTTAAAATCGTCGAGCCATGCATAGCTCACATTGCTAAGGAAAGTGCCTTGATGGCTTATTTCCATAAGCTGTAACACTTTTTGTTGCGTTAGGTTAACCTTGGAATCGGTGATCCGCAAAAGATCCACATAGTCACATTGCACTTCGTCGCTCAATATCATTTTCCAATAACCTGTTTTACTTGTCAGAGTAATACCTCCTAATTCGTCTAAAACACTTCGTAACTTGGCAATATTGACGGATCGATTGTTGCTCGCGCTTTTTTCCGATTTATCGTACCATAGGTATTCAATAAGTTTATTTGACGATATCCCCTTATCGTTTTTATAGGTATGCAATAATATCAATAAGAACAGTTCTTTTAAGAGGGGTGTAAACCTGTTGGTAAAATCTTCTTTTTCTTTGGAGAAAATTTGAAATCCACCAAAGAGTATCAATCTATAATCAACATGTTCTGTTTTTTCTGGCTGGGGTAACGCTGCGGTCAGTTCTGCATCTATCTCATCCATAGGTGCCGCTCCATCGGTGGGGGTGCTCTCCACTTCCGGCTTCCCTTTGGTTCGTTTAATATACCAGCGTGCCGCAAAAACGAGCAGAACAATACTCAAAGCAATAAATACCCAATAATACCTTATCAATTTTTCAGAAGTGCTAACATTTACTTTTATCTGATTGGGAGGAAAACTTATTGAATATAACCGCACCTCTGTCATATGCTCTTCCCTGTTATAGAAAGAGGTATAGGAAAGCAGTTTCTTTTCGCCTGCCGAATAAAACAAGTCAGCATACGAGTCCGTATCTAAAAACTTATATGGAATACGATCGCCCATTAGTTTAACATCGGGACGATCCAAAGACCCGCCAAGCAGTTGCAGATAACCCTCGTACTTCACCTTTTCGTATCCGAGTGCATAAAAGGTTCTTGTCTTAGCATCTATATACATCGTATTGGCGATGCACATATCCTGAATCAAAGATGCAATCTCGAATTTTCGCACAAAGTTTTTGTTCTTGACAGAATATGCAATCAAATCGTAATAACTCGTTGGGTTTATCAATTGATCGCCCGATGCGCTACCATAACCTCCCAGCAGATAAATGGTATCGTTATTATAGCCCACACCCGCCATATAACGTGAGGAAAAAACTTGACCTTCGTTTGGGATGATCGACCAAGTATGATTTTTCAAATCGAAGCGGGAAACCTCTTTTTTGTACTTGTATTGACCGTAACCACCGAAAACATAAAGCGATTGATCCTTTTCGTGCCAAAATTTACTATGGTGCAGGTACTCTGTCTCAAATGTCCGTGTGCCATCGTTATCTTCCCACACCCTGTTTTCTAAATCGAGACAATAGGTTTGTTTGGTGTCTAAATCGTAAACATAAACACGGTTGTTTTGCACATTGTAAAATGCCTGACAGCCCATCAATCTAAATTGGGGCTTGTTTTTGTAAGGAAACCTTGAAATATTTTTTGTTTTAACTGAGTACACAAACAATTCTTGCTCCAGAATCACGTAAATCAATTCATTTCTATCATCGAAAGCAATCAAGGTATTACCGTTCACCCTTTCGTTCAGCTCTTGTTTCCACGTTTGATATTCTGGTTTTAACCATTGTGGATTGGCAACAACAGCTTTGCTTTCCCTTATCTTGTCTGTGACTACTTCACCCTCCTTTTCATTCAATAACCAGTGATATTTAATCTTTCCTTTTTCTAATATCCGTATATCCTTAATGTTCATTGATGGTACATCCGTTGACTTGAATTGTTTATAATCATTGGATCCAAAAATTATTTTGCACTTGCTTTTTTTTGTGAGACCTAGGTTATCCTCTACAAAGAATGTATCAGGAGTATATAAGATTATTCTGTTTTCGGTTAAGAAAAATTTTATACGTATTTTTTTCCAATCCTTCAACAAATCGTTATGAAAATCAAAATTAACAACCGAATTTGTTTTACCACTGACCAAGTGAAACTTGGTGGTATCGTTTTCAGTGTCTGACTTTACCAAATCAATGTTCCAACCGCTTTGATCCATTAACCTAAAAACATAACCATATGATTTCTTAACATCTAAATTTAAAAGTATATCAAACGATACCTCAAACTCATCTTTAAAATCCATAAACCCATCTGGTGTCAGGTTTAATTCTGTTCGTTCGTCCAAGGTGTATTGAGGCCCCTTAAATCCTAAGCCGTAGGTTTGGCTCTGGGCATCCTTAATTCCTGCATTCAAAAAAATATATATAAACAGTATATAAATAAGCTTCATAAATCCAATTTTACGAACGTTTCCATTACCCCTCACTATTATATTATCCGTTACTTTTAAGGTCACCGAGGGCAAATGTAAATTTTCGTAAAAATATACAATTAAACGCAAAGGACACAATGCTGCGATTCATTACTTCATAAACGTAATAACCCCGTTTAGTAATAACATTGTATATTAGAAACAAAAATGTGAAAATATCATCTCCATATGTTTTTTCTTCTTCCTGAATATACACTCGTTTTGATAATTTTGTTCTGGAGGGGCTTAAAGGTTGAATTTGCAAAGTCGGTTTATTTGAATATTTTTTTGCACGGTGCGCAACAATACATAGGCCGTATTATTCTGCTGACCTATCTATAAAATGATATTATTCCTGAACAAGCCTTTTGTGCTTATGGGGATTAATTTTTAGTAATTTGATGTCGAAAATAATTCTGTGGTACTTATTTCTTGATAAGCAACTTTGCGAATTTTTCTAATTCACTCAACAGCTCGTTGTCTTCGGATTGGCTTCTCTGCGCAACCAGCTTTGGATTTGGTAACCAAATCTACAACCTGGTAAAACTTACCAAACAATTTGACAAACACTTAAAAACAAGACTCATAAAATAGTGTTCCAAAAAGGAGTCGGCAATAGCAAATCCGTGGTAGTGGTCGATCTGGGTTTCTTTCTACTTCTGACCTAGGTAAATATTTGTTTCCTTACCAGACTCCCAAAACTCCGGTTTTTATAAATACATTGCCCGAGTGAAGGAGTTCCATATGCCGGAAGAATGCTGACAGCCATTCTGAAAACAACAGGACAAGCTTTCACTAATTATCACCCTTTCCATACAATAATACAGAATACACGATAGATATTACACTTCATGAAAAAACTTTCACTAATACAATGAAAAAATAACATTTTTTCATTCCAATTCATTATATAATTCATACCTTTATATGTGGTCAATTTACATTCGTGAGACCAATACGAGACCTATAGATTTCACAATGCCTAAAAACATTGATTATTAAGGCATTACGATACAATATGTAGTCTTGTTCTGGGCACAGACACACACATTAAAAATCGTTAAAAGCGCTTAAAACCAATGTTTTAGGCGCTTTTTTTTAGTTTGTCAGAAAGGCCTACAAACGCAGAGAACCCTTCGAAATAATATTGATACGGATGGCTCCATTAACACAATCATTTATCACAACTCATGAAGTGGTAATTTGGCAAAATGATACATAACATGAATAAATTTGAGCTGCTCTACATCGCTATAAAACAGCACGGTTAATTCTAAATCAAATAAAAACAAATTAACCTTTTATCAAGAATTCTTGATAAAAGGTTAATAATGATTCCACAAACTGAACAGTCAATTAATTATTGGTTTAATACATTTTCATTAATTGAGATCAGTCATTACGAACTTATGCAAGATAATATGTCTTACATATTTGTGGATATTTTATATGTTGAGCTATTCGTTATGAAGACCTGATACTTTAGATAAAAACTCAAAAAAGGATTTTTTACGTTCCGAACTGATGGTCCAATCTACGGGAACAGTCTGAAAACCATCCTCGAAGGGTTCGTCCACTTCTGATCCTTGGTGCCCTTTTACTCCTCTAAAATCAAAATATCCCCAGGAAGCATGGGCAATAAAAGCATTGATCATGTTATTGGCAGGCTCATCGAACGCATAGTGGTCGTCCTCGTTAAATACGATGGGCATGGGACGGTACGATTCCAATTGGCGGGTTAGCTCTACCATTTCTGTTATCCGCTCAGGCTGACGCACTGCATTGCCATGCAGCAAAACAAAATCTGAAACTTGCACCACCTTGTCGTCGGGCACGCGATTGCCACGGAAACTTGTACTCACATAGTAGCGATAGCCATCTTTTTCTTTACTTTTGGCAAGTTCTATTAATTCGTGTACTCTTTCGGGCTGTAGTATCTCATGGTCATACTTTGGTATGTCGCACTCATTGTTTATCTCAATTAGTACGTTCTGATAGTTGTGCTCGAACAACCAGTCGATGGTGTTGTTAACGGCATTTTTTATGGCGGCTTCATCGTCGAGTCGCTCATCTTGTCCAAAGTAAAAAAGACCAAGGATAACCACCATATCCAATTCGTTTGCCTCATCTATAATCATTTGGAGTCTTTGCAT